>JBIIPL010000091.1:0-5078 GCA_044342645.1 Candidatus Planktophila sp. | reverse complement strand
TGTTGCCAAAGCTTCGCCTTCTACATCTTCAGCGATGATTGCAAGCGGCTTACCTGATTGCATTACCTTTTCGAGTACAGGAACGAGGTCTTTGATATTTGCAATCTTTGAGTTAACGATCAAGATGTAAGCATCTTCAAGGACTGCTTCCATACGATCTTGGTCGGTTACGAAATATGGAGAGATATAGCCTTTATCAAAGCGCATACCTTCAGTGAGTTCGAGTTCCAGACCAAAAGTGTTTGATTCTTCAACTGTGATTACGCCTTCTTTGCCGACCTTATCCATCGCCTCGGCGATCATGTCACCGATTGTGGAATCAGCCGCTGAGATAGATGCAGTAGCTGCAATCTGCTCTTTCGAATCAACGCTCTTAGCCATTGATGCAAGTTCGGCAACGATCGCAGCAACTGCCTTTTCAATACCGCGCTTTAGCGCCATTGGGTTTGAGCCGGCTGCTACGTTGCGAAGTCCTTCGCGAACAAGCGCTTGGGCGAGAACGGTTGCAGTTGTTGTTCCATCGCCTGCGACATCATCTGTCTTCTTAGCAACTTCTTTAACTAACTCTGCTCCGATTTTTTCCCATGGATCATCTAATTCAATTTCTTTGGCGATTGAAACGCCATCATTGGTGATTGTTGGGGCGCCCCACTTCTTTTCTAGTACGACGTTACGTCCGCGAGGCCCAAGGGTTACCTTGACTGCATCAGCGAGAACGTTCATTCCGCGTTCTAAACCACGACGGGCTTCTTCATTAAAGGCAATCATCTTTGCCATGTAATTACTCCTTTTAAGTTTCTAGCATTAGAGGGCGTTTTATCACTCACACCCCGAGAGTGCTAACGCCAAATCTACGGCCTTCTATTCAGAGGCGCAAAACGAGGCTGGTTATCGCGCGGAGCGGGCGTTCATGCGGGCCTCACGGAGGCGGCGCAGGCGCTTTACCAGCATAGGAGAGGCAACGAGGGCATCATCCCGGTCAATTAGGTCGTTCAGGAGTTGGTAATAACGAGGTGCATTTAGATCGAATAGCTCTTTAATTGCTGACTCTTTTGCGCCAGCAAAGCGCCACCAATTAGATTCGAAATCCAAGATCCGAATTTCTAGGTCGCTCAGCGAATTACTCATTTGCTGATCATTTTCGAGCGCTGACATATGGCAAATCTTAAACTAGGGAGCGCACAAATTGTGGGATTTAGAGCGTATCCAAAATCATTGAGATATCAGAAACTTTGGTCCACGGATTTACGATGGCAAAGCGCAAAATTGGTTGGCCTTGATCCGATGATGGCGGAATAAAACCAATTTGATCCGCTAACAATTTGTCACTCCACTTTTGATAATCTGCAGTTGACCATCCCGTGCGCTTAAAAGCAACGATAGAAAGTTCTGGCTCCATAACGAGTTCTAAATTTGGATGGGCGCGCACTAAGTCAGCAGCAGTGCGTGCCACATTTAAAGTCTCTTCCATTGCCTCGGTGTATGCATCGGTTCCGTGCGCTGCAAGTGAGAACCAGAAAGGTAAACCGCGCACGCGACGTGTTAAGTGAATTGCATAATCTGAGGGCGACCAAGAGCCATCGTGCAAGGTTTCTAAGTAAGAAGCATGTTGGGTATGAGTCTCTTTGGCGATTTCGGGGTTGCGGTAGATTAGAGCACACGCATCAAATGGCGCGAAGAGCCATTTGTGTGGATCAACAATTAATGAATCTGCACTTTCAACACCGCTAAATTTGGCGCGCACAGATGGAGCGCAGAGCGCCGCCAAACCGTAGGCCCCATCGACATGAAACCAAATATCTCGTGCGTGCGTTGCTGCACCAACAGTTTCTAGGTCGTCAATAATTCCTAGGTTTGTAGTTCCACCAGTTGCGACTACTGCGAAGACGCGAGTATCTGATGTGGAATGCAATTTATCTATCGCCGCACCGATTTCTGCGCCGTGAATTTTGCGATCCGCACCTGGTTCAATTTTCAATAACTCAACATCCATAATGTGCGCTGCACTTGCAATTGATGAATGTGCTTCGGCGCTGCAGGCAATTGCCCACCGGGAAGTGTTAGGAAATTTCTTTCGCGCATCAGCTCGAGCAGCGACTAAAGCAGAGAGATTTCCAGTTGTCCCACCTTGCACAAATACACCGCCGGCAGATTGTGGCAGGCCAGCTAAATCTGCAATCCAGCGCAGTGCTTGGTTTTCTGCAAAGACCGCACCTGCACCTTCTTGCCAAGAGCCGCCATAAAGTGAACTAGCGCCAACGACTAGATCAAATAAGTTGGAGTATTCAGTCGGTGCAGATGGAATAAATGCCAAGTTGCGCGGATGATCAGTTGAGATACACGCCTTTGCTAAAACATTTGTAAATACTTCAAGTGCTTCATGGCCACCTAAGCCCTTAGCGGTGATCGTGTTACCAACTTCATTAAATAAATCTTCAGCCGTGCGTGGACCATCTAGTGGTGGATCATCTTTTAAACGATGCAGGCTATACGCCAGAATTTCTTGGGCCAGGTCCTCTACTTCTGGAGTGAAATTATGAATTGGCATAATCAGTGCGATTAGCTTTTCGAATTAAGTTACGCATCATTGTTGGAAAAACAAAGATATGAAATGGCAGAACTGCATACCAATAAAGCTGCCCACCCAAGCCGCGCGGTGAGAAACTCGCTTCTTGGCGCACAATGCGTTTGCCGTTTTCTTCAATTATTGTAAATTCCAACCACGCTTTACCGGGCAGAATCATTTCAGCATAAAGCTTTAGTCTTACTCCACGATCCAACTCTTCTACACGCCAAAAATCCAAACTGTCGCCAACTCGAAGTGTTAACGGATCACGACGACCACGACGTAAGCCAACCCCACCAAAGAAGCGATCAATTAGCCCGCGCAGATACCAAAGGAAATCAGCGCCATACCAACCATTGTCTCCACCAATACTTTCAATCGCTTGCCATAAAGCGGCGGCTGAAGCATCGGTTGGTTGCTCGCGACGATCGCGCAAAACCATTTCACCGGCCCATTCCGGATCGCTCTGTGCTTTCTGCCAAGGTGCAGTTGGGTATGCCGCATCTGACCAACGTGTAATCACATCGCGATCTGCAATACGCGATAGCGCTAATTTGATCGCACCTTCTACATCGACAAATCCTTCTGGTGGCGGTGCAATTATTGAATCAATACTCTTCTGCGAATCTGCAACCACTTCACTAATTAGCGACTCAACCAACGGGCGCGCTAAAGCAGTTGGTACGGGTGTTACAAAGCCAATCCATAGGCTTGATAATTTTGGTGTGAGAACTGGAACTTGAATAATCCAGCGTTTGCGCAGTCCAGATAATTTTGCGAATTTCTGCATCATATCCGCGTAAGAAAGTACTTCTTGGCCACCGATATCGCAGATCTTTGAAATTGGCGCAGGCAAAGCTGCGCACTTGCGCAAGTAATACAGCGCATCACGAATTGAAATTGGTTGAGTTAAATTAGATACCCATTTAGGGGTAGTCATAATCGGCAAGCGATGCGTTAGATGACGCAGCATTTCAAATGAGGCAGATCCAGAGCCGATGATTATTCCTGCACGGAGTTCAAGTACCGGAACTTTTCCAGAAGCTAATTGCGCTCCTGTGTTCATTCGTGAAGCAAGGTGCTGGCTGCGATTTTTATCGTTGGCAATTCCGCCTAAGTAAATAATTTGTGAAACGTTTTCTGCTTCTGCGGCGGCCGCAAAATTTCTCGCCATTGCACTTTCTACTTCATCAAAATTCTTTCCGGCGTTAATTGAATGCAAAAGGTAGTACGCGGTATGAACGCCCTTCAAAGCGCGCCGTAGATCATCCGGATTGTTGGCATTTCCTTCCACGATTTCTACATCTTTCGCCCACGGTTGATCTTTAACTTTCTGTGTATCACGCACCAAGGTTCGGACTGCATGTTTGTCAGCAACTAAATCTCGTACAAGTCGCCCACCTACATAGCCAGATGCTCCGGTGACGAGAATTAAGCGCTGCGAGTTCATAGTTCAGAGCCTAGACTGCGGCTATGGCTTCTTCCACACGACCACGGGTCGTAATACTTGGTGCGGGTTTCGGCGGGCTCACCGCCGCTAAAGCGCTGGCTAAAGATGCCGATGTCACAGTTGTAGATCGCCATAACTTTCAAACTTTTCTGCCGTTGCTCTATCAGGTGGCCACAGCAGGGCTGGCCGCAGACCATGTGGCTCACCCAGTCCGCGGCACGCTTCGCAAAAGCGGCGTTAAATTTCGAATGGGCTCACCAATCGCGGTTGATCATAAAAATAAATCAGTGAAGTTAGATTCATCAGAAACTCTAGAATTTGATCACTTAGTTGTGGCACTTGGTTCGGCCACCGCTGATTTCGGCGTAAAAGGCGTTACTGAAATTGCCCTTGGGATGAAGAGCGTTCATGAAGCAATTGGAATCCGCGCCGAAGTAATGCGCCGTTTTGAAGATCTCTGTCGTTTTGAAGATCAAACACGACTTTCACTTAGCGTTGTAGGTGGCGGGCCGACCGGCGTTGAGATGGCCGGCGCGCTTGCTGAGTTAAAGAATGGTCCATTGAAGAACGATGAAGCCAACGCTGCAAAGCATATTGATATCTACTTGATTGAAGCAGGTCCACGGATCTTGCCAATGTTTAGCGAGAAGTTATCGGCTCGAGCCAAAAAAGATTTAGAGAAACTCGGCGTTAAAGTTTTGCTTAACACCGCAGTGCAAGAAGTGAAGCCGCGCCAAATTTTAGTTAAAGGTGGAGATTCGATTCCATCTGAGGTAACTATTTGGGCTGCAGGCGTTAAAGGTGAACCAACCGGTGCGCTACTTAATTTGCCACTTGATGGAACACGCATCAGCGTGGAACAGAATTTGCGAGTGAGCCATTACCCACACATATGGGCGATCGGCGATATCTCAGGTGCTAAAGATTCTGCAGGACGTTTCTTGCCAATGGTGGCACCTGTTGCAATGCAACAAGGACGTTGGGTGGCTAAGCAGATCGCTCGCGCATCTCGCGGCCAAGCGCTGCAAGATTTCAAGTATCTCGATAAAGGTTCAATGGCAA
>JBIIPL010000090.1:0-5090 GCA_044342645.1 Candidatus Planktophila sp. | reverse complement strand
AATATTGGTGCCTTCACCGATAGTTGCATCACCAACATAAGAAAGATGTGGGACTTTCGATCCATCTCCAACTTTTACATTCTTCATTTCCACAAATGCTCCAGCTTTTGCATCAGTTCCGAGCACAGTGCCTTTGCGTAAATATGAGTAAGGACCAACGTTGGCACCTTTGCCGATTGTTGCCTCAAAGCAATTTGATTCAATGATCTTGGCCCCACTTAATACTGTGCAAGATTCAAGAACTGCGCGAGGTCCAATGACGGCGCCCGTTGCGATCGTTGTTTTTCCGAGAATCGCTGAGCCAGGAAAGATCGTGACATCGTTTTCAATTTTTACTGTGGCATCAATCCAAGTAGTTGTTGGGTCCAAAATCGTCACGCCGGCGCGCATAAATTCTTCATTTATACGATCACGCAGTAACGCAGCGCTTTCGGCCAATTGCACGCGATCATTCACACCAAGAATTTCGATGAAATCTTCAATCAGCGCTGCTGCGATAGAGCCACCTTCATTGCGCAATATCTCAATAACATCAGTTAAATAAAGTTCACCTTGCGAATTAGCGTTACTTAACTTGCCGATGGCGCTACCTAGCTTTTGAGCATCAAAGGCGTAAACCCCTGAATTTATCTCGTAAATTCCCTTTTCGAAATCGTCAGCATCGCGTTCTTCGACAATGCGAAGTAAAGACCCGTCATCGCCGCGCACGATGCGTCCATAACCAGTTGGATCAGGATGTTCTGCGGTAAGTACCGTTGCAGTAAATCCACCGTCGTGATGTATATCCAGGAGTTGCTTTAAAGATTCCCCAGTCAAAAGTGGAGTATCTCCAGCCAAAATTAAAATTGTTCCGCCATTGTTTTGTCCCGCGAGCGCTAACTGCGTTGCATGGCCTGTGCCACCGCGACGTTCTTGAAAGACGGTTGTAACTTTTGGGGCAATCTCTGAAAGATGGGCTTCAACTGCTTCACGTCCGGCGCCAACAACAACGCGCACTTGCTTTGGTTTCAGTGATTGAACTGCGTGAAGGACGTGGCCAACTAATGAGCGCCCAGCAACTTCATGGAGAACTTTTGGTGTGGAAGATTTCATGCGAGTGCCTTCACCTGCGGCGAGAACAACAACCGTCTCGAGGTTTGCACTCATATGGGTAAGTCTAACTGGTCGCAGTTCATTCAATAGGTGGCTCCGCTAGCTCCTTCAGCGGGCAATCAATATTGCTCCGCTAGCTCCTTCAGCGGGCAATTAAAATTGCTCCGCCACCAGGTATCGATCCTGGACCCTGGGCTTCAAAGGCCCATGTGCTAGCCACTACACAATGGCGGAACGCATATTCTCCCTCATAAATGCGAGTGCTCGCGACCATCAACACTTCTGAGAACACTTCTGGGGCAGTTCTCGCCGCTAGCCTGTACCTCTATGAGCGCTAATCGCGATGAAGTTGACCGCCTAATTGCGGCCTGGAAGCGCGAACGCCCTGATCTGGATATAACTCCATTCGCAGTTTTAAGTCGCATTTCACGAATTTCTCGCAATCTAGATATTGCACGTCGTGATGCATTCGCAGATTTAGAAACTTGGGGCTTTGATGTTTTAGCAGCGCTTCGTCGCGTCGGAGATCCTTACCAACTCTCCCCTGGTGAATTAATGCAGGAAACTCTCGTCACAAGTGGAACGATGACAAATCGTTTAGATCGCTTAGAAGAATTGAAACTGATAACTCGCCAACCAGACCCTGATGATGGTCGCGGTTCACTCGTAACGTTAACTGCGTCCGGAATGCGAGCAGTTGATAAGGCTTTAGAAGGTTTACTAGAGCAAGAGAGCAAATTGCTAAAGGGCTTGACTCGTGAGCAACGCTTAGCCCTTGCTGATTTGTTAAGCGTGCTTGCCGCACACCTTGAAGAGAACTAAATAACTTTCGCTCCGTGCACTGGGCCATAAGCTCGCGCAACGCTACCGACAACTCCACTTGATGTAAGAGCAACTGCCAGATCTAAACCTTGTTCTTCATCGCCAACTAAAAATGCAACGGTCGGGCCAGAACCAGAAACTATTGCGCCAAGTGCTCCGTACTCTTCTCCAACATCTAAAACTAATGTCAGCGCCGGGCGCAACGAACAAGCTGCAGATTGCAGATCATTCTGCAACGCCAAGCCAACAGCCTTTGGATCTGCGGCAAGTAGTGATTGCATAAGCGCATCGCTAGTTTGCGGTGGCGCAATATCTAAACCGGCACGTAAACGATCGCATTCTTGATAAACGGCAGGAGTAGAAAGCCCAACAGTGGAAAGTGCTAATACCCAGTGATATGTGCCGCGCGAAAGCGCCGCCGTTAACTGATCACCGCGACCCTGGCCGATCGCTGTGCCGCCAGTGATCATAAAAGGCACATCACTTCCAAGTTGCGCACCGAATTCCAACATCTCTTCGCGAGACATTTCTAGGTTATATAAATCATTTAGCCCCACAATTATTGCCGCGGCATCCGCACTTCCCCCAGCCATTCCACCTGCAACTGGGATCGATTTATTCACATCTATATGGATATCAACTGCAAAGTCATAATCATCTGCGATTAATTGGGCAGCTTTCACCGCTAAATTTGTGGAATCTGCCGGTACCCCATGTGTGTGATCACCAGTGATTGCAATGGTTATTCCTGAACCAGGTGTTGCTTTGGTAATAGTGACATCATCGTAAATCGAAATTGCTTGAAAAACAGTAACTAAATTGTGGAAACCATCTGCCTCGCGTGGACCAACTGCTAACTGCAAATTCACTTTGGCAGGAACGCGCACCGTAACTGATGCACTCGATGATGGTGACACGTTACGACTCTAAACCTTGTTGCGCGATTTTGCAGAAACCATGGATATCTAGCGATTCACCACGCAGCGTTGGATCAATTCCGGCGGCAATTAAATGCGCCTCGGCAGCGCCAGATCCACCATAACGCGAAGACAGCGCGGCGCGTAACATCTTGCGTCGTTGTGCAAACGCCAGATCGATTATGGCAAAGACTTCTTTTCGCAATTCTTCACTTCCTGGTGTGGCTCGTCTGCTAAATGCCACTAACTTAGAATCTACATTTGGCGCAGGCCAGAAGATTGAACGCGATACAGATCCAGCGCTACTAACTTGCGCCCACCAAGCAGCCTTTACAGATGGAATTCCATATTCCTTGGTATTTGGTTTTGCCGCTAAACGATCGGCAACTTCAGCTTGCACCATCACAACGCCACTTCGCAACGTCGGAAGAATTTCTAGGAGATGAAGAAAGACTGGAACCGAAACGTTATAGGGCAAGTTAGCAACTAGCACAGTTGGGTCAACCGACAGATTCTTTAACTGCAACGCATCTTGATTTAAAACAGTTAGATTATTTGCACGCTCGCTGTGTGCAGCAGCGGTAATTGGCAGTTGATTGGCTAAGCGAGAATCAATTTCAACTGCCACAACACTGGCTGCTTCTTCCATCAACGCCAAAGTAAGTGAGCCAAGGCCTGGGCCAATTTCTAAAGCAATATCGGTTGAAGTAATTCCAGCGGTGCGCACGATCTTTCGGCAGACGTTGGCATCAATTACAAAATTTTGGCCAAGGGATTTAGAGGGCTTTAAATCTAATTTCTCAGCTAGTGCGCGTATTTCTGCTGCACCTAGCAAAGTCATAGAGTTGATCCTGCAGCAAATGAGCCAAATATTCGCTCAGCGTTATCAGAGAGTGCTTGCGCTAAAGTTCCGACGCTTTCGTTACGTTCTTCAGCCATTGCTCGCACAATATTTGCAATCTGCGCGGGTGTATTAAGCGCTCCCCGGTTGGGCATCGGCGCTAGAAATGGTGAATCAGTTTCAACAAGTAATTGTTGATAAGGCACTAACTTCACCGCTTCACGCAAGTCAGGTGCGTTCTTAAAAGTTAGTGTTCCGGCGAAGGAGAGTATGTATCCGCGGTCAATACAGGTCTTTGCCATCGCCACATCTCCAGAGAAACAGTGAAATACCGTCTTCTCCGGCGCGCCAACTTCTAGCAAGATAGATAAAACATCATCGTGTGAATCACGGTCGTGGATCACTAAAGCTTTCTTTGTTTTCTTTGCGAGTTCGATATGCCATTTAAACGAATCTTGTTGGCGTTTGCGAAGTTCTGGAGGTGTGCGGAAATAATCTAGGCCGGTTTCACCGATAGCCCGCACTCGCGGATGAGTGGCAAGTTCTTCGATTATCTTTAGATCCGCATCCATATCAGCCACAATTGGTGCTTCATTGGGATGCAGCGCCACTGCAGCTAAAACGCGATCGCTGAAATGTTCAGCTGCTGCAACACACCATTTAGATTGCTCTGCTGAATATCCAACTTGCACAACTCGATCAACGCCAGCGGCCTTGGCATCGTCTAATACTTTTCTTACCGCATCAGAATCTGGGGCGCTATCTGTGACAATTTCTAAATGTGCGTGGGAATCAACAGTTGGGACCGGTAACGGTTTTGGCGCTGGTGCCAGCGGGCGATCAATATCGCGATTGTGGCGATCTGCCATAGAAAATTACTCTTTAATCTCGAGTCGTGGAAATAAGACAGGAGTCTTTGTAACAATATTTCCTTCTGGAAGCTGTCCCCAATTTGCAACGTTAGAGATTGTTTGTGCACCTATTGATCCAATTGATTTATTTGCGCCTAAGCTTTCCCAAAGAATTTCTGTGGTCGCCGGCATTACTGGATGCAATAAGACAGCAAGTGCGCGCAAGGATTCTGCTGTGTTATATAAAACTTCGTTTAGCTCGCTTCTATTAGCTTCATCTTTAGCCAATATCCAAGGCTCTTTTTCAGTGACATAGCCATTTACCTTTTTACAGAAATCCATTACAGCGGTTATTCCACCTTGGAAATCTAAAGCGACCATCGCGGCATCAGCCTTAGCCACAGTTGCAGCAAGTGCCTGCGATAAACCGGCATCGGTAGCAACTGCAGGAACTTTGCCTTCACAATACTTTTCAATCATTGCCGCTAAACGTGAAGCTAAATTGCCAAAGTCATTTGCAAGTTCTGATGTGTAGCGCGCTGACATATCTTCCCAAGAGAAAGAGCC
>JBIIPL010000089.1:0-5150 GCA_044342645.1 Candidatus Planktophila sp. | reverse complement strand
ACGACCGCGAACCCAACACCTGTGAGTAAAAAAGACTCTTTTGTACACCTGCATGTTCATACCGAGTATTCAATGCTCGATGGTGCAGCGCGAGTTGGCGATTTAGTAGAAGAAGTAGCGCGCCAGGAAATGCCGGCGATCGCTATGACAGATCATGGAAATGTCTTCGGTGCATTTGAATTTTATAAACAAGCGACCAAGGCTGGCGTAAAGCCAATTATCGGAATTGAAGCTTACGTCGCACCAGAATCGCGCTTTGATAAGAAACGTGTGCAATGGGCCAGTGGCGGAGATGATGATGTCTCTGGTGGTGGGGCGTATACACACATGACAATTCTTGCGGAAAATAACCATGGTTTGAAGAATCTATTTCGACTCTCTTCACTTGCTTCTTTAGAAGGTTATTACTACAAGCCTCGTATGGATCGTGAATTGCTTTCGCAATATGCAGATGGGTTGATTGCAACAACAGGGTGTCCTGGCGGGGAAATTCAAACGCGCTTGCGTATGGGAAATTACAAAGATGCGATGCGCGCGGCAAGTGATTACCGCGATATTTTTGGTGCCAACAATTTCTTCTTGGAGTTAATGGATCACGGAATTGATGTAGAAACCCGCGTAAAAGATGATCTCCTGAAATTAGGGCGCGAACTTAAGTTGCCGCTGCTTGCCACAAACGATCTGCACTACACCCATCACGCTGATGCGGCTGCTCACGCTGCCTTACTCTGCGTGCAGTCGGGCACAACGCTGGCAGATCCAAAAAGATTTAAATTCGATAATGATGAGTTCTACTTAAAGACACCTTCGCAGATGCGTGAAATCTTCCGAGATATTCCAGAAGCGTGCGATAACACATTGCTAATTGCAGAACGCTGTAACGTGAAGTTGCGCGAAGATGAAAATTTAATGCCGGCCTTTGCAGTGCCGGCGGGGGAGAGTGAAGATAGCTGGTTGCGAAAAGAGGCAGAGCGCGGCTTGCTCGCTAAATTTGGCGATGGCGTCAGTGATGCACATAAAGAGCGTTTAAATTACGAATTAGATGTAATGCTAAAGATGGGCTTTCCTGGTTACTTCCTGGTTGTAGCAGATTTGGTATCTCACGCTAAAAAAGTTGGAATCCGCGTCGGTCCAGGTCGTGGTTCTGCAGCTGGATCACTCGTTGCATATGTATTAGGAATAACCGGGCTTGATCCGATCGAGCACGGACTTTTATTCGAGCGCTTCCTAAATCCAGAGCGTATCTCGATGCCTGATATCGATTTGGACTTTGACGAGCGTCGGCGCAGCGAGATGATCAAATATGCAACCGAGAAATACGGCGAAGATCGAGTCGCCCAGATAATCACCTACGGAACAATTAAATCTAAGCAGTCAATCAAAGATGCCACACGTGTACTTGGTTACCCATATGTAATTGGTGAGAAATTAACTAAAGCGCTGCCGCCTTCAGTAATGGGTAAAGATATTTCACTCGCTGGTATTTTCGACAGTAAAGATCCCCGCCACGGCGAAGCAGGAGAATTCCGCGAACTCTATAACTCTGATCCTGATTCGATGAAAGTTGTTGATTTAGCAAAAGGGCTAGAAGGACTAAAGCGCCAATGGGGAGTTCACGCCGCGGGTGTAATCCTTTCGCGTGAGCCGTTATTAGATGTAATTCCAATCCATCGTCGTGAAGCTGATGGCGCGATTATCACCCAATTTGATATGGGCGCTTGCGAATCCACAGGTTTACTTAAGATGGATTTTCTTGGTCTACGCAACCTATCGGTTTTAGATGATGCCCTTTTAAATATTAAAGAGAATCAGGGCTTGGATGTAGTTCTAGAAGACCTGGCTCTTTCTGATCAGAAAACATTTGAACTCTTATCTCGCGGAGATACCTTGGGAGTATTCCAACTCGATGGTGGTCCAATGCGCGCGCTTTTGCGAAGCATGGCTCCAGATTCATTTGCCGATATTTCAGCGGTAATTGCGCTCTACCGCCCGGGGCCTATGGGCGAGAACGCTCACAATAACTATGCCGATCGTAAGAATGGACGCAAACCAGTTGAGCCAATTCATCCTGAACTCTCTGAAGTTTTGCAGGAGATTTTGGGAGATACCTACGGCCTTATTGTTTACCAAGAACAAGTAATGGCGATTGCTCAGAAAGTCGCGGGATTCTCATTGGGTCGCGCGGATCTTTTGCGTAAGGCAATGGGTAAGAAGAATAAAGAGATTCTTGATAAAGAGTATGTTCCATTTGAAGCTGGCATGAAAGAAAATGGTTTCTCAACCGCAGCCATTAATCGTCTCTGGGATGTTCTGATTCCATTCTCTGATTACGCATTTAACCGCGCACACAGCGCTGGCTATGGTGTTGTTTCATTTTGGACTGCATATTTAAAGGCGAATTTCCCAACCGAATATATGGCTGCGCTCTTAACTAGCGTGCGTGATGATAAAGATAAGTCAGCGCTCTATCTCTCAGAATGTCGTCGCATGGGAATTAAGGTTCTGCCACCTGATGTAAATGAATCAAATGCTGAGTACACCCCACGTGGCAAAGATATTCGCTTCGGACTGGCTGCGATCAGAAATGTTGGAGAAGGCGTTGTTGCATCGATAAAGGCATCACGCACAGCAAAAGGATCCTTTGCATCTTTCGGTGACTTCCTTGCAAAAGTAGATGCTCAAGTTTGCAATAAGAAGACCATTGAATCTTTGATTAAAGGTGGCGCTTTTGATTCGCTACAACATCCCCGTAAAGGCTTAATGTCTATTCACTTAGAAGCAATTGACTCAGTTATAGAAACAAAACGTGCTGAAGCCATCGGTCAGTTCGATCTCTTTGGTGGAGAGTCAATGACCCAAGTAGCAGGCCTTGATATTGAAATTCCAACTTTCGAGTGGGATAAAACAACGTTGCTTACCTTTGAACGCGAAATGCTCGGACTTTATGTGTCAGATCATCCGCTGTTAGGTGTGGAACATATCTTGCGTTCAAATACCGATATGTCCATTAGCTCACTTCTATCTGATGAAAGCACTCCCGATGGTTTCGTTACCTTAGGAGGTCTGATCACTGGTGTGCAGCGAAAAGTTTCGCGAACAGGTTCTTCTTGGGCGATCGTCAGTTTGGAAGATCTTGAAGGCGCAGTTGAGGTTCTCTTCTTCTCAAATGTTTACAATCAATATGCCTTAACTCTCATTGAAGATCGTGTAGTAACTGTCCGAGGACGTTTTGAACGCCGCGATGATGTCGTTCGCTTTACCGCACTTGAAATGAAATCACTTGATATTTCAGCAGGCCCTGTTGGTCCACTCCTGATTTCACTTCCTATTTCGCAGTGCACCCCACCAATTGTTGATCGCATGAAGGAAATTCTTCGCTCCCATCCCGGAAAGCGTGAGGTCCATATGCAGATCGATGATCAAGGGGTATTCACCACAATGAAGATCGATGCGTTGGTCACAGCATCACCGAGTTTGAGCGCTGATTTAAAATCTATTCTCGGTCCGGATTGTCTAGTACGTATCTAATCTCAGTAAGTCTTGCTCAGTAATATTCAGGCGCGGGAGCAATTACCAAAGCGTTAGACTTAACTCATGATTCGCACGCTCGATTTACGCGGCCAGGCTTTAAGTAAGGCCGGCTATCAACGTGCAATCCCACGTGCATCACTTGATATCGCAACTGCAATGCGCGCGATTGAGCCAATTCTAGAAAGAGTTAAAAACGGTAACGAATCAGAGCTTTTAAAACTCGCTGAAGAATTTGATGGGGTCAGGCCAGCGTCAATTCGGGTTAGCCAAGTTGAATTAGATAAGGCGCTGAAAAATTTGGACCCTGCGGTTCGCACTGCTTTAGAACTCTCAATCTCTCGTATCCGTAAGGTGCATGAGGATCAGAAACGCTTAGATAAAACCACCAATGTTGTAGACGGTGGCGTTGTGACTGAACGTTGGATACCGGTAGATCGCGTCGGCTTATATGTTCCAGGTGGACGCGCTGTTTATCCAAGTAGCGTTCTAATGAATGTGATTCCAGCCCAAATCGCTGAAGTTTCTAGTATCGCTGTTGCATCACCACCGCAGAAAGAGTTTGGAGGATTGCCTCACCCAACGATTCTGGCGGCGTGTGCACTGCTTGGGATAAATGAAGTTTATGCAATTGGCGGCGCGCAAGCGATCGCGCTTTTCGCATATGGAATGGAGGGTCTATCCGAAAAGTGTGATTTGGTTACTGGCCCAGGAAATATATACGTCGCTGCGGCCAAGCGTGCTTTAAGAGGTGTTATTGGAATTGACTCTGAGGCAGGACCAACTGAAATTGCAATTTTGGCAGATGAGAGTGCAATAGCAGGCGATGTAGCATCAGATTTAATTAGCCAAGCAGAGCATGATGTAATCGCCGCTGCAGTGTTAGTTACCACATCCCCTGAATTGGCCGCTAAAGTTATAAAAGAGCTAGAAGTCCGAGTAGCTCTTACTAAGCACAGCAAGCGAATAATTGAAGCGCTCTCTGGCATTCAATCGGCAATCGTATTAGTCGATTCCATCTCACAAGGAATAGATGTAGTAAATGCATACGCCGCCGAACACTTAGAGATTCAAACAAGAAACGCTTCGCAAGACGCGCTAAAGATCCGTAATGCCGGAGCGGTTTTCATCGGAAGATTTTCACCAGTTTCACTTGGAGATTACTCCGCTGGGTCGAATCACGTATTGCCAACTGGGGGATGTGCTTGTCACAGCAGTGGGCTTTCAGTGCAAACTTTTCTACGCGGAATTCATTACATTGAATATAAGAAGGAAGCATTTATTGATCTAGTTCCTACGGTGATAACACTGGCAAATTCCGAAGATTTACCTGCGCACGGTGAAGCGATGTCTGCTCGTCTGGAAAATTTATGAGCGATAAGAACTGGCCAAGCTGGTTGCCGCTACGCCAAGATTTAGCGCCACTTTCTCCGTACGGTGCGCCACAAGTTCCGGCTGAAGCAACGCTAAATACAAACGAAAATCCTTATGCACCTTCTCCTGCACTGGCAAAAGCGATCGCTGATCGCACCCACCAAGTTGCGCTGAATTTAAATCGCTATCCAGATCGTGACGCCGTTTTACTACGTAAAGGGCTAGCTTCTTTTATCAATAACTTATCT
>JBIIPL010000088.1:0-5257 GCA_044342645.1 Candidatus Planktophila sp. | reverse complement strand
TTCGGATGAGAATTTATCCTCCTTTCGGCGGATGAGATTCTTCTTATTTGGGTTCAAGGTGCGGCTATGGATATGAAAATTAAAGAACGCACCCAAATTCGCACCTTAGATTTGGTCTCCAGCAATGAAGATCCGTCGATGTGGAGCCACCCTCAATTAGATCTTTATTCACTCTCAGAGTTGGCAGCGAGTCGCAAAAATGAAAAGCTTCCCGAACAGCGAGCCAAGCTCTATTTAGTACCAAGCACTTTTGGTGAAGAGTTTGAGCCAGGCTTTGAGCCTGTACCAACTTCGGCATCCGAACTGCCAGAACTTCACACTTGGACGATGAAATTTGCAATTAGCGTCGTTGAAATTTGGGCTGGTCGCCGCCAACCAGCACAGTTAATTTCCAAGTGCCACAGACATGTATATATGCATTTGTTAAAGCAAGTAGGAAGCCAAAAGGAGATTGGCAGAATTCGAAGTATTCATCAATGTGAGCCTTTAGATGGTATTTGTGAATCTACGGTTACCGTGCGTTTTGGCGAACGACTGCGGGTAATGGTTATTAGATTTGAAGGTGTGGATCAGAGATGGTTATGTACTGAATTGCAATTAATTTAAGCGCCGCCATGGCAACGCTTATATTTTTTGCCAGAGCCACAAGGACATTGGCTGTTGCGTGAGACTTCACCCTTAGTCGAAATACCAGATTCGTCACTGGCTGTGTACTGCAAGGCTGTCACATCAGATGGCTTCTCGGTTATGCCGGCAGCCTTTACCTGAGAGCCATCACTTTCGACCGTAACTTCTACGTTAAAGACAAGACTCGCGAGCTCTTCCTTTATTCCATCCATCATTGCGGCGAAGAGTTCATAGCCTTCACGTTGGTATTCAACTAATGGATCGCGCTGCGCCATTGCACGAAGGCCAATTCCTTCTTGCAGGTAATCCATTTCGTAAAGATGTTCGCGCCATTTACGATCCAGCACAGAAAGCAAAACCTTACGTTCAAGCTCACGCATTACCTCAGGACCAAGATCGGCTTGACGTTTTTCAAATGCAGCTGTTGCATCTTCTAAAATTTGTTGCGATAAGTAATCTGCATCAAGTGCCGAACTAGATCCGACTTTAGCGATCAACTCTTCTGGGGTAAATGAAATTGGATAGACCATTTTGAGTGCTTGCCACAAGCGGTCTAGATCCCAATCTTCGCCATAGCCCTGTGTGGTTTCGGCGTTTACGTATGCAACCAAAGTATCTGCAACAAATGTCTGTACTTGCTGCGAGATATCTTCGCCTTCAAGTACAAGGCGTCGTTCGCCATAAATTACTTCACGTTGCCGGTTCATAACATCGTCATATTTCAAAACATTCTTACGGATTTCGAAGTTCTGTGCTTCTACTTGGGTCTGCGCTGAACGAATTGCATTACTGACCATCTTTGACTCAATTGGTTCATCATCTGGTAGGCCAGCAGCAGATAAGAAGCGTTCAACCAAACCAGAATTAAAGCGACGCATTAACTCATCTTGTAGAGAAAGATAGAAGCGTGATTCGCCAGGATCGCCTTGGCGTCCAGAGCGTCCACGCAACTGATTATCGATACGGCGTGATTCGTGGCGCTCGGTGCCCAGTACATATAAACCACCGAGGGAAACTACTTCTTCGTGGCCTTTAGCAACTGCAGCTTTCTGCTTAGCAATTTCTTCTGGCCAAGCGGCTTCATATTCAGTGGCGTTATCAACCGGTGAGAGTCCTCGACGTTGAAGTTCAAAGTCAGCCATAAATTCTGGATTACCACCAAGCATGATGTCGGTACCGCGTCCAGCCATATTTGTAGCAACTGTTACTGCTCCACTAACGCCTGCTCGTGCAATGATCGATGCTTCGCGCTCGTGGTGCTTTGCATTAAGCACTTCGTGAGGAATGCCTGATTTCTTCAAAAGGGCAGATAGCTCTTCAGATTTTTCTACTGAAACTGTACCGACTAGAACTGGTTGACCCTTGCGGTGGCGTTCCACAATATCCTTTGTGACCGCCATAAATTTACCTAATTCACTTTTATAAACTAAATCTGCCTGGTCAATTCGCTGCATTGGACGATTCGTTGGAATTGGTACAACACCAAGCTTATAGATCTGATGGAATTCAGATGCCTCGGTCATTGCCGTACCGGTCATACCCGAAATAGTTTCGTAGAGTCGGAAGTAATTCTGCAGTGTGATTGTTGCAAGAGTCTGGTTTTCATCCTTGATATCGATGCGCTCTTTAGCTTCCAGTGCTTGGTGTAATCCATCGCTATAGCGACGCCCGGCTAACATACGGCCAGTGTGCTCATCCACAATCAATAGTTCGCCATTCATTACAACATAGTCTTTATCGCGCTTAAACAATTCCTTGGCGCGTACTGAGTTATTTAGGTAGCCGATTAAAGTCGTATTTGCTGCTTCGTATAGGTTTTCAATCTTTAGAAGTTCTTCTACCTTTGTGACGCCATCTTCTAGAATTCCAATGGTCTTCTTCTTCTCATCAACTTCGTAATGAGTATCGCGCTGTAACTTATCTGCGATATTGGCAAATTCGACGTACCACTTTGTTGCCTTGTCCGCTGGCCCACTGATGATCAATGGCGTACGAGCTTCATCGATAAGAATTGAGTCAACTTCATCTACGACTGCGAAGAAATGATCGCGTTGAACGCAATCTTGAAGTGACCAAGCCATGTTGTCTCGCAGATAATCAAAGCCAAATTCATTATTGGTTCCATATGTAATGTCAGAGTTATATGCCGCACGACGCTCTGCCGGAGTCATACTGTTTACGATCACACCAACGGATAATCCAAGGAAGCGGTGAATGCGGCCCATCCATTCACTATCGCGCTCTGCCAAATAATCGTTGACTGTTACTACGTGAACGCCGCGTCCAGCTAGAGCATTCAAATAAGATGGAAGAGTCGCTACTAAAGTCTTTCCTTCACCTGTGCGCATTTCTGCGATATTGCCACGATGCATTGCGGCACCGCCCATAATTTGTACGTCATAGTGACGCTGCCCGAGTGTGCGCTTTGCTGCTTCGCGAACCACCGCAAAAGCTTCAGGGAGCAGTTCATCTAGAGATTCTCCAGCAGTGAATCGAGATTTAAATTCATCAGTTTTCGCACGCAACTCAGCGTCGCTAAGCGGGGAGATGGCAGGCTCAAATGAGTTGACTTGATCCACAACTTTGCTGAGGTCGCGAAGAATTTTGCCTTCGCCCGCCCGCATTATGCGATCAAAAATCTTTGCCATTTATATGCCCTTTCGAAAATCAACCCCCTTATCGTAAGGGTTAGCGACCGCGCCTGTTACCGCGCCTATTACCGTGAAACCTGCTGTACGTAAGGCCCGTATAGCCTCCGCAAGGGTCGCCCCTGTGGTTACTAGATCATCAACAATAATTAGTGGCTTTGTATTCCCCCGGCCTGCCGTGGGCAAATTTAAGTTTGTAGAAAAAGCCCCAGTGATATTACTTATCCGCTGCTGTGAATTTAATTGAGATTGATCTCGCACCGCCCGTTGGTGATGCAGTATTTCTAGAGATTTCAAGGATTCAAGATTGGCAACAGATTTGGTTATTTCTTGCATAAAGTTTCGTCCTCTTTTTCTTGTGGTAGAAATGCGCGAAGGAATTGCTACTAAATCTCCGCTTCCATAATTTTTTATGAAATATCGCAGAGAATGATTTATGGCAGTTATCAGCAACTGATCGGCGGCAATCTGGTTTGCCTCTTTTGATCTCAACAAGACGCGTGAAGCTATAGGGGAATATTCAATTGATGAAACCACTGGATATTCAAAACCCAAAACATTTATACCGCGCTCATATATATGAGGATGCCAATTCTTTCTACAAGTCGCGCAGATGGATATGCCGAGTTGTGAACAACCAATGCATCGTGATGGGAATATTAATTCGGCCAGACTTTTCATGGTGCGATTGTCTATCGCCAAAATTTCCTTAAATAGCTATTTAAATATTCTGGGGATAATCCTCAGGCTGTGGACGTATTGGCCGGCCACCGATCTGTTCGCCAGCAATTCTCGGCAGGGTTAATACGAAGTGCGCACCGTGCCCAGGCAGACCCCACGCATCAAGTTCACCATTGTGTAAGCGCGCATCTTCAAGTGCGATTGAAAGTCCCAGTCCAGTTCCTCCACGCACTCTTGCTCGCGAAGGATCAGCTCTCCAAAAACGATCGAAGATACGAGATAACGCGGACGGTTCAATACCGGTTCCAAAATCTCGAACTCCGACTGCAACTTCGGTACGAGTTGCAATTACAGTTACATTAATTGGTTTATCTTCGGCATGGTCAAGGGCATTAGAGAGTAAGTTGCGCATAATGCGCTCCACGCGCCTAATATCGCCCTTAATCATTACACGCTCAGTCTCGTGATCAATGGTTATTGAAATAACGTGATCGTGCGCACTGGCTCGAACATCTTCGATGCATCTCTCAATCAAACTGATTAGGTCAAAATCCACTGGTTCCAGTACAGCAACTTCCGCATCAAATCGACTAACTTCTAGAAGATCTTCCAATAGCCTTTCAAATCGATCTAGTTGCGCAACCAACAGTTCTGAGCTGCGTGAGACCGTCGGATCAAAACTATCTTTCTGGCTGAAGATAACCTCAGATGCCATTCGAAGAGTGGTTAATGGGGTTCTGAGTTCGTGCGATACATCGGAAACAAATCTTTGCTGCACACGCGACAAATTTTCTAAGCGCGAAATCTGTGACTCTAGCGAGAGGGCCATATCGTTAAATGCCGTACCGAGTGTCGCAATTTCATCAGAACTGTCCACCTTCATTCTTTGCGAGAAGTCACCTTGGGTAAATTTCTGTGCAATAGCTGCTGCTTCGCGAACCGGCCTTACTACTTGGCGCACAACTAACCAAGTAATCAAGCCGATCAAGAATATGAGCGCAAAGCCGGTAAGAAAAAGTGCATTCTTAACTATCGAAAGCGTTCTATTCTGATTATTAAGCGAATAGACCAAATACATCTCATAATTTCCTGATTTTGGTATCGCAATCTTACGACCTGCTATCAAGACATTTGCATCTTCACGATCTTGGTATCGCATTTTTGTATATTGGTATTCAACTAAATCACTCGAGCGAACCCTTTCACGCAGTTCATCAGGAAAGGAAGATACTTCTAAACCATCTGTGGAGGTGGTGTAATCAGGCGAATCTACTTTCAAAGAAAATTTGAATGGTTTTCCG
>JBIIPL010000087.1:0-5263 GCA_044342645.1 Candidatus Planktophila sp. | reverse complement strand
GATCACTACTTCTAAAACGTTATTTGGTTTAACGCGCCAGAAGCCAGTTTCTGAACCTGCAGGGCGAATGATTTCGCCATCTTTATCAATGATCCAAGAACGTGAGTAGTAATTTAAAAAGGGACGCCCATCGTGGTTAAAGACAACCTCATGCGCATATTCAAAGCTTTCAATCGTTGGATAATCTCCGCGACCTTTTCCGCGCCAGGTGCCAACCATCCAAGCCAATGGATTTAAATCTGGGTGCAGACCTTCAGGAATTGTAAAAACCACTTAGAGTCTGCCCCTTCGATATGTGCGCGCATCGCGTGCTTGAGATTCGCGACGTCCACGAAAACCGTAAACCACTAGTGCAAGACCAATTAACAGAGAGATAACTCCGAGAAGAACAGCGCTAACGATTTCCACGCCTTAATAGTAAGGGTTTAGAGCTTCTTCACCGTCCACATTATGACCAGCATCGCCACCAGGACAATCAAGCCTTGTCCGATCGTCTCCATTTATGCGGGCACAATCACTTGTTGTGATGCGGCAACGTTTTCCACCATTAACTGCGCATCAACCGGTGTTGTTCGTTTAACGATGGCAAGTGCGATTGGGCCAAGTTCAAAGTGGCGTGCGACTGTGCCGAGAAAACCAACTTGTACTTCTCCATTCATAACCGGAGTGCCCGGTGCCGGCATTACTACTTGGCTGCCATCTAAATGCAATAAAACTAAGCGTCGTGGAGGATTGCCGAGATTAAAGATCTTTGCAACCGTTTCTTGTCCGCGATAACAACCTTTATTCATATGCACTGATTTATTTAAAACCCCGAGCTCATTAGGGATTGATTTATGGTCTGTATCAAAGCCGATGCGTGGTCGCCCTGCCGCAACACGTTCTGCATCAAGTGCCCAAGTCCCAACTTGCATTGCGGTAGCCCCAAAAGTTTCCTGCATCTCTTTTAATTCTGCGCGCGGAACCAAAGCAAAAGGACCACCGATTTCGGTTGCTGCACCTGGCGCACGTAATACAACAAATTCACTTGAAGCATCGCGAACATCAACGCGCAACATAAATTTCATCTTCTGCAGATAAGTGAGTAAATTTTCGGCATATCCCGGATCTAAAACCAACCAAGTAGTTTCGCCATCATCGACTAAATTAAATTGGTATTCAACGTGACCTTGTGGATCCAAGATTAAAGCTGAACTCCATTGGCCAACGCTGAGCTCAGATAAATGTTGAGTAGTTAAATCGTGTAACCATTTCAGGCGATCAGCACCAGATACGGCGATAACATTTAAGTGAGAAAGATCTGCCCAAGCTTTGCCTTCGAGCATCGCCTTCTGTTCTTTATTGGGTTCACCAAAATGCCAAATAGCGCCCTTATCGACGCCATCTTCTACTAATACCGCAGTCATAATTACTTAACGCACGCGGCGCATAACCCGTAAACAGCAAAGTGAGTGACATCTGTTTTAAAGCCATAATCATCAGCCAAATTTTGAACAAAGTTTGCTGCGACATCAATCGGTGCATCGCCAACGGATCCGCAATCGCTGCAAACTAGATGAAGATGCGTCAACTCTTCTGCTGCGTGATAGGTCGCCCCGCCGTGACCTAGGTGCGTATGTTGCACAAGGCCTACATTTTCTAGAGTTTCTAGGTTGCGATAGACCGTTGAAAGATTGATGCCCGGGTGAGTGGCACGAACTTTTTCAGCAACTTCTTCTGGTGTTGCATGACCGAGTTCGCGCACTGCAGATAAAACGAGTTCGCGTTGTGGCGTTAAGCGCAGACCTTTTTCGCGGAGTTCATGTTTATCAGCCATAGGTAAAGCCTACCTTCTCTGTGAATTGAATTAAAGCGTTAGGTACTGGTGATCAGCGAATTACTTGGCTGTACGAGCGCGCAAGATGAGTAAATACATCTCACAACCCAGACAGAAATCAAATGCCGCATTTAAAAACGCAGCGGCAAGTGCAAATCCAACTGCGATTGTAAAGACCCCACCGGATCCAGTTACAGATGCGATCACAGCGACAAGTGCGAAAACAAGCCCAACTGCCTGTGCAAATTGCGGCGGGCGAACATCTTCTAGGGTTGCCGCAGATTTCAAACGTGGCTTAATTAATTTTTTAAAGATAACTGCATAAGGTGTGAATTGAGGACCGCGAAGTGCGCCGATAGCAAAGACAGTTGCTTGAAATGCAATTACCCAAAGACTTGATGTGACAAGAGCAGTTGCTAATACAACTGTCGTGATCACCGCAGACCAACGTGGGCCGCGTGCATCTATTGATACTGACATTTTAATTCCTTCACTTTGCAGAACAGATGTAAAGAATAAAGTGAGTCAAAGCAAAAGACTAATTGCGAATATTTCGCAGTTGCCGAAATCAATGAATAGCTGAGATTGCAGCCTGCACTTGAGCGCGCTTAGGCGTTCCCATTGCGCGACCTACTTCAACACCAGCGCCATTTAAAAACAAAGTGGTTGGCGTAGAGCGGATATCTAATTTGCGAACTAATTCCAGATGAGATTCGGCATCGATATGGGCGTAACGAACATCGGGCATGGTCTTGACCATATCTTCCAGTAAAACTTTGGTCGCACGGCAAGGAGTGCAGAATGCGGATGAGAATTGCACCATCGTGGCGCGAGATCCCAGTTCTGTGCCCACAATTGCGGCGGTGAGCTTTGGCCCATTTACCGTCTTCTTCTTGCGGAATTCCCCACGGGTGCGCTGATACCAGATGCCAAATCCAGTGGCGCAGGCCAGCACAGTAACGAGTGGAATGAATGTTTTCACAGGAGTATTCTCTCTTACTTAAGCAGATATCACTAACCCAATTTTCGCGAAAGGCTTACCCCATGGCCAAGGTGTTGTTGTTAACAAACACCAATGGCGCCAGCGCGGAAGTTCTGCCATCACTTGCTTTGTTACAGCACACTGTAAAGATCTTGCCTGCAGAAGCGAGTGTTCTAATCGATTCACCGGTGATGGATATTGTTTTTGTAGATGCCCGTCGTGATTTACCTGCAGCAAAGAATTTAACTCGTTTACTTACTTCAACAGGTGTTGGTGCACCTGTAATCGCAATTACCACTGAAGGCGGACTTTCTGCGATGAGTGCAGACTGGGGAGTCGATGATGTAATGCTCGACACTGCAGGACCTGCAGAAGTTGATGCACGTATTCGAATTTCAATTGGCACACACCTTGCAGCACTTACCGCCGCAGATCCAAGCGCTGGTGAAATCCGCACCGGTGATGTTGTTATTGATGAAGGTACATACACTGCAAAGATAAAAGGTCGCTCACTTGATTTAACTTTTAAAGAATTTGAACTGCTTAAATATTTGGCACAACATCCGGGTCGTGTATTTACACGCGCACAGTTACTTCAAGAAATTTGGGGGTATGACTATTTCGGTGGAACTCGCACCGTTGACGTTCACATCCGTCGCTTGCGTTCCAAACTCGGTCCCGAATTTGAATCAATCATTGGCACTGTTCGCAATGTTGGTTATCGCTTCACACTTCCAAGTGCTGGCAAAGAGAACCAACTTTCCGAGCGGGTTTAATTACCCGATTAAGTCCGCGCACATTGCGCGAAATGAAGCAGTGTGCGCATCAACATCGGCGGCAGTTGTTGCCGGCGACATCAGCGCCATATTGTGAAAAGGCGTCAGCAAGAAACCATCATTTAATAAACGCAAGTGAATGTACTGCTCTAATTCAAAGTCACCAGATTCAGCTGCATCACGCCCGGTGCGTGGTGCTTTACCTTTAAAGATGTACTCACCACGTGCGCCAAGGCGATTGCAATGCCAGTCTAAATCAAATTCTGCAATTGCAGCATCGACTCCATCGCTCCAACGATCTCCGAGTGCGATCATCTCTTTAAATGCCGCAGCCGTTAAAACCTCACTTAGCGTTGCGCGCATTGCCGCAAGTGACATTGCATTGCCGGCCAAAGTACTGCCGATTCCGCCGGTATCGATGATCTCAAGTTCCACAAGTTTCTTAATTGAATTAGCCACTTCATCTGTCATTCCAAATGTGCCAACAGGAATACCGCCCGCAATTGCTTTACCAATTGTTAAGAAATCAGGTGTTAGGCCAAGATCTTGCGTCATTCCACCAGGTCCAACAGAAATCGTGTGGGTCTCATCAATAATTAATAGCGCGCCGTATTTCTTTGCCAAATCCTGAACTGCAAATAAGTAACCATCTTCAGGCAGCACGATTCCTACATTTGTCATCGCAGGTTCCATCAAGATTGCTGCCACATCGCCATTTGCCAGCGCAGCTTCCATTCCCGCAAGATCATTAAATTCCACAACGCGAGTTGTGACTGCTAAATCAACTGGTGCGCCTAAATTTCCGTCGCGCTTAACGGTATTTCCAGCTTCATCCAAAGTCGCAAAAGTTTCATCAACGCTTCCGTGATAGCAACGATCGATAACGATTATTTTGCTACGTCCAGTGATCAAGCGGCAGTAACGAATAACGTGACGATTGGCATCGGTTGCGGTCACTGTAAATTGCCACTTTGGCAGACCAAAGCGCGCTGCCAATTCTTTTGAAACTATCGCTGCATCCAGGGTCGGCAACATTGAAGTGATTCCGATATCTGCTTGGCGCTTTATTGCAGCGATAGTCGCATCCGGTGAATGGCCAGTCATTGAACCGGTATCGCCTAAACAAAAATCAATATAAGTATTGCCATCAATATCGGTGAACTTGGCACCTTTTGCCTCCTTTACGAAGACAGGGTGGGCACCTGGCCATTTAGCCATCCAAGACATCGGCACACCTTCGTGCATAACTTTTTGAGAATCAGTGAAAGCCTCTCCACTTTTTTTATGGTTTGCTAAGAAACGCGCTTCCTCAATTTTGCGAAGTTGCGCCAAATGCGTGCGGTTGATTTCTTTTGACATATCCCAATCCTAATTTCTATTGCTTATATTTCTGAAAATACAAATAACGCTTCTAGGTAATGTTCGCCACTAATACCTAAATTCTGTGCATCAGGTGGCGCTGTCTGAGGTTCGATACAAACACCTTCTGAATCTTCATCAAAGACCACCCACCAGGGCGCATCAGATTCAATATCTATGCGTGCGACATCTTCCCAAATCACAGCAGGCACACCTTGAATTTCAGTAAATGCGTCATCCCATGTGCCATTTGGTTGCGCAACTATTTCCCCGGTTGGGATTCCTTCATCATCACGCTTTAACATCTTTGCTGCTTTAAATTCTATTTCT
>JBIIPL010000086.1:0-5273 GCA_044342645.1 Candidatus Planktophila sp. | reverse complement strand
GGCGCGCTGTTGCTTATGGAGGAACTCCGAACCATATTTCCATTCGGCGGTTTTGGTTGGACACGAATTGCATTTAGTCAGATTGAATCACCAGGTGCAGCGTCCTTGCCGTATGGGGGAGTGCTCGCACTTTCTGCGCTAACACTTCTCTTCGCCGCTCTCATATCGAGGCCAAGAATGGGAAACTTTGTAAAACTTGGATTGATCTTAATTGCCTTAATTCTTCTTCCGGAAAATCCGCAGGGGAGTGGTTCGGTTAAATTACTGGCGATTCAGGGAAATACTCCGAGCGTAGGTTTAGATTTTAATTCTCGCGCCCAAGCAGTCTTTAACCTGCATCGTGATGCGACATATAAGTACGCATTAGAGAAATACGACGCGATTATTTGGCCTGAAAACGCGATTGATATTGATCCCGGTTTATATCCAAGCGTCGCTGCGGATATCAAAAAATTGACGAAAGATAAGCAAACACCACTGATTGCTGGTGTTGTGCTAAAACGTGACGGATCACCGGTAAACGCCTCTGTGATGTACACATCCGAATCAGGTGCTGTAAGTACATATATAAAGCGCGGTTTAACTCCATTTGGCGAGTTCATGCCACTGCGAGGATTAGCTGAATTCATCTCACCGTACGCTAAAAATGTCGTAGATTTCAAGGTTGGTGATGAGTTGGTTACTCACCAGGTTGCGGGTGCAGCTCTCGGACCAATTATTTGCTATGAGATTATCAATGATCGACTTGTCGCGGAGATGAGCCGAAACTCTGACGCTTTGATCGTGCAAACAAATAGTGCCACTTTTGCTGGTACACCCGAAAGTCAACAACAGTTGGCGATTACTCGAATTCGAGCGATAGAGTCTTCAAGAAGTATTTTAAGCGTTTCAACCATTGGGATCTCTGCTTTCATTGACAGTAATGGTCGGGTACTAGAGGCTACGCCAGAGAATATTCAGAGTGCGATTTCAGGAGAATTATCGCTAAATACCCATCAAACCTTCGCCAATAAATGGGGAAGTTGGGTAAAGTATTTACTATTAATATTTGTACTTATTCTTGGTTTTAGAGATGTCCGTAAAAGGAGAGTGGCATGAATAGATTAATTCTCTTGGTGCCTACTTACAATGAATCTGTTTCCATCGTGGAATTATTGGAGAAGCTCAAGAATTTGCGACTGAGTGCTAATAACAACTTTGATGTAATGGTTATTGACGACAATTCACCAGATGGCACCGCAGGCAAAGTAGATAATCTGAATATTCCGTGGGTCAAAGTTCTGCGTCGTCCAGGCAAGAATGGTTTAGGTGCTGCCTACCGTGCCGGTTTTGCCAAAGTATTGGCCGAAGACAATTATTCGCACGTAGTGACTATGGATGCCGATGGCTCACACCGCGTTGAAGATCTGCCAGCGATGATTGCTGGGATAAAGCCAGGAAGATCGATTACTTTGGGTACAAGATGGATCTCAGGTGGCAGCGTGATCAACTGGCCAAAATCCCGTCAGGCGTTGTCTAAAGCTGGCACTAAGTACGCCAAGTTTGCTCTCAATTTGAATTTAAATGATTTAACAGGTGGTTTTCGAATCTATAGCGTTGAATTGCTGAAGGCTTTAAACCTTAAAGATATGACGGCAACTGGATATTGTTTTCAAATTGAAATGGCTATGGCCGCTGATTTAGCTGGCGCAGTTGCAACCGAGGTTCCAATTACCTTTGTAGAGCGAGTTAACGGGGTTTCTAAGATGTCTAAAGCGATAGTTGTTGAGGCTCTGACACAAACCACCCGTTGGGGTATTTCACGTAGGCTTAGACCTAACGCCGATAAGTTACATTATGTTAAGTAACCTTTAATCTGCCCATCCCCGCGCAATCTGAGCCTAAATTAGGAGCTGTATGCCTCAATAGGCAGGCAGGAACAGACCAAATTGCGGTCTCCGTGTGCGCCATCAATGCGTGAGACTGGAGGCCAGTACTTCATTCGGGACCCGATCGATTCACCCGACACAAAGCCATCAAGGGTTACTGGATATCCGCCAGTCTCGCGACTGTATTTACGGTCCCAATGACTAGTTACAACCGTCAGCGCGGTGTGTGGTGCGTGCCTCAGTGCAGAATCTTCAATCGATATCTTGCCATCAATTACTTCTTGAATTTCGGAACGAATTGAAATCATGGCATCAATGAAACGGTGAATTTCGGAGATGCTTTCTGACTCAGTAGGTTCGATCATTAAAGTGCCGGCAACAGGAAATGACATAGTCGGCGCGTGGAAACCGTAATCCATAAGCCTCTTTGCGATGTCATCAACGCTTACACCCGAGTCTTTTGTTAGCCCGCGAATATCAAGGATGCACTCGTGTGCTACGCGGTCGTTATTTCCAGTGTAAAGAATTGGATACGCATCCTTAAGTCGATCTGCAATGTAATTGGCAGAAAGAATCGCAATTTGAGTCGAATGCGTTAAACCTTCTCCCCCCAGTAAACGAATATATGCCCAAGAAATTGGCAAGATACTTGCTGATCCAAATGGTGCTCCAGATATTGGTCCAGGACCTGTTTCAGGGCCCGCAGAGGCATCCATCGGATGATTTGGTAGAAATGGCGCTAAGTGCGCACGCGCAATAACTGGACCAACTCCAGGTCCTCCCCCGCCATGCGGGATTGCAAAAGTTTTATGTAGATTTAAGTGCGAAACATCTGCACCAAATTTCCCGGGTTGGGCCACACCAACTAGTGCATTTAAATTTGCACCATCAACATAAACCTGACCACCTGCATCGTGAATTAATGCGCATATCTCGGAAACAGCAGTTTCGAAAACACCATGAGTAGATGGATAAGTAATCATTAAGGCAGCTAAAGCTGTGCCGTGCTCTGAAATCTTCTCTTTTATATCTTCTATCGCGACGTTGCCGTCTTCATCACATTCGATCACAACTACTTGCATTCCGGCCATTACAGCGGAGGCCGCATTGGTTCCGTGCGCACTCGATGGAATTAAACATATTTTGCGGCTCTGATCACCGCGTGAATCGTGAAAATTGCGAATCGCTAATAGCCCAGCAAACTCTCCTTGACTGCCCGCATTGGGTTGCAAGGAAACTGCGTCATATCCAGTGATTGTAATTAACCATTGTGATAACTGATCGATCAATTTTCGCGAACCGCGCGTCTGATCAGTTGGAGCAAATGGATGCAACGATGAAAATTCTGGCCAAGTAACTGCTTCCATTTCAGTGACAGAATTAAGTTTCATAGTGCATGAACCCAGTGGAATCATTGTGCGATCTAAAGCAAGGTCTTTATCAGCCAAATTGCGCAGATAGCGCATCATTCCAGTTTCACTGTGATTCGAGTTAAATACTGGGTGGGTTAAGAAGGCGCTTGTTCTCTTCAATCTTTCTGGAATCGCCTCCGGTTTTGCATCTGTGAGACCAAAAATCTCAAGCACATTTGCGAAAATCTCTTCCGTAGTTTCCTCATCAAAGGCAACGCGTATTTCGGTCTTACTAACCTTCGCGAAATTAATACCTTTGGCAAGTGCCTTTTTGTGGATCGCATCGGCATCAGCAACGACGAGATGGACGGTATCGAAAACAACATCCTCGCGATTACCGTTAGCCGCGTGCAATCGACCTGCGAAATCATTTACTCTTGCCGCGATTCTGCGCAACCCATCTGGGCCATGCCACATTGCATAGAAAGCACTCATATTCGCGAGTAGAACTTGCGCGGTGCAAATATTCGATGTCGCTTTATCCCTGCGAATATGCTGCTCGCGCGTTTGCAGAGCTAATCGAAATGCGGGTTTACCTGTTGCATCAATGCTTTGTCCAACTAGGCGACCTGGCATAGATCGTTCCAAACCATTGCGAACAGCGAGAAAGCCTGCGTGCGGTCCGCCAAATCCCATTGGAACGCCAAAGCGTTGTGATGTACCGACTGCGATATCGGCTCCCCACTCCCCTGGCGCTTTAAGCAAGGTCAGGGCAAGTAGATCAGTTGCTGCGATGACCAATGCATCACGTGAATGCGCGTACTCAGCGAAGCTGGCGTAATCAATTACCGTGCCGGTTGTATCCGGGTATTGCAGTAACGCTCCAAAAAATTCACCATCGAATCCATCTCGCACAACATGTCCTGAATCGACTTCCACAACTTTAATTCCGAGGGGTTTTGCTCTCGTTAACACCACTGCCTTTGTCTGTGGGTGCACATGTTCTTCAATCAAAAAGACTGCATCATCACTTAGCTTTGAAGCACGGCGAGCAAGGGTCATCGCCTCAGCAGCGGCAGTGCTTTCATCAAGCATTGAAGCGTTGGAAATTGATAGACCAGTTAACTCGCAGATCATTGTTTGGAATGCAAAGAGCGCTTCAAGACGACCCTGCGATATTTCAGGTTGATAAGGAGTGTAAGCGGTGTACCAAGCTGGATTTTCCAACACATTGCGCTTTATAACCGGCGGAACAATGGTGCCGTAGTAACCAGTTCCAATTAGTGAACGGAAGACTTTATTTTCTGAAGCGATAGATCGAAGTTCAGCAATAACTTCTACTTCACTCTTTGGTGCATCCAGGACCTGGGATAGCTCGGTGGCGATACGAATATTTGCAGGAACGACATCTTGAATAAAAGCGCCAAGATCCTTGTATCCAAGTACTTGGAGCATCTGCATCTCATCAGCAGAGGTCGGACCGATATGGCGAGTTGCAAACTTCTCGCTCTCGAAAACCATTATCGCTCCCCTAATTAATTGTGTAGGGGAAGGATAAGTGTATTAGGCGCCTTTCGCCTTTCGACGTAATGAAAGCTCGTCGTTACTTACACCACCTATTGGGTTAACCGTTTCGCCGTTGATTTCACCCTGAAGCATCGCTAGAGAACCCTCAACCTCATGCCAAACTTTACCCACGGCGATTCCAAAAACTCCTTGACCGCCTTGTAGCAAGTCTACGATCTCATCTGCACTGGCACATTCATAAATTGATGCGCCATCACTCATCAAAGTAATGCTCTCTAATTCAGTAACACCTCTGCTGCGAAGATGATTTACTGCTGTGCGAATATTCTGCAGTGAGATTCCTGCATCCAATAAACGCTTAACAATTTTCAAAACCAAAATATCACGGAACCCATAAAGGCGAGCTGTGCCGGAACCACTTGCAGTACGAACACTTGGCTCGAGCAAACCAGTACGTGCCCAATAATCTAATTGACGATAAGAAATTCCTGCAGCAGAACAAGCAGTCGCACCGCGATAGCCGATT
>JBIIPL010000085.1:0-5279 GCA_044342645.1 Candidatus Planktophila sp. | reverse complement strand
CCAGAGCAATATTTTTGTGCTCTGGTGGAATCTGAACCGTTATTGCTAAGAAAGTGATGAAGCCGCCGCCACCGACGAGTGCGAAAAGACGAATTGTATTGTGAATTTGAAAACGCTTTGCCAAAGTTCCAGCATTTAATCTGCCAATGATTATCGCGAGCATAAAAACTACATAAGGAAGAGCGGCTAAGCTCGAACTCACGCCAATGCGTTCTTTGGCAAAGATAGCCGACCAGTCCCCTGTGCAAAACTCTAGAAAAACTGCGCAAAGTAACCCAGTGCTGATTAGCCAATCAACCTTAAAAGTAGTGAAGATATCTTTGAGAGGCAGATGCGCATCTTCATTTTGATTAGGTTTAACAAGAACTGGTGAAAGTCGCTGCACAATTGCAGTCAAAACAAGTGTGACCGTAACTGCCAAACCATTAATGTGCCACACAATGTTTACTGAATTTGCGATTAGCCCGGAAACTATAGAAGTGATCAGCGTCCCAAGCGCCCACATTCCGTGCAAACGGGCCATCGTTAATTCTTTTACTCTCTCCATCGCATTAAAAGATTGTGCGTTGATTGAAATGTGGAACGCCGATGAACTCCAGCCGATTGCCACATTGCATATTAGAAAAAATCCAGATGAATCTGCTCGAACTATAAAGAAATAAGCGCAGCCCATAATCCAGGTGTTGGCCAATATAACTCGCTTAACACCATATTTGTGGACCATGTGGCCGGTTAGGAAAAGACTAGCGACCGCACCAAAAGCTCCCGTACTAATCAGCGTACCGAATTGACCATTACTTAAACCTAAATGCGCTTTAATCTCAGGAAAGCGCGGAATCCAAGACATTAGCAAGATTGCATAAATCAAAAATAAAGCTTGAGTTAACTTGAATTCTGCAGCGGGCTTAATGGAATTCATTTAGAAGAGCGCATTCGCTAGTGCAGCACGAGCTTTAATCACGCGTGGATCAGCTGGATCTACTAAGGCAAATAACTCGAGCAGTCGATCTTTGACTCGCTTTTGTTCTGGCCCATCCAATAGTTGAATAAGTCGCAACAAACGACCAAAGGCGGGTTCTAAGTAACCACTGACAACTTCAATATCGGCACACTGCATTTGGATCTCTAAATCATCTGGAGATGCGATCGCATCTTGCATTATTTTTGCACCATCTAAACTATCGGTTCTTGCTAATAATTGCGTTTGCGCTAAACCTAAAGTGGCAAAGGAATCACCTGGCTTGCGCGCAAGTAATTTCTTATATGCCGCTTCTGCTGTTGCGTAATCTCCCGCATCGAGTGCGGCAAGTGCCTCTTCTTCTTCAGGTTCTATTTTTTCAACGGGCGCATCGCCCACGCCTTGTTCGGCGGCTAACGCTAAAACTTTATCTACAACCATTCGTATCTGTGCTTCGGGGTATGGCTGCTCAAAGAGCGGCACCATTTGCTCGTTGATTATGGCGACAGCAAACGGAACCGCGCGCGCTTGCAGCGCTTGTGCAACTTGTGGCTGTGCATCAACATCGACTCGACCTAAAATCCAAGTGTCTTGATCGGCCGCAAACAATTTGCCGAGTATCGCAACAACTTCTTCTGATTCAGCCGATCGTGGTGACCAACAAATTAAAATTACTGGCTTGCTCTTTGAAAGCGCCAGAAAATCTTCAGTTAAATTTTGTGGAGTTATTTCAAGGCCTGGCATTGGTCCAGCTGGCTCTGGCTTTGGTTTTCCCAGCGAACTCAAATCTACGGCGCGACCAAAGTTGGGAGGCAGAGTCAAGAACTTGCCCCCATTTCTACTCCAGAGTCGCGCCGAAACGGCGCTACATCATCAATATATGACTGTGCTGCAAATGTTAGTCCAACATCGTGGCCTTCACGCTCACTCAAATACCAGCGATGTTCTAAAACTTCATGGAAGAACTGTGCTTCTTCAATTCTGCCTGCCAAATTCTGAGGAATCATCTCAACTATTGGACGATATGTTTCATTAAGCCAACGCCGTGCTGAATCTGCAATTGGTGGTTTTGGGTTTTCCTCACGTCCGCGGAAACGATCAAGGGAAGCAAGTAATCGTTTCGCTTGCAAAGCTTCGGTTTCAAGACCAGTTAACTCACGTAGGCGGTTACGGTGATATCCAGGTGCAACAAGCTTTGGTTGGAAATAAAGCTTTTGAGATTCACCATCGAGTGATACTGATACCTCATCTACTGCAAAACCTAAATCTTGCAACTGACGCATTGCACGTTCTACCGCGTGACGATCTTTCGGATCTAAGACTTGGCGTTCCTTTAACGCTTTCCAGATCCGGTGATAACGCTTGATAACTGCTTCACTGGCTCGAATTGGATCCATACCTGGATAGAGAACTCCAGAGAGCGCTAAATCTTCTAACTCTGCAGCAACATTAAAATGCGCGATCTCTAAATCGTGTTCGCGCTGTCCATCGCTAAGTGACTTCTGAAATTCGCCAGTTTCGGCATCGACTAAATAGGCGGCAAATGCTTCGGCATCGCGGCGAAAGAGTGTGTTAGAAAGAGAACAATCTCCCCACCAGAAGCCAAGCAAATGTAATTGCACTAATAAAAGCGCAAGAGCATTGGCCATCATGGTGATGTCGTTAGAAGTTACATCCTTGCCACTGAGCAAAACGCGGTAAGGAAGGGAGTATGGAAGAAAGCGTGTAACGAGTGCGCACGGTAGCTCCACGTTCGCTTCGTTGGTGCGACCCTCAATCACCGCAATAGATTGCACACTTGGAGCGCCAAGATGGGCGAGCTCACGCAAGGCTTTATATTCACGATTAGCAAATTCCGATACCGTCTCTTTAACTGCATAAACTTCTGAATCAGGGTCATCGGTTGATCGCACCAAACGAACCACGTGGCGCGAGATACCTCGTTTTTCAGCAAGCGCGGGATCTTCTGGCCACTCTTCCAAATTGATCTGCCACGGCAGACCTGTGACGGCAGCGATTTCCTCGCCTAAGCCCGTAATGCGCAACGCCATACGGCAAGGATATCGCTTTAGAATAGGCGCCATGGCTATAACTGATCGCATCAAACGCAAACCTAAGGCAAGTGCAGCGCCAACAGATTTTGGTGCTCAGGGCAACCCAATAGATCGATCACATCCGTTCTATTTTGGATTTGTCGCAACGCTAGGTGCGTTAGTCGCTATTGTTTTGATGCGTGCGCTGGCTAGTACAAGCCAAATATTTGTTTTAATTATTGTTGCGCTCTTCTTGGCCACTGGCTTAAACCCTGCTGTAGTAGCAATTCAAAAGCGTGGAATTTCGCGAACAAATGCAGTTGCAATAATTTTTATCTCTGTAATTAGCTTCGTGGTTTTCTTCGTCGCAGTTGTTATTCCTCCTGTGGTTTCACAAGGTACGCAATTGATTAATAGTGGGCCAACGCTGCTATCTGAACTAAAGACCAACTCAACGATTGCCGATTTAAATAACCAATTTGGCATTATTGATACTCTTCAAAGCAAACTTAAAGAAATCACCGCAGATGGAACGTTAATTGTTTCGGCATTTGGTGGCGTTATCGGGGTAGGTAAGTCGGTACTCTCTGGAACCTTTACCGCTTTAACAGTTTTGATTCTTACCCTTTACTTCATTACTTCCTTGCCACAAATGGTTGACCTTGGTGTTCGCTTTGCACCTGCGAGCCGTCGTGATCGCGTAAGTCTTCTCACTCACGCAGTTATTTCGCGTGTGGGTTCCTTTGTCGGAAGTCAGATAGTCATTGCAGCTATGGCCTCCATTTTCGTTCTTGCCCTCTCCTTGGTGCTAGGGCTGCCATCACCGATTGCTATTGCAATGATTGTTCTGGTGTGTGGATTAATTCCGCTAATCGGCCACTTTATTGGTAGCTCAGTTGTCACAATAATTGCATTGACACAATCTGTATCCATCGGACTTATCGCATTTATCGCATACGTTGTCTATGTTCAGGTGGAAAATTACATTGTTACTCCACGCATAATGAAACGTACCTTAGCCGTTCCTGGTGCGGTAACAATCATCGCAGCCTTAATTGGTACCTCTCTGCTCGGCTTAATTGGTGGTTTGCTGGCAGTGCCGATTGCAGCATCAATTATTTTAATCCTTGATGAAGTGGTGTTTCCGAGAGCAGATAACTCTTAAATTTCAGTTGGTAAAGGCAACCGTTCCGGCGCAATTACTTTAGTTATCTCACTTAATACGCGATAAACCGAAGGCTCTCCAACCCAAAGATGTTTTGCGCCATCAACGGCAATAATTTCAATTTGAGTCAAGGGTGCGAAACTTATTCTCGCCTCAGGTGGTTGCAGATAATCATCTAGCTCCGGAACCAGGGCAATAACGGGGCGACCATCAGCGGCCCAATATTGCAGATCGCTAACATCAGATGTCCGAAGTGGCGGGGAGAGAAGGATTAAACCTTTAACTCGTGGATCTTTAGCATGGCGAAGTGCAAGATCAGTTCCGAAAGACCATCCGAGGACCCACAGATTTTCCAACTTCAAAGTATCTAAGCAATAATTCATCATCGCTTCTACATCAAATCGTTCAGCGCTTCCATTATCAAATACACCTGTGCTTGTTCCCGCCTCACTCGTTGTACCGCGTGAGTTAAAGCGAATTACTTCAATACCTGACATCGCAGGTAAGCGATTAGCCGCCTTTTTATAGATATGGCTATCCATCATTCCTCCAGCTGTAGGAAGCGGATGCAAGCAGAGAATGGCACCGGTGTACCCAGAAAGAGGTGCGGCAACTTCGCCAATTAAGGTTTGACCATCTGATGTAGAAACTGTGAAAGGAGTGCGTTGCGCAGGCAAAATAGTGCTCGGGCGTACTGGCTGCAACATAAAGGAGAGTCTAGTCTTTGCCCATGACTACTTTATCCAGCGCAACATTTGCATCGCACTACCCTGTTACCGGAGAAGTTATTGCTGATTACCCAATCACCGACCGTGAACAGGTGCATGCCGCAGTTGCTCGTGCTCGTGCCGCATCTCTTGCTTGGGAGAACCTTGGATTTAAAGGACGCCGAAAAGTGTTGTTGCAGTGGAGTAATTTACTAATCTCAAAGCTAGATGAAATCACCGAAATAGTTTCGCGCGAGACTGGAAAGCCAGTTAGCGATGCCAAATTAGAAGCATCACTTGCAGTCGGCCATTTAGGGTGGGCCGCCCGTCATGCCGAAGATGTAATGCGCATATCTCACCGCTCTCCAGGTGCTTTGATGGCAAATATGTCTGCGACTGTAGAACGCTCACCTGTT
>JBIIPL010000084.1:0-5335 GCA_044342645.1 Candidatus Planktophila sp. | reverse complement strand
TAATTTATCAACTTCTTTTTGTTGCAGTGCTTTGGCATCATCGGCAACTTTCTTGGCTGCAGCAACTTTTGCGGTTGCCTTTTCTTGCGCTACTTTTGCTTCATCCGCCTTAGCTTTTGCAGCACGCGCAATTACTTCAGCCGCTTTATAGCGATCCAACGCCATCGAATTCTGCACTCCCAATTTATCTAGCGTTGTAATTTGATCAATTAAATCTTGTGGACCGTTAGAGCTCAGCAAGGGTTCGATTTCTGTTAGTGAGCCACCCAAGATGTAGGCACTTGCGGCCATCTTTCCGATTACGCGATGAGCAGATGAAACTGCTTGTTGGGTTTCAAGTGCATATGCTGCTGCGGCAATCGCAGCAGATGTTGCAACCGCTAACTCTTTCTTTGCTTTTACATACAGCCCTTGTGCGGCATTTGCCTTTGCCGTCAATGAACGCAAAGTTTGATTAGCTGCCGCCAATTTCTTTGCCGCCGCATCTGCCACCTTCTTCTTCGCAGCTTCTGCTTTCTTCGCCGCCTCAATTTGTGCCAGCGTCGGCTTTGGAGTCGCCGCGATTGCAGGGGTGGTCGAAAGCGTTAGCCCAAAAATTATGGCTAACGCTGCGGCTTTACTGCGATGCGACACAAAACCCCCAACAAGTTAATTACTTAGAATAAATCAGTTATCTGAGTAACTTCGGAGATTGCCTCAAGTGTCGCTAGTTGGATACATCTCTCTTGGTAAATAGAACCGTTGCTATCACCAAAGCAACGCTGACATAAATCGCCGATAGGGAGAGCGCGTGGGAATAAGAAACGTTCTGGCTGCCACCGCTTGCAATTGTTGTGAGTTGATTTCCAGGCAACCAATTTAAGGTGCTGGATTTGAGCGCACCGACAATGTTTTCGATTATCAATAACCAAAGCACGCCAATAGAAATCGAACTAATCGGTGAGCGAAGAACTATTCCTAAAACCATTCCAATGATTCCAAAACCAAGAATTGATAGGAAAACATTTAAAAGGGTCTTGGCTATTTCAAGGCGGCCATCACCGTTAAACCAGAGCTCAGTATTTACATTCTTGCCCCCTGCAAGGGCGTATGAAACTCCGATAGAAATAATGGCGCTTACCAAGGTCATAACCATCGCAAAAGTTTTCATCGACGCTAACTTGCCTATCAAAATTCTGATTCGGCCAGGTTGGCGAACTAAGAGATTTCGTAGAGTTCCTAATGAATATTCTTGTGCCGTCTGGGCTGCAAAGACGCAGAGTGCGATAATTCCGAGAAGTCCACCAATGCTTGAAAAGGATTGCGTAGCGCCATTAGATAAAGAGAGCATCTCGCGTGTAATTCGAACTCCACGGTCGCCATTTCCTTGTGGCGAGTCAATCATTAGAAAAAGTACTGAAGAGACTAGAACGCTAAAGAATGAGACTGCGCCAAGTGTGCCAAGGAGCAAAGTAGGACGGCGTAACTTGCGCCATTCGGCGAAGAAAATTCGGATGACGCTGCGAATCATTTCTGATCTCCCGTCAGCTCAAAGAAGGTTTCTTCTAGGTTGGGCATCTGCGGTGACAATTGAGTTATCAAAATTCCACTTTCGAAAGCTAATTTATTTAAAACACCCGCCCATTCGGCCGGTCCTTCGATGTGTGCAGTTCCATCGCGCTTATGTGATTTATGACCTGCATTTTGCGCGATTTCAATTATCTTCTGTAAATCTTCTTCGCGTTCAGTTTTTACAATCATAAATGGCTGTTGTTGATCAAAAAGATCTTGAATTGGCCCAGCAAAAACAACTTCGCCTTTTCGTAACATCACTAAGTATTCACTGATTAGTTCAAGCTCAGATAACAAGTGAGAGGAGACAAAGACTGTAGTTCCGCTATCTGCAAGAGAGCGCAGTAATTGGCGAATCTCTTGAATTCCTTCTGGATCTAATCCGTTGGTCGGTTCGTCAAGTATTAACAATTTTGGATTTGGAAGCAAAGCCGCTGCAATTCCTAAACGTTGCTTCATGCCTAGCGAATAAGTTTTGTATTTTGATTTTCCGCGATCGGCTAAACCAACTTGTATAAGCAATTCGTCCACGCGATCTTGAGGAAAACCACCAAGTGTTGCGAGTACTCGTAAATTCTCGGCACCAGATAGCGCTGGATAGAAAGCGGGGCCTTCAATCATTGCGCCAACGCTAGATAAATATTTATCGGGCGAAGTAATTGATTCACCCAGTATTTGGCCTTGGCCACCCGTTGGCGTGATTAGGCCAAGGAGCATTCGAATCGTGGTCGTTTTGCCAGCACCATTTGGACCAACAAACCCACAAATAGTTCCGAGTGGAACTTCGAATTTTGCGTGTGAGAATGCAAGTCCGGTGCCATATTTCTTGCTCAGATCATTAACTGAGATCGCTAGTTTGGACATGTGTTGAATATAGCAATTGCACCTTAGAATTATCGGTGTGAGTAATGAGACCTGGGGCTATCAGCCACGAAATCAAAGACCAGCGCCAGATTGGGATTTAAATCCCCAAACTGATGCCGTTCGCGCAGGTTTGGCGCGCTCTGGCTTTGGTGAAACTTCTGAAGCGCTCTATTTAAATAGCGGGTTTACATATTCATCTGCACAAGAAGCTTTTGATTCATTTGCCGATGAAACAGATCATTACCTTTATAGCCGATTCCACAACCCAACTATTGCAATGTTTGAAAAGCGTTTAGCTGCAATTGAAGGCGCTGAATATTGCGTAGCAACTGGATCTGGAATGTCGGCCATGTTTGCATCCATCGCTTGCATGGTCAGCGCGGGAGATCACATCGTTGCATCTGCAGCAATGTTTAGTTCTTGCCACGTTGTGCTCACCGAAATTTTACCTAAGTGGGGCGTAACCGTTGAGTTAGTTAAAGGAAATGATCCAGCGAAATGGGCTGCAGCACTTAGCAAAACAACAAAGGTTGTCTTCATTGAATCGCCAAGTAATCCGCTTATGGAAATTGTTGATATTCGCATGGTCAGTGATCTTGCCCATAAAGCTGGAGCAACTGTAATCGTCGACAATGTAATGGCCTCACCTGTTTTACAAAAGCCACTTCAATTAGGTGCAGATGTAGTTATGTACTCTGCGACTAAACACATCGATGGCCAAGGTCGCGTACTTGCCGGTGCGGTTCTTGGTTCATTCTCTTACATCCACGAAAATTTGATTCCATTTATCCGCCACACTGGTCCATCACTTAGTCCATTTAACGCGTGGGTTCTTTTGAAATCTCTAGAAACCATGGAGATGCGAGTACAAAGAATGTGCCAGAACGCACAAGCCATTGCCGAATTCTTTGAGACTCGCAAGGAAATTAAATCTGTTAAATATCCTGGTCTTAAATCCCATCCTGATTATGCAACTGTGCAGAAGCAGATGAGCGGTGGTGGCAGCACAATTGGTATCGAGTTTGTGGGTAGCCAGAAAGATGCCTTCAAATTTATGGATTCTCTGCGAATCATCGATATCTCAAATAATTTGGGCGACAGTAAGTCCCTCATAACTCATCCAGCATCAACTACTCACCGTCGCTTATCGCCAGAAGTTCAGGCTGAGATGGGTATTACGCCTTCAGTGCTGCGGCTTTCAGTTGGCCTAGAACACGTGGACGATTTGATAAAAGATTTAACTCAAGCCTTTAACAACTGAGCAGCAACTAGCAATACCGATAGCAGGCTTAAATAACTTATTGACCAATTAAAAATCTTTCCCGCAATTTTTTCATAATTTTCAGATTTCTCATCAAGGCCGCGAAGCTGTAAAGCAAATACAAGACCTAAGATCACATTTGCTGCTTGCGCCCATAATTGCAGATCTGCATTTATAAACAAGGCGATCGATGAAGCGATCATCGCAATTGTGTAAACCCACATCTGGCGCAGTAAATGGGTCTTGGTTGCTACAACTGGCAACATTGGAATACCAGCCGCGGCGTAGTCATCTTTATATTTAATTGCCAGCGCCCAGAAATGTGGCGGTGTCCAGAAAAATATAACTAGAAAGAATGACCATGCAGTTACTGAAAGCGTATTAGTGACTGCGGCCCAACCAATTAGCGCTGGCATGCAACCGGCGGCACCACCCCAAACAATATTCTGCGGTGTTCGTCGCTTTAGTGCGATTGTGTAAACAATGACATAAAAAGCGATTGCAATAAAAGTTAACAAAGTGGCCAGTGAAGTTGTGAAGATTTGAAATACGGCGAGTGAAAGCAGTCCAATAAATGTGGCAAAGAGAGTTGCTTCTCGTTTATTTAATACACCAGTTGCAAGCGGGCGTTTAGCGGTGCGCTTCATTAACTTATCTGATTCAGATTCAATAACCATATTAAAAGCGTTTGCACTTCCGGCTGCTAAAGTTCCACCTAATAAAGTTGCGATTGTTAACGAAAGGGAAGGCAATCGACCTTCGGCTAAGACCATCGCTGGAAGTGTTGAAACCAACAGCAGCTCAACCACGCGTAATTTCATTAGGTCTACATATCCGCGCACTTTTGCGGAGAGATTTAAGCGTGAACTGGCCGGCACAGGGCAAGATTACTCAGCATTAATGAGTCGTGTTCTCATTGTCTTCTAAGGATGCTCGCCTATCGTGCGTAATGAAGAAAGGGATATGACAAATGACACCTCCAAATAAGCCCGAATGGATCCAACTAACGGAAACAGATTCTGCGCCGCAAGCAAAGAAGTCAGGGCGTGCACTTCCTGCGCTAGTACTTGCTGCTGCGATGTCGATTGTTGGCGTTGGAGCACTTGTCGCGCAAAATGGTGCGGAAACACCTGCTATCGCCTCCGATCAAGGGGTTAACCTTTCTGCCGCTTCATCACCTGCAGAACCATCAGCAACAAGCGTGACCACTGCTGGAAAATCGGTATCAGCTCCCAATCCAAGTGCTTTCGCGCAACCAGATACACCAAAGCTACCTGGTATCGCATCTATGCCAACTGGCGGTGGAGATGATTATGACGACGATGATGACGATGACGATGATGATGATGACGATGATGATGACGAAGATGACGACGAAGATGACGAAGACGAAGACGACCACTAGTTAATAAAGGTAAACTCGCTCACTATGAAGCTAAAGTGGGCGAGTTTTCCTTTTGCACTTTTATTGATAATCACTTCACTTCCAAGCAGTGCAAGTGCAACAACAGATCAGACAAAACTAACTCTTATCAAGACAATAAATGGTGCGATTGCCCCTAAATCTGTTCAAGCTTCCGGTAACGGCTTAGTAAGTGCCCATAACATGATGTATCTCCACAGCGTCACTATTTACGATGCGGAAACCATGGAACTTAA
>JBIIPL010000083.1:0-5342 GCA_044342645.1 Candidatus Planktophila sp. | reverse complement strand
CTTGGAGTTCTGGGTCGATACGTGTGCGCGGTCCGCGATTAGTCATGTAATGCGGAGTTGAAATAACCACACCGTGGCGAATCATTCCGGGCATGCCAATTGTTGCGCGATAAGTAGCGGGAAGTGAATCAGAAATTTCTTTCATCGTATCTATAAAACGTTGTGGTGAAAGTGGATACGGTGTTTCTATACGACCAGGCTTTGAGTGCATTGTTCCTGACTCATCGAGGACACAACTCTTAAGAAAGAGTCCGCCGCAATCGACAGAAAGGGTTAAACGCTCATCGTTTGCCATTGGCCAATCGTCCCACAATCAGTACTTCAATAGAAATTCGGAGATAAATAGGCTTATTTGCCGCGCTGACCGTAGATGTTTTGATATCTGTCATAGAGCTTATCAATGCTGGCTTGATCAATTAATTGCAGCGGTCCCAATGTCTTTGCGATCCAAGTTGTCTTGGCGACGTCTTCGCACATCACGGCTGATTTAACTGCAGCGGTTGCATCTTTACCAATTGCAAAAACTCCATGGTTCTTCATTATTACAGCAGAAGATCGGTGCCCTGTAAGCGTTTCGACAACACCTTTACCGATTGCATCATTACCAATTAGCGCAAATGGACCTAAAGGAATTTCACCACCGAATTCATCAGCCATCGCAGTGAGCGCACAAGGAATCGGGCTATGAATCGCGCTCCAGGCAGCTGCATAATTTGAATGGGTGTGAACGACGCCGCCAACTTCTGACATGTGTCGGTAGATATATGCGTGTGTAAAAGTATCGCTAGATGGAGAAAGTTCTCCTTCGATTACTTTTCCGTCCAAATCGCAGATAATCATTTGAGATGGTTTTAAATCTTCATAGCTAACTCCACTGGGTTTGATCATAAAACTCTTTCCATCAGCCATGCGCTCAGAAACATTGCCTGCAGTCCAAGCAACTAAGCCATATCTCTGTAGATCAATATTTAATTTACATACTTTATTCTGCAGATCTTCTTTAGCAGCCATTTATTTCACCGATTCATTTAGGGCGCGATCTCGTATCGCACGCAGTGAATGCATTGCACCATTGTGGCCGAAACTTTCATAAAGTTCGTTATAGCGCTCGTAAAGTTCGTTATAAACCTTGGCGTTCGCTGGAATTGGTTGGTAGCGCTCTTGGGCAACTCCGCCCATTGCAGCCGCTGCAGTTTGTACATCCTTATATGCACCCGCAGCAACAGCTGCGTGAATGGCAGATCCCAAGGCCGGACCTTGAGCAGATTTAATAACCGTTATAGGCATATTTAAAACATCAGCATAAATCTGCATTACAAAGACATTTTTAATCAGCCCACCTGCGGCGATGAATTCTTTTACCGGGACTCCAGATTCGTTAAATGTTTGCACAATCTTGCGTGCTCCATATGCCGTTGATTCAACGATCGCGCGGTAAATTTCTTCAACTTTTGTAGAAAGAGTTAGACCCATTATTAACCCAGAAAGTTGGTGATCTACCAATGTAGAACGATTTCCGCTCTGCCAATCAAGAGCAACTAAGCCGTGCGCACCAACAGGTTGTGCGCTAGCTAATTCAGATAGATAGGTATGTATATCTACGCCTTTGGCAGCGGCGGCATTTGTATATTCGGCAGGTGCATAGTTATTTGCAAACCAACCAAAGATATCTCCGACTCCAGATTGTCCTGCTTCATAACCAAGTGATCCAGCAATAATTCCACCATCGACTACGCCACACATCCCTGGCACTTCTGCAAATTTCTCTGAGACCATCACATGGCAAGTCGATGTTCCCATAATCGCAACCATCTGTCCCGGATTAACTGCGTTCGCTGCAGCGGCGGTTACATGTGCATCAACATTGCCAACTGCAACTGCAATTCCTTCTTTAAGTCCGGTCCAAGTCGCAGCTTCGGCTGTCAAAGTGCCAGCAACTGCGCCGAGTTGGCCAATCTCATGTTCGAGTTTTTCAGAAACAAAATTACCAAACTTTGGATTTAGCGCCGCCAAATATTCTTTACTTGGGTATTTACCATCTTGATAAATTCCTTTATATCCTGCTGTACAAATATTGCGCACATACTTTCCACATAGTTGCCAGATAATCCAATCGGCGGCTTCAACCCATTTATCCATAGCTTCATATATTTCGGGTGCTTCTTCCAATACTTGTAGCGCTTTAGCAAACTCCCATTCGGATGAGATCTTCCCGCCATAGCGCGAAATCCAGGGTTCTTTTCTTGAATGTGCGGCAATATTAATGCGGTCGGCATGTGGTTGTGCCGAATGGTGCTTCCACAACTTCACAAAGGCGTGCGGATTTTTAGAAAATTCAGGAAGTTCGCAAAGCGGCGTGCCATCTGATTTAACAGGCAGCACGGTGCAGGCGGTGAAATCGGTAGTAATTCCAATTACAGAGTCAGGTGATACACCAGAATCCTTAAGAACGGCTGGAACAGTATTTTTCAAAACATCAACATAATCTGCCGGAACTTGCAGCGCCCAATCAGGAGGAAGTTTGGCACCCGAGGCTGGAAGAAGATCTTCTAAAACTGCATGCGGATATTCATAGACTGAAGTTGCTATTTCTGCGCCATCTGAGACTCGCACTAGTAGCGCGCGGCCAGAGAGAGTTCCGTAATCGACACCAATTACATATTTATTAGCAAGTGTATTTGCGGTTGAATCTGACACCCGAAGAGCCTACCGCAGCACATCTTGCTGCTGCTAGAGTTTGAAAAATACAAACTTTTAAACAATTGGAGTTCTGATGACTGTTGTAACGATTCTTGGCGCGGGCGGCAAGATGGGTAATCGAATTACCAAGCCTCTTCTTGAGACAAAGAAATATCAGCTTCGATTCGTTGAAAAATCTGAAGCTGGGCAAGCCCGAATCCGCGAAGCCGGCTTAGAAGTTATGGATTTAGATGAAGCGCTCAAAGGAACTGATGTTGTAATTTTTACAACTCCTGATGCGTTGGTTCGACAGATATCAGATGAGGTAGTCCCTAAGTTAGATCCCGGAACAAAAATTCTATTTTTAGATCCTGCTGCAATTGCTGCAAGTCGTGTTAAAAAGCGCGAAGACATTAGTTGCTTTGTTTGTCACCCAACTCATCCACCTGTATTTAGCCTCTTGGGCGAGACTGATCCGGCTGCGCGTCGAGATTATTGGGGCGGCGGACTTGCTACTCAAGCTTTGGTGTTTGCAATCGCGTGGGGCACTGAAGAAGAAGCAGACTTGGTCGAAACAATCGCCACCGAAATGTTTGCGCCTATTAGCGCTAGCCATCGAATAACTGTGCAGCAAATGGCCTTACTTGAGCCGGCGCTGAGTGAAACTTTAATTAATGGCTGCGTTGAAGTTATTACCCAGGGTCTTCAAAAAGTCATTGACCTTGGCGTACCAGAAGCTGCTGCAAAAGACTTCTGTATGGGACATTTACAAATAAGTATCGCGCTCCTATTTGAAGAGTTGAATTGGAAATTATCAGATGGCGCACTGATGGCGCTTAAGAATGCGCAAGGTTCGCTCTTCCGCGATGACTGGGCAGCAATTTTCGAACCTGAAAATGTTCTAGCCAGCGTTAAGCAAATCACCGGTGGGGATAAGTAATTTAAGAGATGAAACTTGGCATTTCTAGTTTTACCTTTCCTTGGGCGATCGGCGGTATTGAAGCTGATCACCCAGTGGTTATGAGCGCCTTTGAATTACTTGAAAAAGCCAATGTTCTGGGCGCAGATGTTTTACAAATCGCAGATAATTTACCGATTGGGCACCTGGGAGATTCAGAACTCCAGAAATTGAGAATTGCTGCCGATGGCTTTGGCATTGCTTTAGAAGTTGGAACGCGCGGTATCAGAGCAGAAAATATTGATCGCTTTCTGGCAATTGCTCAAATTCTTGGTTCACCAATATTACGAGTGGTGATTGATAGCAAAGGGCACGAACCAGATATCGCTGAAATATGCCAATTGCTGCAGCCTTTTGCAGCGAAATTTAAATCTGCGAACATTAAATTAGCGATTGAAAATCACGATCGCCTAACGTGCGCAGAATTTAACGAGATTATCGATCGCCTTGGTTCTGATTGGGTGGGCATCTGTTTGGATACTGTAAATTCTCTTGGAGCTGTGGAAGCACCAAATACTGTTGTGCCAGCACTTGCGCCTAGGGCTATCAATGTTCATATGAAAGATTTTGAAATTATTCGGAGCAACGGCCAAATGGGATTCACGGTGCAAGGCACTGCCCTCGGTAAAGGTCGCTTAGATGTCCCTGCAGTTATCGCAGCGGTTGGTGGCAGCGCACGTGAAATTACTTCAGTTATTGAACTGTGGACGCCGCGCCAAGAAAGTTATTTGGCGACGGTGGAGTTGGAAGAGGCTTGGGCTAAGGAAAGTGTGGCGTTCTTACGTAAATCGATAGGATTAAAAGTATGAAGCTCAGCGGATACAACGTAGCTATAACTGGTGGTTCAGGCGGAATTGGATCTGCTTTAGCAACTGGGTTAATTGACGCTGGAGCAACGGTTTTTAATTTAGATTCTGTTAAACCTACAGATGAAAGTTCCAAATTCATTGAAGTTGATTTAGTGGATGAAGGTTCGGTGCAAAAAGTATTTGGGCAGATCGAAAAGCTCGATGCAATAATCGTTTCAGCAGGTGTGCAGTTAGTCGGAAGTGATTCCAAGATCGCCGATGTGACATTAGAAACTTGGCAGCGAACCCTTGATGTAAATATGACAGGTGCTTTTCTATCTGTTAAATATGCAATGCCTCATTTAATTAAATCTGGCCGCGGCTCGGTAGTTTTAATCGGCTCTCCAACTGGAATGACAATGGAAGGCGCTGGCTACACCGCTTATGGTGCATCGAAGGCGGGCATGATGGGTTTATCGCGCATCATCGCAGTTGATTACAAAGAAGATGGTGTGCGCTCAAATGTTGTCGTACCCGGAACAATGGCTACTCCGCTTATTAAGAAAATTTGGGACGATCCTGAAAAGGGGCCAGACTTAGTTAAGCGAACTCCGTTAGGGCGAATGGGCGATCCACGTGATTTAGTTGGAATAGTTAATTGGTTGGTTTCTTCAGATTCATCATTTGCCACAGGTGCTTCATATGCAGTCGATGGCGGAATGACTGCGCGGTGAGCACCAACCATTGGCCCGATACAACACGGGTAACGCATGGTGGCTTCACTTTAGATTTAGCGCGTGAGGCAATCCGAAATATTAGATACGAGGGTGTGCAACTCATCGATCTGCTGTACACCGCGATTCGTCCTTCAGATTGGTCGACGCTGAAATCCAATGAATATGACGCAGATGTGAAGG
>JBIIPL010000016.1:0-15015 GCA_044342645.1 Candidatus Planktophila sp. | reverse complement strand
TTTTGCTTTGGCATTTTTTACTGCAGCAGTACGTGCTGACTCAGTTGCCTTTGATGCATCGAGAACAAATGGAGTGACACCTTGAATTTGTAGTTCATTGCCACCTGCTGCGACTACTGCATCAACAACTGCGCCAGCATTTTCTGCATTCTTAATGGTTACTACAAAACCTTGAGAACCGCGGTAGCCAACTAGAACAGAACCTTTATCTTGAGTGTAATTATATTCTGGATAAACGGTGATGCTCTGGGTCGCGATATCTCCCTTAAGAATTCCACTCTTAGTCAAAGCCGCACGAACGGCAGCCCCGACTGTTGAAACCTTTGCAAGAGCTTCCTTATTTGATCCAGCCACAAACGAAACATTGGCATTTAAGCGAACCGCATCAGGTGTTACTTTGATTGAACCCTGAGAGTTAACGGTCACATAACGCGTTTCAGGCGTTGCTGCTTCTGCAGGAAGAGCAGCAGCAATACCTCCGGCTAATGTGAGTGCGATTAATCCGGCAGCTATCTTGCGAACAGTTGTTGTAGTCATAGATTAAGTATCTCCCATTTATTTATCTGTTGCTGTGGTGCAACTGAGAAAATTATGTGATTTATAGCGAGCGATATAGATCAGCATGATCTTTAAGCATCCGATCCAGCGAGAAATACTGGCTAGCTCTCGCCTTACCTGCTTCACCCATAATCCTGCGTAATTGGGCATCTCTTACTAATTTTTCAATAGCATCGGCCATATCAGAAGAACTTGTTGCAGTTAAGTATCCGGTGCTCTCATTTACGACAATATCTGAAATAGAACCGACGTTAGTAGCAACAATTGGCAAACTAGCTTGTGCTGCCTGAATCAAAGTAAGTGGAATTCCTTCATTATCAGAAGTCAAAATTGCAATATCGCTTGCGGCAAAAATCTGAGCGATATCGCTACGCCAACCCAAGAAAGTTACATTTAACTGCTCACCTTGTGCCCGAGCTTTCGAACTTTCAAAAAGTTCGCCTTCGCCGGCGACCAAGAAGCGCAGATCTAAACCACGCTGCTTACATTCATTTGCAACATCGAGCAATCGATCAGGTCGCTTTATCTGAGTTAAGCGCCCAACAAAAGTTATATATAAAGTTTGGGTGCTAAGTCCAAGGGAATTCTGCGCATCAGTTCTGGAATGTGCTTTAGGTATTGGTAGCCCTGGAAAAAAGACTCGATATTTGCCTGCTTTGCCGATACCGGCGGCGATCAACTCGTCTTTAACTTTGCTGCCGATAGCAATTAACACCTTGGTGCGAGCGGCAAAGAATTTCTCAATCAAGATAACTACTTGTGTCATCACTTTACTGAAGTATCCATGCAATAAATGTCCGTGGAAGGTATGAACACGAACCGCACCACGTCCGGCCAGCAACGATGCAGCTCTTCCGAGCACTCCAGCCTTGGCGGTGTGGGTGTGAATCACATCTGGTTTGTATTTGCGGATCAGCGAGACCAAACCAAAGAAAGCTTTTAAATCTGCAATTAAAGAAACTGATCGCCCAAGGCCTGCAATTCGCGTTGCCTTTACATCCTTTGCCACGGTATCCAAATAATCTGCTTCATTCTCATCACAAAAGCCAGTTACGAGAATTTGCTCAATCGCTGATTTATCTAGCCCACGCATCAACTCAGCCACGATTACCGCAGGACCACCCACATTCATGCGGGCGATTATCTGCATAACCTTTACTTGCGATGCCATGTGGTTATCTTCTCGCAAAAAGGCGCGATAATTGCGCACATGACCGCCGGTGAATTCGTCTCCAACTGCACCGCAGATGCGCTCACATCGGCTGCCCAGTTACTCAAAGCTGGTGGTTTAGTCGCGCTACCGACCGAGACGGTATACGGCCTTGGCGCTGATGCCGCAAATAAAGATGCAGTCGCTCGCATTTATAAAGTAAAAGGCCGCCCGGCAGATCATCCGCTAATCGTTCATATCCATTCCATGCAATCTCTTGGCGATTGGGCGGATGAAATCCCAAGTTATGCAATTTCACTCGCACGTGATTTCTGGCCCGGCCCAATGACTTTGGTTTTAAAGCGTTCTATTCTGGCTGAAGATTTTGTAACTGGTGGCCAACCAACAGTTGGGCTTCGAGTTCCAGATCATGTCGTTGCTCTTGCACTTTTATCGGCCTTTGCAAAAATCGGTGGCCAAGGAATTGCCGCACCAAGTGCCAATCGCTTTGGTCATGTTTCACCAACAACTGCGCAAGCAGTCCAGGATGAGATTGGTGAGTATCTAGATCAGCAGGATCTAATCCTTGATGGCGGACCATCCAGCGTTGGCGTTGAATCAACAATTATTGATTGCACATCAGATGCGCCGCGTATCTTGCGCCCCGGAGCAATCACAATTGAAATGATCGAAGAATCAACTGGTCTGAAAGTTTCAAGTGCAGAATCAAATATTCGAGTTAGCGGTTCACTTGAAAACCATTACGCACCAAATGCAACCGTTGATTTAAATCGAACCCCAATTGCTGGCGAAGGCTTTATTGCACTTGCTGATATTCAAACGCCGGCAAATGTGATTCGCCTAGCCGCTCCAATTTCTGTAGAAGATTTTGCAAGACTTATGTATGCCGCACTTCGCGAAGGTGATGCACAGGGACTCAAATCAGTTGTAGTCACAGAACCTGTTGGAGATGGTTTAGCGCTTGCCATTCGTGACCGCTTAATGCGAGCGTCAAAAGGGCGGTAAAAATCCGCTACGATACGGCGAGTGTTTGGCAGTTATTTAGCCAAAATACAGTGGGGCCTATAGCTCAGTCGGTAGAGCAACGGACTTTTAATCCGTGGGTCGACGGTTCGAGCCCGTCTGGGCCCACTCATAAGTCCTGTTCCTAGCCCTGGTAAGTCCTAAGCGTCTCTTAACTACCTACAATTAATTGTATTTCCTAACACTTCCCTAACGCCCTACGAATTGCCACTTGCCGCGGAGCAAATCTACTCGAATTGTCTAATAACTAAATTTTGCACGCCTAAAAATCGATAATTGCAAATCAACAGATGTGTTGTTAGCAGATTTTAACTAGAATAACATCAGAATTAGGCAGCGTTAAATCAATTTCATCAGAGCGGTAGATAGAGATATATCTCGCATTCGGATTTATACCAGAGTTAGTTAGTAAATTTGCTAATGGATCGAAAGCTAGATATTCAGAAAGGTTCTGACAACTTGACTTTGTAAATACTCTGTTCTTTTCAACTGGCAATAAAATATATCCCTTTTCGATAATAGATCTCGACAGAGACGAAGACAAATTATCAAACTGAAGCTTTAAACTACTTTGGAAAAATCTATCGTAGATAGTGTCGTTTTCGGTCGCGCTATTCAACATCAGAGCTAATCCTGGATGAAAGTAGGATAGATCCAAAATTGATATATCTGAAGTAAAACCATTCTCAATTGCTTGAGACCTGAAGTATTTTATAGAGTTAAGTTTCTCAGCAGAGTAATGTAATTTTGTTAGATTGTCGAAAGTTGATGTTCTCGGAAGTAAAACTTTCTCATAAGTGTCAGAACCGATTCGATTAGCCAATACGGAGCAAGATACCGAGATTATGAATAAAACAACAATAAAATGTGTTTTTCTAAGCGTATTGACCTCAACATGAGATCTTAAAGTTACTGCATAAAATATCAGAAATCCATAAACACAAAACAACATCGTTTGCCAATTGCCAATCGCTGGCGTACTTGATCCAAATAAAGTCAAAAATGGAAGTAGAATTACTGGAACTATCACTAATTCAGTTTTTCTAATGTTCAGACTCAAGGCAATTGATATCAAACAGAAAATAGCCAATGAAGCAGGCGGTAAAGAGAAGCCCAGGACAACATTAGTTTTACTCAGGCCGAATGTAATTAGTGGAAGTATCACAAATAAATATGTATAGTGAAATACACCAATGTGTACGCTTAAGTACCTACTTGTGAAAATTTGAAGTATTGACTTTGTAAGAGCTATCAGGACAAGCAAAAATATTACAGGTAAGAAAACATCGAATACTTCTGACTTGAGTGAAAATGCCTGCGGTAAAACTCGGCTGAAATTAATCATCGTTGCTACGTAAGTTTTTATCAATTCGAAATTGCTTGCGAGAAAAGTTCCTGATGTCAAAAAAATTGAAGAATAGAGAAATATGATATATTTTTTAAAGCTCTCGGCATCTCTTTTCCACAATAGAGCCAAAGAGACACTTAGTAACGCAATTATTCCGCCGGACAAGCGCGCCAAACTCATTGCAAGCAAAATAAGCGAGACCCCGATAAGTATTAACTTCATAAAAACATTCAGTTTGGAGTATCTAGGCACGATCCCAACTACTAAAATCGCAAGTAATACGGAGCCTGTAATTAGTATCCATTGGTAACCTGGTGTAACTAGAAGATATCTAAATACAGATGGGACAAATAATAAGATAACTATTTGCAAAGGAATTAAAGTGACGAGAATGAAGGAATTAAAATTATTTATTTCTTTTACTTTTGTCATGATAACTATGATTCCGACTAGGCAGAGTATTAATAAAATTCCCAAACCTGCTTTTCGATAGTTCGCCACATCGTTATTTGCCAAGTTAAATATTGGTCCGAGAACTCTGGAATAAGGCCAAACGGAATCATCTTGGTATTTTGTAAGATTCATCAAATTAAAAGATTCATCAGTTAAATCAAGTCCAAGATATACCCTTAACCAGAAATTTCGGAGCAGGGTTAGAGCTGTCTGTAGGTTCAGAACCGTATAGCAAATCATTAGACATGTCAGTAAAATTTTTCCGGTTAGAGACTTTATTTTTAACGAGCCTAATTTTGTAACGGCATTTTTCATTAGGCTTCACCTTTCATAAAGCTGAACATATCGAGTTCGAGTGACAGATCTTTTAGATTTTTTATACAAATCGGAATCCTCAAATTCTACCTATTTTTCATATGAATAATTGATGATTGGGTAAAAGTATTAATCTTCAAGTTGCTCGGACTTTTCCAGATTTTTAAGAGTGGCGAACCGCCCAAAAAATCTCCATTTAAGTCATAATTGAGATGGTTTTTTAGAGTGGAGAGAAATGCATTATTTGATTACGGGGCACACTGGTTTCAAAGGGGCATGGCTAACACTGATGCTGAAGAATCTTGGTCACACGGTATCCGGCGTGGCATTAGGGCCTTTGCCCAACTCACTTTTTACACAAGCTAATGTTGCAAAAGAATTATTCTTTGACTTACGCCAAGACATCATTGATAGTCATTCCCTCGCGGAAGTTTTTCAGCAAATTGACCCAAATGTAGTTATTCATATGGCCGCCCAGCCATTGGTTTTAGAGTCCTACAGAAAACCGCTGGAAACCTTTCAAGTTAATGTAATGGGCACATTAAATGTGCTGGAAGCAACCAGGAAACTAAGAAACCTAAAAGCTACATTAGTAATAACAACCGACAAAGTTTATAAAAACCTTGATTATTCAATACCCTATGTTGAAACAGATAATCTTGGTGGTAGTGATCCATATAGCGCCTCCAAAGCAGCCGCTGATATTGCCACAGAGAGTTGGTCAAAGAGTTTTTCTGAATCTCCGATAGCAATAGCTAGAGCCGGGAATGTGATCGGCGGAGGTGACTTTGCAGAAAATAGATTAATTCCGGAATTAGTTTCATCCTATTCAAAAGGTTTGAAGCCTAAATTACGCAATCCTAAATCGACACGACCTTGGCAGCACGTCTTGGATTGTCTTGGCGGTTACTTGAAATTAGTGGAGAGCCAAATAGAACATGGAACCTCAGGTGCCTGGAATTTTGGTCCAAATGAAAGCGTCAGTCGAAATGTAGCTGCATTAGTCGGTGAAGTAGCCATGCAGTATGGTTTTAGCAGTGATTATTGGGATCTTGAATCGGAAAATCTCTTTGATGAGCATGAAGCTCTACATATAAATTCTACTAAGTCTCGTAGAGAACTAGGTTGGAGTGAGAAGTATGACTTTACGACATCAATAAAGAAGACTATCGATTGGTATCAAAATATTGAGGAAGGTAAAATCGATGCATTCACAAGGCGCCAGGTAGAAGATTTCCTCAAGAATTAAGCTTCATTTACCTGATAATTCAAGTGTGCTCACATAAGATTTAGCAATGGTGGGAAAATGAAAGTCATTATTTTGGCTGGTGGCCTCGGAACAAGAATTTCCGAGGAAACAGAGACCAAGCCAAAGCCAATGGTGGAAATTGCGGGCGCTCCCATTCTTTGGCACATAATGAATCTTTATGCCATACAAGGTTTTTGTGAGTTTGTGATCGCAACCGGCTATAAAAGTGAAGTTATTGATGATTACGTAGGATCGATTTCAGAACCGTGGGATGTAGAGACGCTAGAGACTGGAATCGATACTCAAACAGGCGGCCGAATTAAGCAATGTATTGATTATATTAATCAGCCGACCGCACTCTGTACATATGGCGACGGACTAGCAAATGTAGTGGTCAAAGATTTGCTTGAAGCTCACAATCGATCAAAAAGGATTGTGACTTTAACTGCAGTTCGCCCGCCCGCTAGATTTGGTTACGTACGCATTGAAAACGAACTTGTTACTCATTTTGGCGAGAAAAATCAGGCAGATGAAGGCTGGATAAATGGTGGCTTTTTCGTTATCAATAATAAAGTAACTGACTATATCAGCGATGACTTAGAGCCCTTCGAAACTGGTGCGCTTCCTAGATTGTCAGAAACTAACAATTTAGGCGCCTATAAGCATTTTGGATTTTGGAAACCGATGGACACCTTACGTGAGAAGATTGAACTAGAAAGTTTTGCTAATAATTCAGGCACTACACCGTGGTTTGATTTGCCCTGACATGCGATATTCAAGTATTTGTAAAACTTTACTGAAAGTGAAAATAAAATGAGTTTAATTACCTACATAATACCGACTCGAAATGAAGAAACTGGCATAGAAGACTTATTTTGCGCGATTAAACTTATTATTTTTGAACTCAACAAACTCGGCCACGACCTAGAAGTGGTAATTGTGGACAACTATTCGAGCGACCGAACCGTGGCTCGAATATCAGAAATATCCAAAAAAGAAAGTGTAAACGTTAATCTTTATTGTCTAAATAGAAACTATGGACTGCAGAGGTCTTTATTGTTTGGCATGTCAAAAGCCACCGGTGACGCAGTAGTAATTTTACAATCTGATCTCCAAGACCCGGTCTCAGCATCACTCGAAATGATTCAAGCTTGGGAAATGGGTGCTAGAACTGTGGCAGGCATAAGCCATAAGCGGTGTGAAAAAAAATCAATAATTTTATCTAGTGGACTTTTCTATTACGTCATCAACTTCTTATCTGACATCGTAGTTCTAAAGTGGTTCCAGGATTTTTTCCTATTAGACAAGACAGTTTATACCGATCTGGCCAGACGCATTAATCACTATGAATTCCTGCGCGGAAGAATTGTTGAAGAGTATGGTGTAGACAAGAAAATATATTACGAGCGTGTTGGTCGCAAAAAAGGAGTCTCAAACTTTAACTTCGCCGGTAGATACAGCATTGCGATGGATGGAATCACAAGATTTGGCACTAAACTAATAAGAAGATACGTAATACTCGGAACTAGTGTTTTAGGTTTGGCGACTCTCAGTTTCTTTATAAATATAATTGGCCTGATGATTACTGGCGAGAGGTACCTTGGAAATATACTCGCATGGGCGATAATTGTACTTTTGGGTTTAATTATTTTTTCTTCAGGAATAATTCTAGAATATTTAATTCGGCTCTTAAAATTGAGCTCAATAAATAGTACCGAAATATACTTTGAAAAGGTACTTTAATTGCGGCTCAAAGAATGTAGAGCATGTGGGAGTAAAGATCTAGGCACATTTTTGGACTTAGGCAATTCTCCTATTTCTAATGATTATCAGGGCTCCTTGAGTGAAAAAAATCAAGTCTTCCCTTTAGAGGTGCTGGTTTGCAATAGTTGCGAATTCCTGCAACTCAGCGAGGTTCACGATCCATCAACACATTTTAACTCTAGTTATCCATATTTTTCTGGGTACTCTTCAACCTGGGCCAATCATTGCTCTAAAAGTGCAAAGGAATTCGCTCAAGAGTTTAATTTGTCTCAGGGTAAATTAGTTTTAGAAATTGCAAGCAATGATGGGACATTCATTAGAAATTTTGTTGAATACGGTGCAGATATCTTGGGTATAGAACCAAGCCAAAATGTGGCAAAACATGCAATTGATTCGGGAATTCCCACCAGGGTAGATTTTTTCACTAGAAAACTTGCGTTAAGCCTAGTCAATCAAGGCATCCAGCCAGATTTAATAATTGGATGCAATGTTCTTGCCCACGTTCCGGATGTAAGAGATTTTCTCGAAGGAATATCAGTTTTGCTTAATAAGGATTCTGTAGCGATTTTAGAGTTTCCTCACGCAACTAAATTAATTCAGGATTGCCAATTTGATACCATTTACCATGAACACTATTCATATTTAAATGTAACCCCCCTACTTCCTATTTTAGAGAAAAATGGACTACGTATTTTTAGAATTTCGACTCATGAATTACATGGTGGGTCACTTAGGATTTTCGTATGTAGAATTGAATCAGATTTAGTAACCAGCAATTCAGTCAAGGAAATTATTGACTTAGAATCGCACTGGAGGCCTACAAGGGCAAGCATTCAGAAGGATCTAAATGCAAAGGTATCAAGCACCCTAATTGCTTTCAAGGAAAAGCTTGAAGAATATCGTAATTCGGGGTACAAAGTAGTTGCATTTGGTGCAGCCGCTAAAGGGACTACTCTCTTAAATATTGCCCAGATTGATTCGAGGCTTATACAATTTGCTGTTGACTCAAGTGCTGCAAAGCAAGGAAAATTTATTCCGGGAACCGATATCTTAATTAGGGATCCTGAGGCATTAGTAGATTTGGGCCAAGACAGAATTGTGATACTTGCTTGGAACTTTGCGGAAGAAATAATTAACCAAGCAAACTTCATTTGCGGAAGTGAGCAAAAGTTTCTAATCCCAATTCCTATAGTTAAAGAGCTTTAGATTGTAGTAACCCTGAGTTTTCATCCGTCAACGAGTAAAAGTTCGCTACTTTTAAGTGCTACCAAAAACTCGGTATCGAATTTCAAAAATTTCTAATTTGGGTTAAGTTTGAAGTGGCCCAATAAAGTCGCAGAAGCATTTATTTCGTACAGCCTGACTTGATTTGTCTTAATTTCTAAATAAATTGTATGGTCTTTGAATGCCTCATGATCAGGTATATCAGGGATATTGCTTCGCACCAGCCTGGTCCTGGGCCTAATCAAGAGATTCTTGCTTGTGGGGCCTATAGCTCAGTCGGTAGAGCAACGGACTTTTAATCCGTGGGTCGACGGTTCGAGCCCGTCTGGGCCCACTTTCTATAACAAACCGCGTCGCTTGAGCAGCGGTTCAATCTTTGAATCGCGTCCACGGAAATTGCGGAACATCTGCATTGAATCAATTGATCCACCGCGTCCCAGCAAAGTATTTCTAAAGTGCTCACCATTCTTGCGTTGCAATCCGCCGTTCTCTTTAAACCAATCCACAGTGTCCGCATCCAATACTTCTGACCAGATATAGCCGTAATAACCAGCGGAATATCCACCAGCAAAGATGTGCGAGAAGTAAGTAGAACGGTAACGTGTTGGAACCGGTGCAAAATCAAGACCGTAATCCTTAATCGCCGCAGCCTCAAAACTCTCTACATCTTTCACTTTCTCAGCATCCTCGACAGTCAGTGAGTGCCATGCCAAATCTAATATTGCAGCAGCTAAGTAACTCGTCGTCGCATGCCCTTCATTGAAAGTGGATGCTGCATTCAAGTTATCGATCCACTCTTGCGGCAGTTTCTCTCCGGTTTCGAAGTGGCGCGCGTAATTTTCTACAACCTCTGGCCACAAAATCCACATCTCATTTACTTGCGAAGGGAACTCAACGAAGTCACGCTGCACACTGGTACCTGACACACGTGGATATTTAACTTGCGAGAGCAGACCATGAAGTGTGTGGCCAAACTCGTGAAAGAGAGTTGTAATTTGATCAAAAGTCAGCAACGTCGGTTTACCAACGGGAGGCTTTGCAATATTCAGGTTGTTTACAACAACAGGGAGTTGGTTAAATAGAAAGTTTTGATTTACAAGGCTATTCATCCAAGCACCACCGCGCTTTGAATCGCGAGTGTAGAAATCACCGATGAAGAGCCCAAGCTTTGAACCATCTTCGTTAAAGACATCAAAAGCACGAGCTTCGGGATGGTAGGTAATTAAATCGGGACGTTCCTTAAAAGAGATCCCAAAGAGTTTATTGGCTGCGAAAAAGATACCTTTCTCTAAAACTGATTCAAGTTCAAAGTAAGGGCGCATTTTGCTGGTATCAATGTTGTATTTCTCAAGACGAACTTTTTCGGTATAGAAACCCCAGTCCCAGCTTTCAATATCAGCACCAGCAGATTTCTTGAGATCTTCTGCTTCCACTTTGGCATTGCGAACAGCGGCAGGTGCAATCTTTCTCAGCATTGCATGTACGTTGTCGGGATGCTCGGCTGTTTGAACAGCGATCACGTGCTCAGCATGCGTGTTATTGCCAAATAATTTTGCGCGCTCAGCACGCAACTTAACCATTTTCAGCAGAACTGACTTATTATCATTTTCATTACCGCGGTTCGCTTTAACTAGCGATTCCTGCATAATTTTCTTGCGAAGCGCGCGATTACTTAACGAATCAAGCACGGGGTTTCCAGAGAAATTAACCATTGCGATTAGCCACTTACCTTCGTGGCCGCGGTCTTTTGCAGCAGCAGCCGCTGATGCGATTTCATTCTCGCTCAAGCCATCTAGTTCTTCAATACTTTCAACCAGAACAGCCAGGTCATTCGTATCGGTCAATACATTCTTAGCGAATTGAGTTGATAACCGAGAAAGCTCTTCATTAAGTTGCTTCAGCCGCTCGCGTTCTGATTCAGATAGGTGAGCACCTGAATGAACGAGATCTTTGTAATAACGCTCTAGCAGCCAAGCATCTTCAGTATTGAGCCCTGAAGATTGGCGGTTGTCGTATAAGGATTTAATGCGATCAAAGAGAACAGGATTTAATTGAATTGCATCCTGATGCGCTGCAAGCTTAGGAGCCAACTCTTGTTCAATTGCATCCAAGGAATCGCTGGTATCACTTGAAGATTTATTGAAAAATACTCTAAGTACGCGCTTTAACATCTGCCCACTTTTTTCGAGAGCAACGATTGTGTTTTCGAAAGTTGCCACACCAGGAGTGTCGAGAAGCGTCTGAACTTCTGCTAACTGTTGCGTGCAGCCTTCATAGAACGCCGGCAAGTAATGCTCTTCTTTAATGAGTGCAAATGGTGGAAGTTCATACTCAAGGTTGCTTTTTTGGGAAAATGGGTTCGCATTAGTCATGCCTGTAACCCTACCGAGAATCTGTAATCAGGAGAATCGGGTCATTTGCTATGTCATTATTACTCGGTGAATTCGCCTAATTCGTCTTCAAAGAATGGCTGGGTTGTTCTTTATCTGGCACTGGGCATCGTTTGGGGTTGCTCATTTATATTTATAAAACTAGGACTTGATTTCTTAACTCCATTTGGCGTTGCTTTTGTGCGATGCGCGCTGGGTGCAGCAACTCTGCTTGCTTGGGCGAAGTACAAGAAAATCTCACTCCCTAAATCAAGAAAATTATGGGTTCACCTTTGGGTGGTATCGCTTTTACTAAATGTAATTCCTGGCGTTTTATTTGCACTTGCTGAAACTGAAGTTACTTCGATCTTGGCAGGAATTATTAATGCAGTCACACCATTGATGACGTTGCTTGCGATTATGGTTGTTACTCGAGATGAGAAGCCCAAGTTTTATCAAGTATTCGGAATCTTTATCGGCTTTATCGGTGTTCTTACCGTGTTGGGCGCGTGGAAGGGTTTGGGTGATAACCCAATCTGGGCAATTTTAGTTTTGCTTGCTGCAGTAACTTGTTATGGATTTTCTTTCCCATATTCTCGCCGTTTCGTTCTGCCTCACAAATTACAACCTGAATCAATTGCTGCGGCTCAAGTCACAACTGGCGCAGTTACGCTCTTGCCTTTTTTCTTGATTGATGGAACCGCTGGCGATCTTTATCGACCTGGACCAGTCTTTGCCATGTTGGCCTTAGGAGTATTTGGCAGTGGATTTGCATATATCTGGAACTTTAAAATTATGGCTGTAGCAGGAAGTGCGATCGCAAGTAGCGTTACTTATCTGACGCCAGTGGTGGCAGTGATAGTTGGAATAATCTTTTTAAAAGAGAGCTTGTTTTGGTATGAACCAGTTGGTGCATTGATTGTTTTACTTGGTGCAGCAATCGGTCAAAATCGAATAAAACTAAGTAAGCGAGATCGTGTTAAATACTAAATCCAACAGGTAGCTCGAGGCGATGTGACTTTAAGAGGGCTTTATCCTTAAGGATTACATCAGTCTTATTATCGGCGACGATTATTCCGCCCGAGAGAATTACTGATCTTTCACAAAGTTCAAGCGCGTAAGGTAAATCGTGGGTGACCATCACGATTGTTATATCTAAGGTGCGCAGAATGTCGGCTAGTTCTCGCCGGCTAGCGGGATCTAAATTAGAAGATGGTTCATCCAGAATCAATATCTCTGGCTTCATCGCAAGGACTGTGGCAACGGCAACTCTGCGTCGTTGTCCAAACGAAAGGTGGTGTGGAGGTCGCTCTTTAAATTCAGCCATACCAACTAAATCAAGAGCTTGATCAACAACTTTATCTAACTCTGAACCACGTATCCCCATGTTGTAAGGACCGAACGCAACGTCTTCACCGACTGTCGGCATAAATAACTGATCATCAGGATCTTGAAAGACAATTCCTACCTTGGAGCGAATCTCTTTAATTCCAGCTTTGTCGCTGGGATCAACAATTTTTCCCGCAACCATCACGCGTCCGTGCCCAGTTGGGTGAATTCCATTTAAGTGCATTACCAAAGTTGTTTTGCCTGCACCGTTTGGGCCAAGGAGTGCAACACGCTCGCCCTTATTGATTGAAAGGTTTACTCCGAATAAAGCTTGATTGCCATCGGGATAAGCAAAGGCTAGATCTTCAATGAGCAAAGTTGGTTGGTTATTCATTAACTGCCAATCGAAGTAGTTATGGTTTTGGTTAATAATAAAATAAGCGCGGCAAAAATTGGTAATGAAAGTGCAATGGCCCAAGATTTAGCGCTGTTATGTCTTGGCTCCTCGTGTGGAAGCTCTCCTTCATACCCTCTTGAAAGCATGGATAGATGCACGCGTTCGCCTCTTTCGTAAGATCTAATAAACAGGGCACCAGCTGCGGTAGCCAAAACCTTCCAGTGTTTTATTCCGGTGGCTTCGAATCCACGAGACTCACGCGCAACCTTCATTCGCTCCATTTCATCGCTAATCACATTTACGTAGCGCAGCATAAATGTAGCAATTTGAACCATAACTTTTGGAAGCTTTAAGCGTTCCAAGCCACGGAGAATCTCACGTGCGGTGGTCGTTGTTGAAAGGAGTACAGCGCTTAAGACACCTAGCGTTCCTTTTGCAACAATCGAAGCGCCTGCGAGCAAACCAGCTTCATAAAGCTTGAGTGGCCCAACCATTACGACTTTTCCCGTTCCGAAAAATGGCATCAGAACTGCAAAGAATACGAAGGGGATTTCAATTAGTGCTCGCTTGAAAACAGTGAAGAGACTTATTTTTGCAACGGTTACGGCCGCAAGAATTAAGAGAAAATAGCCTAAGAAAGCCTCCCAGTTGCTTATCTCAGTTGCTACTACAACCAAGATAAATGAGAGCACAGCCAATATTTTTAAGTGTGAAGCTAGCGAATGCACCAAAGAGTGCTTATGTATGTAAAGTCGCTCGCCGGCATCATGACCGTGGTGATGACCGTGGTTTGTAGGTTCGGGGGAAGTTTTTAGCAGGGGCTTAATTACTTCGCACTCTTGCGGCGAAGCAAGTAAAACAATCCAGTACCGAATGCTCCGGTTGCGATAACACCAATAACTCCGGCTGCGCCAACGGAAAGACGCTCATTTTCCACACCTTTGACTCCGTAATCAGCAAGAGCTCCGTCCGAATTTGTATTTGGTTTGGCTTGTTCAATAAAGCCAATATCTTCAGCAACTTTTTCAAGCCCATCAGGGCTAGATGATGCGTAATACGAGGCTCCACCAGCAATTAACAGCGTTACAAAAAGTGCTGCCAAATAAAAGTTTCTGGTCTTCATGACTTCCTAATTTCTAGCGTTACTTTTTTATTTTTAAATCCATAAACCAAGTCTGAACGGCTAGCAATAACTGCTCCTACCGCCAGCCCCGTAATAATTGCTTCACCGATTCCAATCAGAAAATGTGTTCCAAGCATTGCGGTGAACACTGCCGTGACTGAGAAAGTTCCGGTGCCACCAATTGCGTACTGCATCACGAAACCGGTTGCTGCCGCTGGTACCGATACAAATCCACCAATGGCTGCTGCGAGCGCAACAGTTGATTTACGTCCCGAAAATATTTTTTGGGTGAGAAGAAAGAAGAAATAGCCGACCCATACGCCAATAAGACCCATGTTGAAAATGCTTAAGCCAAGCGCCGTTAATCCACCATCTGCAAATAAGAGAGCTTGCAGCAAGAGCACGACTGTGATTGCCAAGGTTGCCGTGTACGGCCCGACCAAGACAGCTGCGAGTGCACCTCCCAAGAGATGGCCACTGGTTCCGGCCGCAACAGGGAAGTTGATCATTTGCACCGCAAAGATGAATGTGGCGGTGAGCCCAGCAAGCGGAGCGGTCTTGTCATCGAGTGAGTTTCGGGCGCCCCTTAAGGAGAGAGCGATTCCTGCGCCAGCTACGGCGACAAATGCAGCTGAGGTTGGGATATCGATAAACCCGTCAGGAATGTGCATGGCTCAACTATACCCCAGATG
>JBIIPL010000082.1:0-5480 GCA_044342645.1 Candidatus Planktophila sp. | reverse complement strand
GGCTGAAGCAACGCTAAATACAAACGAAAATCCTTATGCACCTTCTCCTGCACTGGCAAAAGCGATCGCTGATCGCACCCACCAAGTTGCGCTGAATTTAAATCGCTATCCAGATCGTGACGCCGTCTTACTGCGTAAAGGGCTGGCTTCTTTTATCAATAACTTATCTGCAACCTCATTTGATACAGATCAGGTATGGGCAGCAAATGGCAGCAACGAAATAATTCAATCGCTCTTTATGGCATTTGGTGACAGACCCGCACTTGGATTTACACCTTCTTATTCAATGCACCCTTTAATCGCTAAGGTCATTGGAGTTAAATGGCACGATGGCGGACGTCGCGCAGATTTCTCACTTGACCTTGCAAAGGCTAAAGAGGAGATAGCGGCGGTAAAACCTGCCTTAACTTTTATCACTACTCCCAATAACCCGACCGGAACTACGGTTACTTTGGAGGAAATTTCACAATTGGCAGATGCTGCCGCAAAAGTTAGCGGTTTGCTGATAGTCGATGAGGCATACGCCGAATTCTCTAACCTGCCATCTGCCGTAACGTTAATTGCCAAATTCCCTAACGTGGTTGTCATACGCACAATGAGCAAAGCTTTCGCTTTTGCTGGAGCACGTCTGGGATATTTGATTGCAGATCCTGAAGTTGTTTCAGCAATGTTCTTAGTCCGCTTGCCATACCACTTAAGTTCGCTAACTCAGGCAGCGGCTGAAGTAGCTCTCGAATTTCAAAGCGAACTCTTAGGCACAGTCTCATCTCTCATTGAATCTCGTAAATGTGTTGTATCAGAGTTAGAGAAGATGGGGTTGCAGGTAATTCCAAGCCAAGCCAACTTCATTCTCTTTGCTGGTTTCAGTCAGAGGCCAGCGCAACTTTGGCGCAAATTGCTAGATCGCGGCGTTCTTATTCGAGATGTGGGATTATTGGCTCACTTGAGAATGACCATTGGCAATGAGGCCGAAAATCAGAAATTTATCGCCGCCCTGCAAGATATCTTGAATGGAGAAAGCCAATGAGACAAGCCCGCGTAGAACGTAAGACAAAAGAGTCACACGTCATCGTTGAATTAAATCTAGATGGCGTCGGTGAGATCTCGGTAGATACGGGCGTTCCATTCTTTGATCACATGCTCTCGCAACTTGGAAAGCATTCTGGATTTAACTTAACTGTTAAAACAACTGGCGATGTTGATGTTGATTCTCACCATACTGTTGAAGATACCTCCTTGGCATTTGGCCAGGCGCTACGCGAAGCACTCGGTGACAAAGTAGGCATTCGTCGCTTCGGCGATGCCATGGTGCCACTTGATGAAGTGTTAGTTCAGGCAGCGGTTGATCTATCTGGGCGTCCCTACCTTGTGCACCGCCAACCTGAAATCGTTGAATTGATCGGAACATTTGATACAACTCTTGGAAAACATATTTGGGAATCAATTGTTGCTGAAGCACGCATCGCACTTCATATCCGTGTCCTTGAAGGCCGCAATGCTCACCACGTCTTTGAAGCACAATTCAAAGCAGTTGCGCGCGCACTTCGTGATGCAGTCTCACTTGATGGCGGAATCGCAGGAGTTCCTTCCACAAAAGGTTCGCTGTAATAGTGATTGCAATCCTTGACTACGGGTCAGGTAACTTACGTTCGGCGCAACGCGCCTTCGAACGCAGTGGATCTGAAGTTGTAGTTACATCCGACCGCGATATCGCGCTTAACGCAGCTGGGCTCGTCGTGCCCGGTGTTGGAGCATTTGCCGCTTGCATGCGCGGCTTGGTCGCAATCGGGGGAGATGAAATAGTTCGGGCGCGAGTTGCTGCAAAACGTCCGACGCTTGGCATTTGTGTTGGGATGCAAATTCTCTTTCGTGATGGCGATGAGCATGCGAGCAGCGAACTTCATAAGGGCGTTGGCATATGGCAAGTGAGCATTACCAAGTTGGATGCGCCGATCTTGCCGCACATGGGTTGGAACACCGTTGCAGTCACCGGACCTTCACAACTCTTTAAAGGTATTGCAGACCAATCTTTTTACTTTGTCCATTCTTATGCTGCTAAATCCAGCGTTGGTTCTGTGCAAGGCTGGACTACTCACGGCGAGAAGTTCTTGAGCGCTGTAGAAGATGGTGCAATCTGTGCAACACAATTTCACCCAGAAAAATCTGGTGATGCCGGCCTTGAACTAATCAAGAATTGGGTGGGGCTGCTGTGAGCGGAACAAAGTACTTAGAACTTCTTCCTGCAGTTGATGTTAAAGATGGCCGTGCCGTCAGACTCGTGCAAGGTGAACTGGAACGCGAGAGTGTTTATGGGCAGCCACTTGAAGTCGCTTTAGAATTTCAAGCAGCAGGAGCTGAATGGTTGCACTTGGTAGACCTTGATGCCGCATTCGGTCGAGGAGATAACAGCGCCATCTTGGCTGAAGTAGTTGGGCGTTTAGATATAAAGGTAGAGCTTTCAGGTGGTATTCGCGATGATGAATCGCTAAAGCGCGCACTCGCCACTGGATGTCGTCGCATAAATCTCGGCACTGCTGCGCTAGAAAATCCGGAATGGACTGCGCGCGTAATTGCAGAACACGGCGATCGAATCGCAGTTGGTTTAGATGTGCGCGGACATGTTCTTGCAGCACGTGGTTGGACTAAAGAAGGTGGAGATCTCTTTGAAACCTTGGCTCGCTTAGAAAGCGATGGTTGTGCGCGTTATGTCGTAACCGATGTAACCAAGGATGGAACTTTGCAAGGCCCAAATTTAGAATTGCTCCGCGAAGTTTGTAGCGCAACTAAGAAACCAGTCATTGCCAGCGGCGGGATTTCATCTTTGGCCGATATCTCTGCGCTTTCGGCGCTAAATGAAATTGGTGTAGAAGGCGCAATAGTCGGCAAGGCTTTATACGCTGGTGCTTTTACCTTGCAAGAAGCTCTGGCGCTGACTAAGGGCGAAAAGTAAATGGCTCTTTCAATTCGCATTATTCCTTGCCTAGATGTCACAGATGGTCGCGTTGTAAAAGGAGTAAATTTTAAAGACCTTGTTGATGCCGGTGATCCGGTGGAGATGGCTAATTTATATAATATAGAAGGAGCGGATGAGTTAACCTTTTTAGATATTTCTGCCAGCAGTTCTGATCGTGAAACCACTTTAGATGTGGTGCGAAAGACCGCCGAACAAGTATTTATCCCGCTCACTGTCGGCGGTGGAATTCGTAGCGTAGAAGATGTTGATCGTTTATTGCGCGCTGGCGCAGATAAAGTTTCGATAAATACTTCGGCGATTGCGCGGCCAGAGTTAATCGCTGAAATTGCCGATCGTTTCGGTTCGCAAGTATTAGTAATCTCAATAGATGCTCGTCGCGCGCGTACTGATTCAGGATTTGAAGTTACTACTCACGGAGGGCGCCAGAGCGCTGGTCTTGATGCACTAGCTTGGGTTGAGAAAGCTTGCGCACTGGGTGCAGGAGAAATTCTCTTGAATTCAATGGATGCTGATGGCACGCGTGCGGGTTATGACATTGGAATGATTACCGCGGTACGAGCAATCTCCAAAGTTCCGCTGATCGCCAGTGGTGGCGCCGGAACTCTTGAAGATTTTGGTGCAGCCCTTGATGCTGGCGCTGATGCTTTACTTGCAGCGAGCGTATTTCACTTCGGGATTCACAGAATTAGCGATGTAAAGAAGTATTTAAGCGCGCAGGGTTATTCCATTCGCAACAACCGCATCGCCTAAGGCAGAATATGGCTATGGATGCACAACTGCCGATCGGTCTACCTACCGATATCGCAGCGCGCTTAAAGTCTGATTTAGATTTGATTCCGGCGATCGCCCAAGATGCCAAAACCGGCGAAGTTTTAATGTTGGCCTATATGAATCGCCAATCACTTGCCTTAACGCTCGAGAGCGGACGAGCCACTTACTGGAGCCGCAGTCGCAACGAACTCTGGGAAAAGGGCGCGACTTCAGGAAATATCCAAAGAGTTTTAGCGATCTCATTAGATTGTGATGGAGATGCGATTTTGATTAAAGTAGAACAAAGTGGCGCCGCATGTCACACGGGAGAGCAAAGTTGTTTTCACAACCCGGTGCCCTTCAACCATTTGGCGGGTGAGCGTTAATGAAACGTTCAGAATTTCAGGAGTATGCCAAGAGTTTTAATGTGATTCCGGTTTACCGCAAGCTTCTCGCAGATGGTGAAACCCCAATTGGAATTTACCGAAAGCTAGCCAAGAACGCGCCTTCTACTTTTCTATTGGAATCTGCCGAACACGGGGGAGTCTGGTCGCGTTATTCATTTATTGGAGCAAATAGCCAAGCAACTTTGAGTGAGAAAGATGGCAAGGCGATTTGGGTAGGAACAACACCTGCAGGTGCACCTGTTGGTATAGATCCACTCGCTGCGCTGCGCCTTTCAGCGGCACATTTACGTTCGCCCAAGATCGCAGGGCTGCCACCACTTACTGGTGGCTTAGTTGGTTATATGGGATATGACTGCGTTCGTGGGTTAGAAAAAATTCCATCACTTGGCAAGAAAGATATTGACCTACCAGAACTAGCCTTTATGTTAACCAGCGACCTTGCGGTAATGGATCACGCAGAAGGAACAATCACTTTAATTGCTAATGCCATTAACTGGGATGGAACTGGCGATCGTGTAGATCAAGCCTATGACGATGCGCAATTGCGTTTGGATCGTATGCAGAGCGATCTCGCCGGCTCACTTCCCGGATTCGTCGAAGAGTTAGCCGAAAAGAGCGCTCCAGAATTTACTCGCAATATTTCAGGTGAAGAGTTCAAAGCAAAGATAGCGTTGGCTAAAGAAGAAATTTTGGCCGGTGAAGCTTTCCAAATAGTTCTCTCACAACGTTTTGCTATGGAGTGCACTGCAGATGCAATCGATGTTTATCGCATGCTTCGCCTTCATAATCCCAGCCCGTATATGTATCTCTTTAGATTTACTGATGGAGTTGAAGTTGTCGGCTCTAGCCCCGAAGCACTTGTTAAAGTCACTGGTAAAGAAGTGATGGTCCACCCGATCGCGGGCACCCGCAAAAGATCAGATTCGGCAGAAGAAGATCATCGCCTTGGTGAAGAGTTGTTAGCAGATCCGAAAGAGCGCGCTGAACATTTAATGTTGGTAGATCTTGGACGAAATGATCTTGGACGGATTTGTTCTCCGGGCAGTGTTGAAGTTATAGATTTTATGCATATCGAGCGGTACTCACACGTGATGCATATTGTCTCGACAGTAATTGGTGAACTCTCAGAAAAATCATCACCTGTCGATGCACTCTTTGCAGTCTTTCCAGCCGGAACTCTTTCTGGTGCTCCAAAACCACGGGCGATGGAGATTATTGAAACGCTAGAGCCAACCCGTCGCGGTTTATACGGTGGTGCAATCGGTTACTTAGATTTCACTGGCAACATTGATACTTGTATCGCAATTCGCACTGCGCTAATTCATAACGGCATGGCCTACGTTCAAGCC
>JBIIPL010000081.1:0-5552 GCA_044342645.1 Candidatus Planktophila sp. | reverse complement strand
TGCCAATAATTGGCCAAACCAAAGTTATGCCGGCGCTTCTGTCGCAAACACGTGACGAGCTAGCCGCTGCTTGGTAGTTTTTAAAGCTGATCTATAAAACTTTGAACTATATCTGTGCCAAGGCCATTTGATAAAACTATTGGTATGGCAGGAAAGAGCAGACCAGCGGCAAAGGCGTTTTCTCCGGCCCCGGCTAACTCTTCTAAATATTCTTCTCGAAATTCAGCGACCAGCTCTTGATGTTCAGCCTCACTTGGGGAAGTAGTAGGCGGTTTGGTGCTGTAATCAGTTATGAGCAAATCATCTAAGGAAATCAAAGCGATTGGACTTCCAGTGTCAGAGTGCAGAACTAAGTAGGGCGTTACTAATTGATCAAAGACTCGATTGGCCAACATAATTGCATCTTCAAAGTCGGCGTCAGAACCATCGAGTTCATTAACAATTACTAATCGTGGTAATTGATAATCACTTAGCGCCTGCCATTGATCAATTGTTGTCTGATCAATTCCTGCAGCAGGATTAATTGCAAATATTGCAAGGTCTGATTCCACAACAATCTCGCTGGCAAGTTGTGCACCAAATAGATTGGCGATCGCCTGCGGCTGGGCAGAAACGTGGCCGTATATATGGATGCGTTTAAGAGAACTCACAGGCGTCAGAATAGGTGAATTTCTCCTCTTGAGCCTACGATGGTGGTGATGTTAAGCGCTTCTTTAAAGCCCGCCGTAACCCGCGTCATCAATCCAATCGCGCGAGGTGCCCTTCGCGTGGGATTAACTCCGAATTCAGTTACATTCGCAGGGGCGATTGGTTTAGTCGCTAGTGCTTTGTATTTCTATCCGCGACAAGAATTCTTCGTTGGAACCTTGCTAATTTCTTTCTTCGCCCTCAGCGATCTTTTCGATGGCGCTATGGCACGCATTTCGCAACAAGGTGCCAGCAAATGGGGTGGTTTTCTCGACTCCACGATTGATCGAATAACAGACTCAGCGATTTTGATTGGGCTCATTCTCGCTTTAATTGACACCAGCGATCCTTTGGCGCCAGTTGCGCTAGGCGCACTTGTCGCAGGAACCTTGGTTCCATACATTCGCGCGAAGGCAGAGTCATTAGGAGTTGACTGCTCTGGAGGAATCGCAGAGCGCACAGAGCGGTTGATTATCGCGTTAACTGCAATTGGCTTTGAAGGTCTGGGGATTCCATATGCACTTGCTATTGGAGTTTGGATGCTATTCGCACTTGCTGCAGTAACGGTTGTTCAGAGAATTTTGATCGTTAAGGCGGCGTTGTAAAGCAATGAACTTTGATTTTTTAGTTGCAACTGCCTATTTCACTGGTTGGAAATTAGTCAGATCACTGCCAGAGAAGTTTGCATATTCTACTTTTGAAAAAATGGGTGTATTTGCGCTACGGCGTAATGGCTCTCGTATGAAACGATTGCGCAGCAATCTGCAACGTGTTTGTCCGGATAAAGATTCAGCGGCAATGGATCAATTAATGAGTAGCGCAATTTCATCGTATATGCGTTACTGGTGTGACACTTTTCGCTCACCTGATTGGTCTAAGGACCGGATTTTAACGACGGTAACGTCTACACGCGAAGAGTTATTGACTGGTCCAATGAAGGACGGTCGCGGCGTTGTTGTTGCACTTCCACACGCGGGCAATTGGGATCACGCAGGCGCATATTTTTGCGCGAAGGGTCTTCCTTTGGTGACAGTAGTCGAAAAGCTAAAACCTGAAGCGCTCTTTAATAAATTTCTTGATTATCGACAGAACATGGGTATGGAAGTTCTATCCACCGAAAGTCGGTCAATGGCAATTTTGATGCAGCGGGCCCGAGAAGGAGCGCTAATAGCCCTGGTCTCTGACCGTGACTTATCTCGTAGCGGTGTAGATGTTGATTTCTTTGGTTATCCAGCGCGCATGCCAGTTGGTGCCGCACTTCTTGCAGTGCGCACGGGTATTCCACTAATTACTGCGCAAGTTTCTTATATAAAAAGTGGAATCCATATTGAGTTCAATAGCGTAGCGATTCCAACTGAAGGTACTGAAGCCGAACGCGTTGCACGAGTTGTACAGAACTGTGCTGGCTATTTCGAAGCAGGTATCTCAAAGAATCCACAAGATTGGCATATGTTGCAGCGAATTTGGATTGATGGCGATTTCCAGGAGCGCACCGCATGACCTTAAAGAAATTGCGGATTGGATTGGTCTGTCCTTACGGATGGGATACACCTGGTGGAGTGCAAAACCATGTACGTGATCTTGCCGAGTTTCTAATTGCTAAAGGTCACTATGTTTCGGTGCTCGCTCCAGTAATAGATGAAGCAGCGATCCCTGATTATGTAACAAGCGCGGGCAAGCCAATATCAATTCCCTATAACGGTGCGGTTGCACGCATTTTATTCGGACCAATCGCTTTTGCACGGGTTAGACAATGGATCTCCAATGGAAATTTCGATTTACTGCACTTGCATGAACCAGCGATCCCATCAATTTCACTCCTTGCTTGTTGGGCAGCAGAAGGACCGTTGGTCGGAACCTTCCACGCTGCTGCAAAACGTCAGAAGGCAATCTTTGCAATAGGACCAATTCTGGAACCAGTAATTGAGAAGTTAACCGCGCGAATTGCTGTTAGCGAGGCGGCGCGCTCGACACTGACTGAGCATCTAGAGACCGATGCAGTCGTTGTGCCCAACGGAATATATGCAGATCGTTATCGCGACGGTGAAGTTCGTGCGCAATGGAGTGGAAACACTCTCGGCTTTATCGGTCGATATGAAGAGCCACGTAAAGGGCTATCGGTATTACTAGAAGCGTTGCCAATAATTGCGCGCTTTGCACCCGATGTGCGAGTTCTGGTGGCGGGACCCGGCGACAGTAAAGATGTACAAGAGCTAATTGATCCACAGTTGCGTCATCGTTTTGAATTTTTGGGACGCATCAGCGAAAAGGAGAAGGCAGATTTCTTATCCTCTGTTGCTTTATATATTGCCCCAAATACCGGTGGAGAATCTTTCGGGATAATTCTTGCGGAAGCTCTCGCTGGGGGAGCGGCAGTTGTAGCAAGTGATATACCTGCCTTTGATTCGTTGTTAGGCCACGGAAAATACGGCGCACTCTTTCAATCAGAGAATGCTCAGGATCTGGCGAAAGTTGTTATTGATTTATTGCGCGAAGATGAAAAACGTCGCGCTCTTGCGCAAAGAGGCAAGGCCTATGCCCAACGCTTTGATTGGGATGTAGTCGCAGAAGATATATTTTCGATTTATGAAATGGCTCTAGTCGGAAGCGAGGGAGTTACCTTGTCTTCAGAAAATCGAGCTTGGAATCGCTTCTTGGGTAGGGAAGGAAATTAAATGGAGCAATATTTCCTTATCGCACTTCTCGCTATCTTTGCGCTTTGGTATCTTTCATATTCGGCAACGCGCTTAGATCGCTTACATCACCGCGTCGAAACAAGTTGGGCAAACCTTGATGGATTGCTGCAGCGTCGCGCCGCGGTAGCGCTAGAAATTGCTAAGAGTGAGTTAGCAGATCCAGCATCTTCACTTCTCTTAACAGCAGCAGCGCATCAAGCAAGAGATGCCCAGATGCAGACTCGTTCACAAGCAGAAAGCGGACTATCCGGCTGTCTTGGACTGCTACTCAATGATGGTCATTTAGTTGATGGATTTATTGAGAAAGACTTGTTGCGCGAACTATCTGAGTTAACCGACAAGATTCGCGTGGCAATTTCCTTGCATGTTGATGCGGTTACTCGCACCCAAATGGTGCGCCAAAAACCCGTCTTTAAAATCTTTCGGCTAGCCGGCACTGCGCCGCTGCCTGTGACTTACGAGTTTGAAGCAGATGTTCTTTAAAAAATTAGCAAAGGGTTTTTTTGGATTGGCCTCGATCGCAATCGTCTTGGCAGCACTCGTTAGCTTCCTCCCAGAAGGAAAAGTTTCCTCACTCTTGCCTATCTCTCGGGAGGCTGAGCCCACTAATTCGTTAAGCGGACGGGTTGGCAGCGATGGTCCAATTTTGGTAGTCAAGATTGATGACACCGCGCAAGCTCATCCGCAGGCAGGTTTAGAAGATGCCGACGTCGTTTACATTGAACAAGTTGAAGGTGGGCTCACGCGTTTAGCAGCGGTTTTCAGTTCTAAAATTCCGCAGGTAATCGGCCCGGTTCGCAGCGCGCGAATTTCTGATCTTGAGATCCTCGAACAGTACGGAAGAGTGGCCTTTGCCTACAGTGGCGCGCAATCCAAATTATTACCAGTAATTGCCGCGGCTAACTTAGAGAATCTAGGTGCGCAGCGACAGTCGCCAATAATTTATTCCACCGACCCGTTGCGCAGAGCACCAACAGCGATGATGTTGCAGGCGCAGAAATTGATGGCCAATGTTGCAAAAGCGCAACTGCCAGTCGCCATTTCTAAACCAATTGGTTGGAACTTTGGGGAAAAGCCTGAGACAGGCACCGCAATAGCTTCAGTAAAAGTTTCGTGGCCAGCAAATTCTTATAACGCGACTTGGTCTGCGACAGAGAAGCGCTGGTTACTTTCTCACAGAGATTTACCAAATTTATCTTCTTCGGGCGTGCACCTTGGGCCGACCACATTTGTAATCCAACTGATTTCAATCACCGATTCGATTTATCGTGACAAAGTTGGTGGAGTTACGCCGTATTCAGAAACGGTAGGTACAGGTAAAGGATTTGTATTGCGTGATGGTTTAGCGATTGCGGCAAACTGGAGTCGTCCAAGCGGTGAGCAAGGAACCACATGGACAACGCTGGCAGGAGATGAAATCAAATTTGCCGCAGGACAGGTATGGATCGCATTAACGGATAAAGCCCCTGTTTTTACGCCTGTTATCGCTGCCAAAAACGAGGATGCGACTCCGCCTTCTGCAAAGTAGTATTAATCCAAGATTTCTTAGCAAGAGCTAAATAAAGGGAGTAAGTCATGGCAGAGGCAGTTGGCACAGCGCGCGTAAAGCGCGGAATGGCAGAAATGCTCAAGGGCGGCGTAATCATGGATGTCGTTAACGCAGAGCAAGCCAAGATTGCCCAAGATGCTGGTGCATGCGCTGTGATGGCACTTGAACGAGTACCTGCAGATATTCGCGCGCAAGGCGGAGTTGCACGTATGTCAGATCCAGACATGATTGAAAAAATTAAAGCTGCAGTAACAATTCCGGTTATGGCTAAGGCTCGTATCGGCCACTTTGTAGAAGCGCGAATCTTGGAATCACTCGGTGTGGATTACATCGATGAATCAGAAGTATTAACACCTGCAGATTATGAAAACCATATTGAAAAATGGGATTTCAAGGTTCCGTTTGTTTGTGGTGCTACTAATTTAGGAGAGGCTCTTCGTCGCATCAATGAAGGTGCCGCGATGATCCGCTCTAAGGGCGAAGCAGGAACTGGCGATGTATCGAATGCAATGATGCATATGCGCAAGATTGGTGGCGAGATTCGTCGCCTCTCTTCAATGCGCGAAGATGAACTCTATGTTGCGGCAAAAGAGCTGCAAGCGCCATTTGCCTTGGTAAAA
>JBIIPL010000080.1:0-5578 GCA_044342645.1 Candidatus Planktophila sp. | reverse complement strand
AATTAATCTCTCAGTAAGACCGCTGTGGAAAGACATTGTTCCCCCCACATATTTACGAACGGCATATGCCTTCGACTCTGCGATGATGAGTTCAACATCAGTCATTGGTCCAGTAATTATTACCTCCTTAGCTCTGTCTTCGCGTCCATATCTAGCGCTAAATCTCGTTGCATTGCTGATGCTCATTGGAGGAGTTGCACTTGCGTTGACTTCCGTATCGCGCAATTGGGTCCCCGAAAAGAAAGTTAAGGGACAAGAAAATCTTTTAAAGAACCGCGCAATACAGCTGTTGATGTTTGAGGGTTGTTTTATTGGATTTGGCTGGGGAGTATTTGATGTTGCAGTTCCTGCATTTGCCACACAGGAGAATGTGCCCCACCGTGTTGCTTGGATCTTCGCCTCATTTGGGATTGCTACCGTCATTGGCGGATTACTAGGCGGGCTGGTTTCAAAAAAATTAGCTCCCCTAACAGCGATGCGACGCGTCTATTTAATGTGGGCAATAGCCTGTATCCCGATTGCATTTACCTATCCAGACTGGACTATGGCACTTCTCGGTGCGCTAATTGGTTTTCTTGGTGGTGCACTTCAAGTTTTTTACTTTGAAGTCCTTGAAGCGGTTCGCCCAAAAGGTTCACAGACATCATCACTAGGTTGGATCTGGAGCGTTGAAGGATCTTTCGTGGCAGTAGGCGCTGCCGTTGGTGGAGTTGTCTCAGAACACATCTCACCTCGCGTTGGGCTTGGCATGCTTCCGATCATGTTAATTATCGGTTACATAATTCTTTCAATCGGAAAGGGTCGACTCTCTGCTGCCAATGATTTACCTACCGATGAAGAAGATTTAGCTGCGATGGCTGATAATTCCCCAACAATTAAATAGCCACAAGGCTAAATACCTTTAATGCGCAGCTTCGTTCCAACTCTTACCAATACCAACGCTGACATCTAAAGGCGCTTTAAGCGGATAAGCCGCGGCCATCTCGCGTCGTACAAGAACGGTGAGCTTCTCTTCTTCACCGGCGAAAACCTCCAAGATCAATTCATCGTGCACTTGCAACAATAAGCGCGATTGCATTTTCTCTGCCTGCAGCGCTCTCTGCACATTGAGCATCGCCTGCTTGATTATGTCGGCGGCCGATCCTTGTATCGGGGCATTTAGCGCCATTCGCTCTGCAATCTCACGACGTTGGCGGTTATCGTGCATCAAATCAGGAAGGTACCGACGGCGTCCCATAACTGTTTCGGTATAACCAACTTTGCGTGCTTCAACAACAACGCTACTTAGATAGTCACGAATTCCGCCGAAACGTAAAAAGTACTTATCCATTAAGTCTTGTGCGGCAGGCGGGGAAAGATCTAATTGCGCAGATAAACCATAGGCGCTAAGTCCATATGCCAAACCGTAAGACATCGCCTTTATCTGTCGGCGCATCTCAGGATGAACATCAACTGCGGCGACTCCAAAGACTAAAGCTGCAACAGTGGCGTGTAAATCTTCGCCACTTTCAAAGGCAGCAAGCAACTCAGCATCACTCGATAAGTGCGCCATTATGCGCATTTCGATCTGACTGTAATCTGCTGTCATCAATGAGGTGTAACCCGCGCCTGCAATGAATGCGTTTCGAATACTGCGTCCTTCCTCTGTGCGCACAGGAATATTTTGTAGGTTTGGCCCAACTGAAGATAAACGACCGGTAGCTGCAACTGTCTGCGCAAAGTGAGTTCGAATTCGACCATCTGAGCCAATTTCGGAAATCAATCCCTCAACAGTTGTACCTAGCTTCTTTGTCTCACGAATACGCAAAAGTGATTCCAGGAGTGGATGCTTGGTCTTTTCAAATAGCCAATTAAGCGCTTCGGCATCAGTTGTAAATCCGGTTTTAATTTTCTTCGTCTTTGGCAGATTTAACTCATCAAATAGAACAACTTGGAGTTGCTTAGGCGAGGCCACATTGAATTCGTGACCTGCGGCTAGATGGGCTGCCTTGGTTTCGCGCGCTACTTCGCCTTCAAAGAAAGTTGCCAGTTTTTCCAACTCTTTGCGATCAACTGCAATTCCACGATTTTCCATAATTGCTAAGAGTTGGGCTATTGGAAGCTCCAGATCAGTAAAGAGTGGCAGAACACCACGATCGCGCATCTCAGTCTCTAGAGATTTACGTAAGGTAAAGAGAACGGCAGCGCTACTTAGCAATTCATTTTCGGGAGAGGTTGAGTCAATAGTTGCTCCATCACCCCAGCGCTCAAGCAGATCGTTCAATTCTTGTGCACGGACTCCGGGATTGACCAGATATGCCGCAAGGGCTGTATCAAAGATAACCCCATCAAATAAATTCTCGCGCGCCAGAGATTTTCCATCGTGAGCAATCTTTGCAATCTTTGCCTCGCGGGCCCACTGCCCCATTTGTGATGAATGAACTAAATGAACATCAGTTGGTGAAAAGGCAACGGCATATCGATGCAATTTCTCATCGCGCATTTCAAAGGCAACTGCGATTTCACCTTTATGATCTGAAATACGCGAATCCAACTCGGCTGGTGTTAGAACTTCGCCTTCGACAAGTGGAGCAAAAAGCGTAAATTCTTCGGCTTCTTCTTGCTTCTTCACCACAGAGCTTGGGCTAAGTATTGGTTTTAGTCGATCTTTCAGAGTTCGAAATTCAAGTTGTTCAAATAGCTTTGTTAAATCAGCCTCGACTACGCCAGGCCAAGTTAACTCATCAACTCTATATTCGATCGGAGCATCGTGAACTAATTGAGTGAGCTCACGGTTACGAATAACATCATTGAGGTTTTCGCGTAGTGATTGACCAACCTTCCCGCCGACCTTATCCACATTTGCAATCAACTCTTGCAAGGATCCGTATTCCACAATCCATTTTGCAGCAGTCTTCTCGCCAACTCCTGGTACCGATGGCAAGTTATCACTTGGATCCCCACGAAGGGCGGCAAAATCTGGATATTGATCTGGGGACATTCCATATTTTTCTTGTACCGCAGCGGGAGTCATTCGCGCCATTTCAGAAACGCCACGCTTTGGATAAAGCACCGTTGTCTTTTCAGTCACCAATTGAAAACTGTCGCGGTCGCCAGTACAGATAAGCACTTCCACGCCCTCGCGCTCTGCCTGCTTAGTAATCGTTGCAATGATGTCATCTGCTTCATAACCCTCTAGTGCAAATTGCGTGATCCCAAAGCCCTTAACCAACTCATTTAAGAAAGACATCTGGGAACGAAATTCATCGGGTGTCTTGGCGCGATTAGCTTTGTAATCAGGGAAGATGTCGGTGCGAAAGGTTTTGCGCGATACATCAAAGGCAACAGCCACGTGAGTTGGCTTCTCATCCTTTAATAGAGAGATCAACATTGTGGCAAAGCCATAGATCGCATTGGTGTGCTGGCCCTGTGCGGTTGTGAAATTCTCTGCTGGTAGAGCGAAAAATGCTCGATATGCCATTGAATGCCCATCGATAAGTAGCAATCGCTTCTGGGCCATGGCGTCATCCTAGAGAAGTACTCGTTAACAAGTTACTATTTCCAACTATGACGCAGCCAGAAATAACTCCCGATTTCCTTGAACTCCTCCGCAAACGAGGTGGCGGCGCGCTAGGCGAAAAAATGGGAATTGAAATTCTCGAAGCATCACCAGAAAGACTTGTAGGCCGTATGCCGGTCGAAGGCAATACTCAGCCAGCTGGGTTGTTGCATGGCGGCGCAAGCGTTGTGCTCGCCGAATCGCTAGGTTCGATCGGAACTCAACTTCATGCAGGAATGGATCGACGAATTGTTGGTATCGATGTCAATGCAACGCATCATAAATCTGCGACCGCTGGTTTTGTAAAAGGTGTAGCAACTGCTATTTCTTTAGGTAAGACGATGTGCTGCTATGAAATCGTGATTACAAATGAGCAAAGTGAAAGAACTTGTACCGCAAGAATCACTTGTCTCATCCTTGCGCAGAGATAACCTCTTACTTAATGAGCACCAGTTCCAAGGTAGGCAGCCTTCACATCAGGATCATTTAGGAGATCAGAGGCTTTAGCTTCCTTCGTCACATTTCCGGTTTCAAGAACATAAGCGCGGTCAGCGCGCTGTAGAGCCTGCTGCGCATTCTGCTCAACAAGAAGAATTGTCACTCCTTGCTTATTGATTTCTGTAATGATTCGGAAAATATTTGCAATCATCTGCGGGGCTAGACCCATAGAAGGCTCATCAAGCAGGAGCAGTTTAGGGCGCGCCATAAGTGCGCGACCGATGGCAAGCATCTGCTGCTCTCCACCAGAGAGAGTTCCACCGGCTTGCCCAAGACGTTCTTTCAACCGAGGAAAGAGCGTATAAACTTTTTCGAGATCTTCGGCCATTTCATTCTTGCGATCTTTACGGTTAAATTTTCCGATCTCAAGATTTTCAAGAACAGTCATACCAGGAAATATTCCGCGTCCTTCAGGTGCTTGCGAAATCCCAAGATCAACGCGCTCGTGTGCAGGAATTTTGGAAATATCTTTACCGTCAAAGAGAATTTGACCCGATGAGACGTTGCGAAGTCCAGAGATGGTCTTTAGCGTCGTCGTTTTTCCAGCGCCATTAGCACCAATCAAACTAACTATTTCACCCTGATTAACAACGAAGGAAATTCCCTTGATCGCCTCAATCTTGCCGTAGTGAACGCGTAAATCTTTTACCTCAAGACGCATCTGCTGGCACTCCTAAATAGGCTTCAATAACTTTCGGATTATTCTGTACAACGCTAGGTAGATCATCTGCGATCTTTTCACCGAAGTCCAAAACAGCAACTCGGTCGGAGATCCCCATAATCAAAGACATATCGTGCTCAATGAGGAGAACTGTGTATCCACGATCGCGAATTTTCACAATTAGCTCAGCGAGTGCTTTCTTTTCAGATGGATTAAAACCTGCTGCGGGTTCATCGAGAAGAATGATCTCTGGACTTGTTCCCATAGCGCGTGCAATTTCAAGTCGACGCTGATCTCCGTATGGAAGATTCTTAGCCAATTGATCTGCGCGATGATCGATACCAATAAATTCGAGAATTTCGAGAGCTTTTTCACGTCCAGCTTTCTCTTCGCGACGCGAACGTGGAGTGGTAAACAGTGAACCAATAAGTCCACTTTTGCTGTGTACATCTGTTGCAGTGAGTACATTCTCGAGTGAAGTCATTTCACCAAATAAACGCACATTCTGGAAAGTGCGTGCGATCCCCATTTTGGTGATGTTGTGGCGATTCTTGCCCTTGAGGCTCTTACCATTAAAGAGAATCTCACCTTCAGTTGGAACGTACACGCCAGTAACAACATTGAATACGGTGGTCTTTCCGGCGCCGTTAGGGCCGATAAGAGCGCAAATTTCGCCTCGATTAACTTGCAGATTAACTTGGTTGAGCGCTTTGACTCCACCAAATTGCATAGTTAGATTTTTTAGTTCTAATACCGGCTGATTACTCACTTGGATTTCTCCTTCGCGACACCGATCTTCTCGCGCTTCTTTCGTGGAAGTAAGCCATCTGGTCGAAGGTTCATCATAATAATGAGAACTAAACCAAAGATAAGCATGCGCG
>JBIIPL010000078.1:0-5636 GCA_044342645.1 Candidatus Planktophila sp. | reverse complement strand
AGAGCTAACGAGGTAATAATTACTGGACCAATGACTGATGTTGAACTCATCATCGCAGAGTCGAAGGCATATGCCGTTCGTAAATATGTGGGGGGAACAATGTCTTTCCACAGCGGTCTTACTGAGAGATTAATTGGGGGAGCGGTGATTCCAAGAATAAATGCTGTAATAAGAATTGATCGAGCAGTGTCCATTTGATTCAAGGTGAGAATCAATATGGTGTAACCAGGCACCAGAATTCGCAGCGGCCACTTTTGCCCCCAGCGATCCATAACCGATCCTCTAATGCCGGCGGTTGCAGATCCGGCCAAAGAATTTAAACCGATCGCAAAACCAGCGATAGCAAAGGAGTCTGTGCTTTGTTCAGCTTTAAAAAAAATACCAAGGCCAATCATTCCGTAGGCCAATCGGGCAGGAAATGCTGCGATACCAAGTGAGATCACATGGGGGAATGAAAACAATTCCCTATAACGCTTCATTATCAGGAGTTTACGCCTGTTTTTATCAGGATTTGCCCTTAACTAGACCCAAACCGTACGCTTACGCCCGTTCGCCAGAAAGTTTCTGGAGTCCTATTACTTTCTATCCCTACGGAGCAACTTGAGCACATCATCACCAGTCGTAGCAGTAAACGACATCGGATCGGCCGCAGATTTTCTTGCAGCAATCGAAGGCACAATCAGAAATTTCAATGACGGAGACCTCGTCGAAGGAACCGTTGTACAAGTAGATCGCGAAGAAGTACTTCTAGATATTGGGTACAAAACAGAAGGCGTAATTCCTTCCCGCGAACTTTCAATCCGCCACGATGCAGATCCAAATGACATTGTTAAGGTAGGCGATCGCATTGAAGCCCTCGTTCTACAAAAAGAAGATAAAGAAGGCCGCACAATTCTTTCTAAGAAGCGCGCACAGTACGAGCGCGCCTGGGGAGATATTGAAGGCAAGAAAGAGCGCGATGAAGTTGTCATCGGAACAGTTATTGAAGTTGTTAAGGGTGGCTTGATCGTTGATATCGGTCTTCGCGGCTTCTTGCCAGCATCACTTGTTGAAATGCGTCGCGTACGCGATCTAACTCCTTACATTGGTAAGGAAGTTGAGGCTCGCATCATTGAGCTTGATAAGAACCGCAATAACGTGGTTCTTTCTCGTCGCGCATTCCTTGAGCAGACTCAATCTGAGTCTCGCACAACATTCTTAAACCAACTCCAAAAGGGTCAGGTTCGCACTGGCGTAATCTCATCAATCGTAAACTTTGGTGCTTTCGTAGACCTTGGTGGCGTTGATGGCCTCGTCCACGTATCTGAACTTTCATGGAAGCACATTGATCATCCAGGTGAAGTCGTTGAAGTTGGCGATGAAGTAACTGTTGAAGTTCTCGAAGTTGATTTCGAGCGCGAGCGTGTTTCACTCTCTCTCAAGGCAACTCAAGAAGATCCATGGCAGGCATTTGCTCGCACCCACACAATCAATCAGGTTGTTCCAGGTGTTGTTACAAAGCTTGTTCCATTCGGAGCATTTATTCGTGTTCACGAAGGCATCGAAGGTTTAGTTCACATTTCTGAACTTGCAGAGCGCCACGTTGAAATTCCAGAGCAGGTCGTTGCAGTAGATGACGAACTATTTGTGAAGATCATTGATATCGATCTCGAGCGTCGTCGTATCTCTCTTTCGCTTAAGCAAGCTAATGAGGGACATGAAGTTGAGATCGAAGCATTCGATCCAACTCAATACGGAATGGCTGCTCGTTATGATGCCGCTGGAAACTTCATTTATCCAGAAGGTTTTGATCCTGATACACAGGAATGGAAGCCAGGCTTTGATTCACAACGCGAAGAATGGGAACGTCAGTACCAAGAGGCACAGACTCGTTTCCTAGCGCATAAGAAGCAGAAGACAGAAGCAAAGGCTGCTGATGCTGCTGCACCTGCGGCGGAAGAAGTTGTTGCTGAAGTTGCTGCTGAATAGAAATACTTACTAAGAAGAGGCTCACCTACGGGTGGGCCTTTTCTTATGCTCCAAGAGATCTGCCCAAGGTAGAGTTGGCGTTATGTTGATCGTCGCACTTACTGGAGGAATTGGCGCCGGTAAATCTCTGGTAGCGCAATATTTCTCTGATCTCGGAGCGCGCGTAGTTGATGCTGATCAATTGGCAAGAGTTGCGATTGAACGAGGCAGCGACGGATTTGATGAAGTGATCTTGCGCTTTGGCGAGAAGATAATGCGCGATGGAGATATTGATCGCAAGGCGCTGGCCGAGATTATCTTTTCGGATCCACAAGCTAAAGAAGATCTAGAAGCAATTATTCATCCCCGAGTGCGTGAACTATTTCTGGAAGTTGTTTCAGATCTTAAATCTGAGGAGATTCTGATTTATGAGATTCCACTTTTAGTAGAATCCGGCACAGCTAAGAATTTTGACTTAGTTATTACAGTGGAAGCAGATTTAGAGCTTCGTAAAGAACGTCTTCGTAAACGCGGCATGTTCATCTCTGAAATTGAGCGCCGAATAGCCTCGCAAGCCAGTCGTGAAGAGAGGCAAGCGCTGGCTGATTACGAGATTATCAATGACGGGGATGAAGATCAGCTACTGCGTGCTGTGGAAAACCTCTGGGAGGAATTACCTAGCCGAGCGAAGTAGGCTAGGAAAATGCGACCGATCTCAGACCTGCAACGCAAGGTCGAACCTTTCCAGGTGATCAGTGACTACGTACCCGCTGGAGATCAACCAGAAGCGATTGAAGAAATTGCACGAAGAATTGATGCTGGTGTTCAGGACGTGGTCTTACTTGGTGCAACCGGTACCGGAAAATCTGCCACCACCGCTTGGTTAATCGAACGTTTGCAAAGACCGACTTTAGTTTTAGCACCAAATAAAACTTTAGCAGCCCAGCTGGCTAATGAATTTCGTGAATTGTTACCAAACAATGCCGTCGAATATTTCGTTTCGTATTATGACTATTACCAACCAGAAGCCTATGTTCCGCAGACCGACACCTTTATCGAGAAAGATTCCAGCGTCAACGATGAAGTTGAGCGCTTACGACATTCAGCCACAAACTCGCTGTTGACTAGACGAGATGTAATTGTCGTTGCCACGGTCTCTTGTATCTATGGACTAGGCACGCCTCAGGAATATATAGATCGCATGATCCGCCTTAAGGTGGGCGATGAGATCGAGCGCAATAAGCTGCTCCGCAAATTTGTTGATGTGCAATATCAGAGAAACGATATGGCTTTCGAACGTGGCACCTTCCGCGTTCGAGGTGACACGATTGAAATCATTCCAATGTATGAAGAGTTGGCTATTCGAATTGAAATGTTCGGCGATGAGGTCGAAAAGATCATGACGCTGCACCCATTGACTGGAGAAATTCTCCGCGATGAAACCGAAATCTATATTTTCCCAGCAACTCACTACGCCGCCGGCCCAGAAACAATGAAGCGGGCGATGGGGGAGATTCAAGATGAGTTGCAGATTCAGCTCAACCTATTTGAAAAGCAGGGCAAGCTACTCGAAGCGCAACGTCTAAAGATGCGAACAACCTTTGATCTAGAAATGATGGAGCAACTTGGTTTCTGCTCAGGAATCGAAAACTATTCCAGACATCTAGATGGACGCGAGCCAGGTTCTGCTCCAAACTGCTTATTAGATTATTTCCCTGAGGATTTTCTATTGGTTATCGATGAGAGCCACGTAACCGTTCCGCAGATCGGTGCAATGTTTGAAGGCGATGCTTCGCGTAAGCGCACATTAGTTGAACACGGTTTTCGCCTGCCAAGTGCGATGGATAACCGACCACTTAAATGGCCAGAATTTTTGGAACGAGTTGGGCAGAAGCTCTTCCTCTCGGCCACACCAGGAAAGTACGAGATGGCTAAGGTCGAAGGCGATGTCGTTGAACAAGTAATTCGCCCTACAGGACTGGTTGATCCCGGAATCGTAATCAAACCAATAAAAGGTCAGATTGATGATCTCTTAAATGAGATAAATATCCGCGCGGCAAAAAATGAACGTGTTCTAGTCACAACACTTACCAAGAAGATGTCCGAAGACTTAACGGATTACTTACAAGAACGTGGCGTTCGAGTTCGCTACCTGCACTCTGAGGTCGATACCTTGCGACGCGTTGAATTACTTCGCGAGTTACGCATGGGTGAATACGATGTCTTAATTGGTATTAATTTGCTGCGCGAAGGCCTGGATCTTCCCGAGGTATCACTTGTTGCAATTTTGGATGCCGATAAAGAAGGGTTCTTGCGTTCAGCAACTTCCTTGATTCAAACTATTGGGCGAGCCGCACGAAATGTTTCAGGCGAAGTTCATATGTACGCCGACAATATAACCAAATCAATGGCGCAAGCCATCGATGAGACCAATCGCCGTCGCGCAAAGCAAGTCGCCTACAATTTAGAACGCGGTGTTGATCCACAACCACTGCGTAAGAAAATTGCCGATATTACTGATCAGATTAACCGCGAGAGTGAGGATACAGAAGCGCTCCTATCTCACGAAAAGGGCGGATCTAAGAAGATTGCTGCAACATCTGGTATCTACGACAAATCTTCGACCTCCTTACCGCGCAAGGATCTGATCGCGTTGATAGGCTCGCTCACCGATCAGATGCGCAATGCAGCAGCTGAGCTTCAATTTGAAGTGGCGGCGCGTTTACGTGATGAGATCAAATTGTTAAAGAAAGAGTTACGAATGATGGAAGAGGCCGGGGTTTGAGTATCGATAAATTGGTTGTGCGGGGAGCGCGCGAACATAACCTTAAAAATGTCTCCATCGAACTTCCTCGTGATGCGCTTGTTGTATTCACTGGACTATCTGGTTCTGGAAAATCTTCGCTCGCCTTCGACACAATCTTCGCCGAGGGTCAGCGCCGCTACGTAGAATCACTATCAGCCTATGCGCGCCAATTCTTGGGGCAGATGGATAAACCAGATGTTGATTTCATCGAAGGTTTATCACCTGCAGTTTCAATTGATCAAAAATCTACAAATCGAAATCCACGATCTACTGTAGGAACAATCACTGAGGTTTATGACTATTTGCGCCTCCTATTTGCACGCGCTGGACGACCACATTGCCCAAACTGCGGCAAGGCAGTTACGCGCCAATCACCTCAGCAAATCGTTGATCAAATTCTCGATCTTCCGCCAACTACAAAGTTCCAGGTTTTAGCTCCAGTTATCCGCGCGCGTAAAGGTGAGTTTGTAGACCTTTTCACCGACCTGGTTACACAGGGCTATTCACGCGCACGTGTTGATGGAGAAGTAATTCAACTCTCCGATGCACCAAAGCTAAAGAAGCAGGAGAAACACACGATCGAAGTTGTAGTTGATCGTTTAACTGCGAAGGCCGAAAGCAAAACCCGCTTAACCGATTCGATTGAAACCGCCCTTCGCCTTTCATCTGGAATTGTTGTGCTTGATTTTGTTGATGCAAAAGGTGCAAATAAAGAACGCACATATAGCGAACATCTGGCCTGCCACGACTGCGAACTCTCATTTGAAGAGCTAGAACCGCGCTCGTTCTCATTTAACTCACCTTTTGGTGCGTGTGAAGAGTGTTCAGGAATAGGCACCAAGAAAGAAGTCGATGAAGAACTAATCATTCCTGATGATTCAAT
>JBIIPL010000126.1:0-3193 GCA_044342645.1 Candidatus Planktophila sp. | reverse complement strand
TGCGAAATTCTTCACACCAAATAGTATTGAAGCAAGAAGTATGTGTGCTCAGCCAGATCTTTTAAAGTGCTTGGACATTCTTGAACAATACATTGATATTCCCATTATCAAAATGGGGTTTAGTGGAGTAATAACAAAGATAGAAGGCAAATACTTCCATATTCCACCTGTGCGCACCTTCAATTCCATTGATACAACAGGTGCTGGAGATAACTTTATTGTTGGCCTGATTTATGGAATGTGGAAAAAGTATGATCTGCTAAAAACCTTAAAGTGCGCAAATATTTTGGGGGGACTTTCTACTGAAGTATTGGGCTGTTTTAGATCTGATTTAACTGAAGAAATGTTAAATGGTGAATTGGAAAATCACCCAGAAGTTCATCAAGTATCTGATGAGAATCAATTTATGGAATGTACCAAACCGTACTAAGCCAGAGTGAAGTCCACAAAACCAACTAGGAGGATAGCTAATGCCAATCGATGATAAAGAAATAGAACGGATCCTGATTGTTACCGCCCATCCTGACGACCTAGATTTTGGCGCTGCGGGAACTATTGCGCAGTGGACTGCCAAGGGCATACAAGTGAGTTATTGTGTTTGCACAAATGGTGATCAAGGCGGAAAAGATCCTCAGGTTCATCGTGAAGAAATGCCAGTTATCCGACAGCGAGAACAGCGCGATGCCGGAAAAGCAGTTGGTGTTAGTGATGTACATTTCCTAAATTATGTCGACGGAACACTCGCTCCGACTCTTGAGTTGCGAAAAGATATTGTTAGGGTAATTAGAAAAGTCCGTCCTCAGCGTTTAGTAGTGCAATACCCTGAACGAAATTGGGATCGCATATTTTCGAGTCACCCAGACCATATGGCAGCTGGCGAAGCGGCAATGCAGGCTGTATATCCAGATGCTGGCAATCCATTTGCTTTTCAGAATATATATAAAATTGAAGGACTCGAGCCTTGGTCAGTCAGCGAAGTGTGGGTTATGGGCAGCACAACCCCGAATCACTTCATAGATATAAGTTCTACCTTCGATAAGAAGATGGACGCGTTGAAAGCACACGTCAGTCAGACAGCGCATGCGGAAAATCTGGACGAGCGCATGCGAAGTTGGGCAGAGAACTCTGCACAGAAGGCCGGCTTACCTGCTGGCTCTTTAGCAGAAGCATTCATGGTTGTCTCAACAATTTAAATTATTGGAGTTTTTGAGTGAGTAAAGTCAGAGAGCTAAGCGAAAGCGACAAGGATATTTGGCTGTCCTTGTGGCGCGGCTATTTGGAATTCTACAAAACGGCTGCGCCAGATGTTCAATATGAACTGACTTGGAAGAGATTGTTAGATCACGAATACAACATGTATGGACTGGTTGCAGAAGTAGACGGAAAAGTTTGTGGAATTGTCCACTACACCTTTCAGAATTCAACACGGTCTCCAGTCAATTACTGTTACTTAGAAGATCTCTTTGTAGATCCACTTATTCGCGGTAAAAGCGCCGGTCGAGCGCTGATAGACGCTGTTCAGGAGATTGCCATAAAGACTGGATCAAGCAGGCTTTATTGGAATACCGATGCGACTAACGAAGTTGCACGCAAGCTTTATGATTCCTATGTAAAGGAATCTGGCAAAGTTCAGTATCGAATCGCACTTGACCCGAAGTAGTTCTCTTTAACTTCCTGGGCTCACCGTTGACATGTTGAAATCTTTAATAACAAGAGGTGGCATCGCCATATTCGACATATCTCCAGCCCATTCACGTGGTTGAGTCCATTGCGTTGCACCGGCATGTGCAATGCGAGAAAGGGCTGAAACAGGTGAGTCATTCCAGCGGAAATTATTGGTTGCACCAATAACTTCGCCACCCTTGACGTGATAAACACCATCGCGAGTTAAGCCAGTGAGAAGTAGTGAGTTTGGATCAACCATACGGATATACCAGAGCGTTGTGAGAAGGAGTCCGTTATCTACTTTCTTCACCAGATCTTCTAGTGTTCCGCTTGCGCCGTCAACGCTCATAACTAGGTTTTCACCAAGTGGCGTGAAATCTAAATTTGTCAGCTTTGCTGATGCACGGGTCTGAATCAGGGATTGCAGAACACCGTCTTTAAGCCAATCAACACGCTTAATAGGTTGACCATTATCAAAAACTGATGAGAACGGCGAACTCACTGGTGTTGCTACAAAGTTAGATGCCGGAAGTTCTTTGAAATCAGGATCGCTAAAGAACTGCAGTGAAACATTGGCAAGTTTTTCACCAATGCGAGTGCCACCACCCTTTTTAGAAAATACAGATTGACCTTCGTGCGCATCGCGGGCAGTTGATACCCACATCAAGTAAGTGAAAATATCTGCGACAGATCCTGAAGGCAGGATTGTGTCGTAACGTCCAGCAGGCAAATCTACTTTGGTACCTTGCCAAGTTAAGCGCTGACGAATCTGCGCATCGATATCGGCAACCGATACATCTGCAAAGTCCCGAGTTTCAACTCCAGCCCAAGTAGAACGAGAGCGGTCGTGGGATTTTCCAGTCATTTCTACTCGACCGACTGGTGAATCTTTACGCAAACGCAGGCCGCCTTTTGAGCCAACCCAAGTTGTTTCATTTGTGTGCTCGGAATATCCAAAGAGTTCAATTTTGTCAGCAACAGAGCGTGAGAACATATCGCCTAGTGCTGGTGCAAAAGTTTTAAATACTTCAGGTCCAGTTGGGAGGTGGGCCGCAGACCAGTTACCAATTGAAACGTTAGTTGCTAGCGGGGTGTAATCATCAGCGGGGCCAGCAGCTTTTGCTACAGCAACGGCTGCTTCAAGAAGTGCGGGAATATCAGAGAGTGAGACATCGGTGCGGGTTACACCACCAGATGCCATCCCACCGCTGACTGCAACAAATGCGATCACGGTAACGCTGCGCTCTTGAATCACTCCATTAGTTGTAAGCGTGCTTCCGGCCCAGCGAAGGTTTGCTTGAGTCTTATCGCGCACCACAACAATGCAGTCATCGCATGTGGCCGCCGATGTAATCTTTTCAATCAGATCTTGAGCAGAAATCATTTTCCGGCCTCCGCAACAGTATTTAGAATATTTACTTTGTCGAAGATTGCCGCTGGGCAACCGTGACTTACCGCTGCAACCTGACCAGGCTGGGCTTTACCGCAGTTAAAAGCGCCACCCAGAACATAAGTTGAAGGACCGCCA
>JBIIPL010000024.1:0-12117 GCA_044342645.1 Candidatus Planktophila sp. | reverse complement strand
CTTCATAGAGCCCCAGAAATCAGTTGTCGTTGCTTGATAGGCAACATCCTTTAATTGACCAACAATCTTGCCGCCTTTTACGCGGTGGAATTGTTGACCGGTAAATTGGAAGTTGTAACGTTGCATATCAATAGACCAAGACTTGTCACCCTTGATAATGATTCCATCTTCCATTGATGAAATCATCTCGTCATTGGTTGGACCAGTTGGATTTGGTTGTAACGAAACATTTGGCATTCGCTGAATTGGAACATGCGCTGGTGAATCGGCAAATGCGCAACCATTGCTGCGATCACGGTTAACTCGTGCGGCGATACGGCGATCAAGTTGGTAACCAACAAGTAGTCCATCTTTTACGATGTCCCAGCGCTGGGCGGCAACGCCCTCATCATCAAATCCGACGGTACTGAGGCCGTGAGAAGTGCTGCGATCTCCAGTCACATTCATCAACTTTGAACCGTATTGCAGTTTATTTAACTTATCTGGCGTAGCAAAAGATGTTCCTGCGTAATTAGCTTCATAACCAATTGCGCGGTCTAATTCAGTTGCGTGGCCAATTGACTCGTGAATAGTTAGCCACAAATTTGATGGGTGAATCAATACGTCGTATCGACCGGGTTCAACTGACGGAGCTGCAACTTTCTCAGCCAATAATGAAGGCAATTCGGCAATCTCTGCATCCCAATTCCAGTGCGTATTGCCCATCCACTCCCAGCCAAAACCAGCCGGTTGTGCCAACGTGCGCATCGCTTCAAAGCCGTGCGCGCCAATTGAAATCGCTTCGATTTGTGTCTGTACGCGAACGCGCTGTTGCGTAGTACTTGTGCCGTAAGAATCAGCGTAGTGCTTCTGTTCTTTGACAAACATGGTGTTGGCAGATGTGTGGTTGACTCCAGCGCTGTTGAGCAAGCGATTGCTTAAGTCGGCGAGTCGATCTTTCTTCTCAGCATCAGTAACTGTAAATGGATCAATTTCATAGTCAGATACCCAAGTTTGATTTGCATAGACAGGCTCGGTAACGAGTGAAACTAATTCTGTAGATAGTGGCTTTGATGTTTTAGCCATTGCAACCGCGGTTTGTGCCAACTTCTTAGCCACATCGACCGAAATTTCAGGAGATGATGCAAAGCCCCAAGCGCCATCAACTATGACGCGTACACCAACACCTGCAACCGTCTCATCACTCTGTGTTTCAGGACGAGCATCACGCAAAGAGAGCAATCCGCTGCGGGTACGCTCGATTCGCACATCAACGTGGGATGCACCCGCATCTTTTGCCGTGCTGATCGCTGCATCGCTAACGGCGGCAAGCGGAAGGGCTAGAAAATCTGAATCAACGTTTTTATTCACCTCCGAACCTTATTTCAATTTTGTCTTTCGGGAAAGTCTTGAAAACTGCATAACTGCAGAGCCTAAGCAGTTATCTTAGCTAACGCTCTCGGAGCGAGAATTTTTCTCAATATTAAGTAAAAAACGAATTGATAAAAACGTTATCACCGTAGCGATCACCCCACCCACATACATAGGCAGCCGCAGACTAAAACTGGCCAAGACTCCGCCCAAAAGTGAGCCGATGGGCATCGTTCCCCAGACCAAGGTCCTGCGAGTTCCGTGAATGCGACCGTAAAGTTCATTTGGAATCACCGTTTGATAAGTAGCCATCAGCAAGATGTTCCATTGCGAAATAACAAATCCACCAAATGTCCCTAAGGCAACAAAAACATAAATGTTTGGTGAGAATCCTTGCAAGAGCAAGACCGCCGAACTTGCGAATATCGCAACAGTCATTACTTCACTTCGGCCAAACTTGCTAGACATTCGAGAGGCGACCAGCGCTCCGGTTACCGCGCCGATTCCCTCAATAGCCAAAATGACTCCAAAGTATCGCTCGGGTAATCCCAACTCTTTAATAATAAAAAGAACCATTGTTGCCGAGCCCATTGAATAACAGAGTCCAATTGTTGCCGTTGTAATGACTAATCGTCGAAGTACCTTTTGGCTAAATAGGTATGCAATTCCAAATTTCATATCTGCGACAAAATGTCTTTCGATTTTCTCTTCATCCTCTTTACGAACATCCTGTAAGTACTTAATTGGAATTGAAAGGGCGAATAGCGCAGAAATTGCAAAGCCTAAACTGTTAATAAAGAACGGCAGGTAGATCGCTAAGGCGTAGATAAAGCCGCTAATTGGAGCTCCGATGAAGCCTTGAATGATGGTCTCTGAAATCTGCAGCCTAGAATTACCTTTCTCAAAATCTTTCTCTTCCAATATTTGAGGAATAAGTGATTGGGCGGTTGTATCAGCAGCGACTTCGCAGACTCCGATGATGAATGCTGCAGCCAAAAGCCAAAATATTGTTACGAGGTCCGTTGCAATTAGTAGGGCTAAAACACCTACAACAAAGCTACGAGTCGCATTAGATCCAGCCAAGATATATCGCCGGTCCAAACGATCGACCATCACACCAATTGGTATCGCAAAAAGTAGCCAAGGCAACATCACCATTGCACCAATTGCTGCGATCAATACTGGGCTATCAGTTAATGAGATTGCCAACAGAGGAACAGCCGCGATCATCACTCCATCAGAAAGATTTGAAACAATGCTGGAAGCCCAAATTCGATTAAATGCTGGACCCATAATTCGAACCTTACTGCAAAAGCCAGACCCCTTGAGTAGCGATCTTCGAATCTATTTTAATTTTCGCTCCCTGTGCGCTCTCGCCAAAGAGAGTCTGATCTACCGTGTAACCGAAATTAGATAAGTCGATTTCAGTTTTAACTGGTGATCTAGATATAAAGATCAAAATAGATTGACTCTTCGATTCTCTCAAGTAGGCAAGATAATCCTTTTCAACTGCCACCCATCGGAGTCCACCATTGATCAGCGCGTGGCTCTCTTTACGCAGTCGTATCAAGGCCTTTGTGGAATTGTAAAAATCAAGGTCCCAGCCGCTGCGATCTTCCCAATTAATTGTGCGTCGAGAATCTTCACCCCAAGAACCTTCTAGCCCGATTTCATCGCCAGCGAAAATTGATGGCACACCTGGATAAGTAAGAAGCATTGTCATTGCAGCCAAGTGAGCGTTGCGATCGCCTAAAACAACTGTGCGAAAACGCGCGGTGTCATGTGAATCAAGGATCAGCATGCTTGCAGTCAGCGATCTCCACGGAATAGATGCGTTGAACTCCTGCATAGATGCAAAAAATTGTTCGCCATCTATTTTCGGCATGGCAAAAGGCAGTCCTTGGAAACCGCCGGTGATTTCAGGATTTCTATTCATCCAGTTCCAGAATGGACGCATAAACCCTTGGTAATTCATAGCGCCCTGCCAGCCAAGACCATTTAAGTCAGATGCAACGAAGTCACCATTTTCTGCAACCAACCAAGTGTCGGGATCGACCTCGTGCATCGCTTTGCGAATTCCCTGCATAACTTCGACGTGATGGTTTTCTGCACCTTGCACACCAGTCATGTTTCCGACATCGATACGCCAACCAGCCATACCAAATTTTGGAGAGATCCACTTTTTTACAATTGAGTTCTTACCTTCATAAACCGCTTTGCGAAGTGCCTTTGATGCGTAATTCAATTTAGGCAGAGATTCAAGTCCAAACCAACCGACATAGCCCCACTTGATTGACTTATCCCAGTAGAAATATGAGCGTTCTTTTGAAGATTTGTTCTTCTTTGCCGTGATGATCCATTGGTGGCCTACGCCGCAATGATTAGAGGTGAGATCTCCTAGAATGCGAATTTTCTTCTTTTTCGCACTTCGGATTAGTGATTTAAATGCCTTATCTCCGCCAAGGATCGGATCTACTTCATCAAAAGAAGTGGCGTCATATCTGTGATTAGAACGAGACGGAAATATCGGCGTTAGATAAATTCCGTTTACGCCTAGATCACCTAAGTAATCTAACTTCTCTTCAACACCGTAAAGATCTCCACCGTAAAGCTCTTGGCCGGTGTATTTGCTTCGGCCACGAGGTAATTCATTCCAATCGCGGGGATATGCCCACTCCGGATTTATATTGATTTTGCCAGAGCGCGCAAAACGATCAGGGAAGATCTGGTAAAAAACTGACTTGCTGATCCACTTTGGGTTTTCGGCAATTGCAACAATCTGAAAGTCGTTATTGCTGTGAACATCGTGGTCAGAAAGACCTCTGGCATTTAACCATTCGTACTTTCCTTCTCCGACAAATACAAAGCGATAGACCGTATGAACATTTGTAACAATAATTTTTACTTGCAGCCATCTCTCAAAATCTGAGGAAGATAATTCTTCTAATTTGTAGGTTCGAGGCTCGGCATCTTCATAAAGTCGAATATAGGCTTCATTAAAGGTATAACTCTTTGGAACTCTGACCTTAAGTGTGACCTTGTCACCAATTTTTGGAGCGCTATTACTTACATATATATCGCTACCATCATGGTGAGGAGTTTCTGCGAATCCTAGCTTTACACCCATAGCTTCTCCATTAAGTGAATTTACTTATCTGGATTTGGAACCGTTATGTCGCGGACAAATGTTTCTAGGTCATGTGCTGATTGTAAGAATCCGCGCAACGTACGTAAGGTCGCACCAAAGTTGGTGAACTCACTTTCTTTTAATCCATCAACGTCATACATTTTGTTGAACTCGGGGAGAGTTTGTAGCGCCGTTAAGATCGCCGGATCAACTGGCTCTTCGATGCTGTTGGGATTAGGAATAATTCCTGAATTGTTAATCTTTACCTGCCATCCAAATGGGGGAGAGATAACGGCATCCCCTCCAATGATCTGGCTCCAATGCATGTGATTGCGGAAGGCGGCACAAAGTAAGCGAGTGCGATAACCACGTTGCTTATAAATTTGATGTGCATGTTTAAAGACGGCTACGCCGGCCCATTCCATAACGCCTGGATCAATTAGAGTTCCAGATTTTTCTACAGAAACCTTTACCCAGTCATCAACGCGACCAAGCATGATTGTGCAGACTGGACCCATCTGCGAAATATCCAAACCTTCTGCTTCACGGCGCTTAAGCCCGCGTTCAATAGCTTCGGCTACTGCGATTGTCTGTGCTACAGAGAAAGAAACGGTGGCATTTAAACTAACACCGCGGTAAGTAGCCTCTTCAAATGCGCTGATCGCCTCTGATGTGACAGGGATTTTAACAATGATATTTTTTGCGATCTTTGAAAATTCAACCGCTTGATCGGCTAGCGCTTTAGCATCTCGAAAATTGCGCGGGTCAGTTTGGATTGAGAGTCTTCCGTTGCGCCCATTGTATATTTCAAACTCTGGTTCAAGAATTTTTGCTGCATTCACAGAGAGTTCTTCCACCATTGCCCAACCAATTTGGTCATCTGTTGCTGTGGGATTGCTCTTTGCATAATCCTTAATTCGCCCCACCCAATAATCTTTATCGGCCTTAATCGCGCTGAGTGCGATAATTGGGTTGCAAGTTGCACCGACGATTCCCCAAGTCAGGGCCTCTTTTAATTCTTTTGGGTCAGCTGAATCATTCCAAAGTACAGTTTGCGAGTTTTCCTTCATAAATAAGAATGGTGACTTGGACATTTTTCCTCCGCAGAATATGGCTGACTTGCTTTAGCCTAATCTCTGCAGTGAATTTAGTAAACATCCCCGCCTAGAGTTAAACGCCCTCTTTACTTTGTATCAACCACATTTTTCGTTCTCCAGAACCAAGCAATAGAGATTGCTCTTCAAGCAAGCGAGTTTCTTGGTCGCTAAACAAACGTGAGCGGATTAAGAAGCGCAGACCCTCGGGGGTCTCTAGCGAAAAGCCGCCACCACGGCCTGGGACTACATCGATAGTTATATGGGTGTGGCTCCAATATTCAAATTGTTCTAAAGAGATCCAGACTTTAATTGGTGCCGATATTTCACTAACAAATAGTTCACCGAGTAAAACATCGGCACCTCCGACTTTGAATTCTCCAGCTGTGTAACACATAGGTGCAGAGCCATCACAACATCCACCACTTTGATGAAACATCAGTGGGCCGTGCTGGTTTGTCAATGTGCGCAAGAGATCATCTGCTGCAGGGGTTGTCGCAATCCGTGAAGGTAGATCACCGTAGATCTTTTCCATATTTTTAGAGTACCTTAAAAATTATGACGGAGGCAGTTAAACGCCTCCGTCATAATCAATTGAGTTCGGCCTAGAAGAATCCCAATTTACTTTCTGAGTAGCTAACTAAAAGATTCTTAGTTTGCTGGTAATGATCGAGCATCATCTTGTGATTTTCGCGACCGATGCCAGATGATTTGTAACCACCGAATGCAGCATGTGCTGGATATGCGTGATAACAGTTAGTCCAAACGCGTCCGGCTTGAATTTCACGACCTGCGCGATAGGCGGTGTTCATATTGCGCGTCCAAACTCCAGAACCAAGACCATAGAGAGTGTCATTAGCAATCTCGATCGCTTGGTCAAAGCCATCGAACTTCGCAACCGAAACAACAGGTCCAAAGATTTCTTCTTGGAAGATGCGCATGTTATTTGTGCCTTCAAAGATTGTTGGTTCGATGTAGTAACCACCGGAGAGGTCACCTCCCAAGTCAGCGCGCTTTCCTCCCATAAGAATCTTTGCGCCTTCTTGCTTACCGATTTCGAAATAGCTCAGAATCTTTTCCATTTGATCATTGGAAGCCTGGGCTCCGATCATGGTTGCGGTATCAAGTGGGTTTCCTTGAATGATTGCTTTGGTGCGAACCATTACATCCTTCAGGAATTGATCGTAGATAGGCGCATCAATTAGCGCACGAGAAGGACAAGTACAAACTTCGCCCTGATTAAGTGCAAACATATTAAAACCTTCAATGCACTTATCGTAAAAAGCATCATCTGCATCAGCGATATCGCGGAAGAAGATATTTGGTGACTTTCCACCGAGTTCAAGGCTTACCGGAATGATGTTCTCTGATGCATATTGCATAATCAAACGACCAGTTGTGGTTTCACCAGTGAAGGCAATCTTCGCAATTCGACGCGATGATGCAAGTGGCTTACCTGCTTCAACGCCAAAGCCATTTACAACATTTACAACACCTGGTGGCAATATGTCGGCAATTAACTCCATCAAAAAGAGAATTGAAACGGGTGTCTGTTCTGCCGGCTTTAGGACAACACAGTTACCTGCAGCAATGGCTGGGGCAAGCTTCCAGACAGCCATCAAGATTGGGAAGTTCCAAGGGATGATCTGTCCGACAACACCAAGTGGCTCGTGGAAATGATAAGCAACGGTGTCGTGATCGAGTTCTCCGATAGATCCTTCCTGTGCGCGAATTGCGCCAGCAAAATAGCGGAAGTGATCAATTGCCAATGGAATATCGGCTGCCATTGTTTCGCGAACTGGCTTACCGTTCTCCCAAGTTTCAGCCACTGCAATCTTCTCAAGATTTGCTTCCATACGATCAGCGATTTTATTTAGAATAATTGCTCGCTCAGTTGGGGAAGATTTATTCCAAGTTTTTGCTGCAGCATGTGCTGCGTCTAAAGCTTTTTCAATATCTGCGGCATCGCCTCGTGCAACCTCACAGAAGACTTTTCCCGTTACAGGAGTGATGTTTTCAAAGTATTTCCCAGATACAGGGGCGACGTATTTCCCGCCGATCCAATGGTCATAGCGTGCTTTAAATTCTGCTACCGCTCCAGGTTGTCCAGGTTGTGCATAAACAGTCATTGTTGTTCTCCAATTCCGGATCGCAACTTTGCTCTCCTGTATTTTCAAAGTACTCGCATTCCCAAAGTTGGACAAGAGACGTACTTCGCTGACATGAGTGCTAGCACTCTTATGTTTTTTATATCGAAGTGTGACTGAGTAGATATACGAGCAAGGGGTAGCACTAGACAATCTGGCTTATTGGTTTTCTTTAAATGAAACGATGCACTCGAAAGTAAGCAGCACCTACTTAGGAGAGCAAGATGAAGATCAACGGAGAGTCAAGAAGAATTAGGACAGCAGTAATCTTTGTCGCAATGGGTTTCTTAATCACACAAGTAAGTCCAGCGAGTGCAGCAACAAAGACAATCACTTGTTACAAGGGCACAATTGTTAAGAAAGTTACTACCGCCAAATGTCCAACGGGTTATTCAACAAAAAAGCCGGTAGTTAAAGCCGTAACACCCGCAACTAGCGCAATCGCATTTCAAGGAAATTACACCGGCAAAGTTTCACTTCTCTGGGGTGATGGATATGTGCAAGTCACTTCTGTAAAAGCCACCGGTACGGGCAAAGTTGGAGATTTTGCAGAGTTGAGCGGAACTGGATCTGCCGCTCCCGCCGCGCAATGTGATTCATTTGCTGGTTCTGGCACTTTAGGAACGGGTGCGAACACAATAAAAGTTGCCTTCGATACTTCGGCAAAAGGCTGTGCCGAAGATGAATCGGCCCCTACAAAAATTAATTTCTCAGGTAATGCCGTTATTAAAAGTGGCACCGGCAAGTATGCGACCGCAAAGGGAACCTTCAAGGTTTCTGGAAGTTTTTCAATTCAAACATCGGCTGCTGGCAAATCAGAAACTGATGCATTTTTAATGACAGCAACTGGATCAATCAACCTCAAGTAGTACAACGGCAAGGAAATAGGAGAAAAGAATGAAACGTTCAAGATTAATCGTGGCAGGAATTGCAGCAATAGGTGCGATTTCGATGAGTATCGCACCAGCAAGTGCCGCATCAGATGGAACTCTGATTTTAAGTGGCGGAAGCGGTGTGTATGGGCTTGCGCCAATAAATATCAACGCCACAGCCAATGCAGCCGGTGTTGTGAAATTCATGTCAGGCGGATTAGTAATAGGTGGGTGTGAGGCAGTTCCAACGGCAACGATCGCACCATTTTTAGCTAAATGTGCTTGGGTACCTTCCGCCGCTGGCGCAGTTGCATTAACTGGAGCCTTTACGCCAACTAATGCAGTCTCATTTAACGCAGCCAGTTCTCCGGTATTGAATGTAAAAGTTGGATTACCTGTACAGGGTGTTATTTCGCCTATCCATATTTATGTAGATACGGTTTTAGCATCTGGTTCAAGTGGAGCACTTGCTCCTCGATTTGCAAGCTGTGCAATCACGAATGAATATCTCTTAGGTCAAACAATCGTATTTCGTGTTTATGCAAATAATGCTGACCAAGCTGGAGCAGTTTTAGACTCTAATAACACTGCAAAAGCATTTATTGAAGTAGCAGGCGTAAAAGATCCGATCGCATTATCTTATGGAAATCACAGTGGTGTTGCTTTCTGGACTGGAATCTTAAAAACTGGTGCCGCTCCGCTATATAGCACACTTGGGGTTATCAACTTTAAAGTAACGATCGTTGCTAAAGATGCGACTTCTATAAAAGTACTTTCTACAAAGTTGGTTGCAAAGAAGAACGCCGATGGAACAAGAGTTATCGGTGCCAACGGTAAGTCAGTTTTCGAAAGAGTTTCTTACTATCGAAATGTGAACCTCAGTCAAGCACTTATTGGCGCAACTGGAACATGGCAGTCCAACTTCACTCAAACATCTCAATTAACTCTCTTTGCGGTACCTGTCGCCAAGTAGATCCTCACTTAAATAATGATTGGAGAGATCATGAATAAAAAGAAGATAGCTGTTCGTGCGGGTGTTGTAACGATCCTAGCAATGGGATTAATGGCACCTGCTCAAGCAGCAGATAATCCAGTAAAGCTTGTGGCACCAAAAGAAATCGCAGATGTACCAGCGATCCCATTTACTGGAATAAAGGCACAGAGTTTTACTACTCCTTCAACAATGGTCAACTTAGAGGTAACACCATCACAAGTTGTGATTGGCAACGCTATAACGATTACCGGAAAAGGGTTAACTGGAAATACTCCAATAACGCTTACCTGGTCAACGCATGACGCAACCTGGGTCGCAGATGTCCAACCCAATACCGTGAATTACATGGGTACCTCATTTATAAAGTACAACGTTGTAATAGCAACAATTACAACTGATGCACTCGGGGGATTCGTATATAAAACTAAGGTTCCTTCAGATTTTGGCGGAGTCCACGATATTTATGCCGTAAATAACGACGTCGCACTTGCCCATGGCGGAGTTCAAATCGCTCGGACCTTCAAAATGACGCCATCCAGCGGACCTGTTGGGACACCGATTACGATCGAATATAGCGGCCTCGGACCAACTCTTTATGCTGCAGGCTCCGCTCTTTACTATGACAACAAATTTGTTGGTGAAATGCAAGCACGCTGGACCCGAGGAACTGCTCGCACAACTATTTTGGCGAGTGGTGCGATTGGAAAACACTTTATTCAGGCAAACGAAGCGATCAGCTTTGCATACTTAAATGTAATGCAATCACCGGTGCCTTATGCAAATAGTGGTTCTGGTTTCTTTACAGTCACTAAAGATCCAGGTGCATTTAAACCTTACGTTGTGTACCCCAAAGATATGACCCCAACGGTTGAGCAACGAACAACGCTTACAACTGCTGGACTTGATCCAAATACTAAAGCGGTAGCAACTCTGGCTCCAGCGCGAGGGATAGTCGGCAGTAAGTCAACCCTAAAGGTCAGTGGATTAACTACAAGAGGCGTGCACACAATTGTTTGGGCAACCGTGGTTGGAAACCGCGTTAACTGCACCACTGGAACATGTTGGGTTTACAACCCCATTCCACTAGGAACAGTCGATGTAACGGGGTCAAATATTGAAAAAGAGATCACGATTCCAGATCATCTTGGCGGTTATCACGTAGTCCAAGTCAAATTGGGCGATGTTGTCGAAGCACAACAAGTCTTTTATGTTAAGGAAAGTATTCATCCATTATTGGATGCAAATGGAAAAGTACTTACCATGGGAGTTGCTAGAGCCGATAAATCTGGTTCAGTTGAGGCATTCGCTCGCGGTGGACAAGGAACGCCGACCTATAACTTTAAAGAAGGTGAAGAGTTCACCATCAGCATTAAAGGCGTAGGTTGGACGCAGATGGATAACACATTGGCAGTTGCATATGACAATAGTTATGTGGGATATGGCTGTGGATTTAATTCCAATGGTTATCTAGTGGTGCACTTAACCGCCACAGGTGGGGTGGGAACGCACATAATCACTCTTCGCCCACTGTTGTATACACAACAACCATCGTTTGCGAGCACTCCCTATGGAATGGTGCCGGTCTTGACCTCAGAGCGCGATTTTGCAGGCCTGGCACTTGGTTATCAAATCCCTACCTTCCACTTTGCCATAAACATTGCGAAGTAGTTATTTAGGCATCCACCAGTTCCATTTGCCAAGTAAGACCATTGAACTTGGCAGTAATAAGGCTCTTATTATGGTTGCATCAATAAAGACTGCAAGAGTTAGGCCCAGGCCGAGCTCTTGCAGTCCTGCAAAGTGGCCAAAAATAAATCCGGAAACGGCGGCGATGAAAATTATGGCAGCAGCAGTCACGACTCCAAGAGTTCTGGTAAATCCTTCGCTAATTGCGCTCTGGTTATCTTCGCCGCGCAGCCACGCTTCTCGAATTCGAGAGACTATAAAAATCTCATAATCCATAGAGACGCCGAAGAGAATTGCAACCAGAAATACAAGAGCCCAAATTTCTATCTGATCCAATTGATATGTACCAAAGAGGGATTTAGCCAGACCATATTTCATGAAGAAGACAAGTAAGCCAAGTGAGGCTGCCAGTGAAACAACATCAAGCAGAATTGCTTTCAAGGGGAGCAGAATAGATTTAAAGGTGCGAAAAAGGATGAAATAGATAATAAGCAATAAGCCAATCGCAATGTATGGAAGGTACTTTAGAATTTGCGTAATTAGATCTACTCCTTGTGCTGGCGCACCTCCTACATAGAAATTGACGAATCTGCTTAGATCAGATTCCGGAAGATATTTATCTCGCAACTGCTTGACTAAATCACGGGATTGACTTGCTCCAAGGGAACTCTTGCTAAATACAAAGATCCGAAAATAATCACCAGATTGACTAATGTAAGGAACGCTATCTCCTTGTGCCACAGAGAGTACCTCTGGTAATTGGCTCAGTTGTGTTGCTAAATTCAAACGAGCTTTATTTATGGCTGATTTACTTACTGCCGCCGGGCTTTTGACTTCGCCCATAATT
>JBIIPL010000077.1:0-5739 GCA_044342645.1 Candidatus Planktophila sp. | reverse complement strand
TAGATGCGGTGGCACGTGGTCGCGAGCGCTTAGATGGCGCAAATGATAAAGATGTGCTTTCCCAATTAGCCAACGACAAGTAATTCTGCGCAAAGCCACCCAATAGAGTTAACAATGAACCGCGCATCTCAAGTGTTTCAATTTAATACCCACGAGCTCCCTCGTCGAGCAGGGGAGATGAAGGAATATCAACTCGACCTGGAAATTCTGGAAGCAGTAGGCGTGCCATTGGTTGCTGTTCCGGCAGGTGATGTAATCGAAGTAGATATGCGCCTGGAATCTGTTGCAGAAGGAATTTTGCTAAGCGCTGACATATACGCGGTGGCGAAAGGTGAATGTATTCGCTGTCTAGATCCAGTTGAAATTACCGTTGAGCGCAAGATTCAAGAGCTCTATCGTTATGAACCGACTAGCGATAAAGGCGGCAAGCGAAAGAAGCACTCATCGCGCACGGATACTTCCGATGAAATTGATCTAGATGCAGTTGATGAACTTTGGCTTGATGGCAATGAGATGAACCTTGAGATCCCGATTCGTGATGCCGTCGTTCTAGATCTGCCGGTAAATCCGCTCTGTTCTGAAGAATGTCTGGGGCTATGTCCAGATTGCGGCGAGAAGTGGGAGAAGTTGCCGCAGGGCCATGTCCACGAGGTAATCGACGCTCGTTGGGCTGGGCTGGCAGGCTTGGATTTTAAGAATTCGGATGAATAAGGGATACTTCACCCAGTAAGCCTTGAGCACGCTCTGCCCGAGGTAAGTTGAGATTAAGGACGATTACCGTGCCAGTACCAAAGCGAAAGATGTCTCGTTCGAAGACACGCTCACGCCGCGCCATGTGGAAGACAACTGCAGCATCACTTGCAGCATGCCCACAGTGCCAACAACCAAAGTTGACTCATACAGCTTGCCCAACATGCGGAACATATAACCGCCGTCAGGTACTTGAGGTCTGATCTGTATTCACCTTTAACTTCGCAACTTGGGATTTCAATTTCTCCTGAATTGCTCGAGTTAGCTTTTACGCATCGCTCTTTCGCTTATGAAAGTGGTGCCAAAGAGACAAACGAACGACTGGAATTTCTAGGCGATTCGGTTTTAGGTTTAATAGTTACTGAAGAACTTTATTTACGTTACCCCGATTTAGATGAATCTCGGCTATCTCCACTTCGTTCTGGCATTGTAAATATGCGGGCGCTCGCTGATATTGCGCGCACCTTAGATCTTGGTAAATACATCCGTCTTGGCAAGGGCGAAGAAGTAACTGGTGGCCGTGATAAAAATTCGCTACTTGCAGATGCGCTAGAAGCGTTAATTGGCGCTATCTATTTGGAACTTGGTTTCGCAAGTACTACAGAGGTAGTTCGCTCCTTAATAAATGAGACTTTAGAAAGTGCAATGGCAAAGGGTGCCGGGCTCGACGGAAAGACTGCGCTGCAAGAATTGGTTTCTTCCCTTGGTAAAGGAACTTTGGAATATCAAGTTACTGAAACTGGACCAGATCACGATAAGAGTTTCACGGCGCTAGCAATGGTTTCTGGTGAGGCAATCGCAGAAGGAAGTGGCAAGAGTAAACGCGAAGCCGAACAATCAGCGGCTCGTTCGGCTTTTGAAATTCTCGCAACCCTCAAGTAGTACTTCACTCGCGTCTCGTATATAAAGGCGCCACCTAAACGGTAGGTTTACGCCGTGTATTTAAAGAGCATGACGCTTAAGGGCTTCAAGTCCTTTGCTTCGGCGACCACGCTCCGCCTAGAGCCAGGTATCACCTGTGTGGTCGGTCCAAACGGTTCTGGTAAATCAAATGTTGTTGACGCGCTCACTTGGGTTATGGGTGAGCAAGGCGCAAAGTCATTGCGCGGCGGAAAGATGGAAGATGTTATTTTCGCTGGTACCAGCGGGAGAGCACCACTAGGACGCGCTGAAGTTTCGTTAACAATCGACAACACAGATGGTGCGCTACCAATTGAGTACACAGAAGTAACTATTTCTCGCATACTCTTCCGTAACGGTCAGAGTGAGTACCAAATAAATGGTGAAGCATCACGTTTGTTAGATATTCAAGAGTTGCTAAGCGATTCGGGTATCGGACGCGAAATGCACGTGATCGTTGGCCAAGGTCAACTTGATGCAATTTTGATGGCGACGCCTGAAGAACGTCGTGGATTTATTGAAGAAGCCGCCGGAGTTTTGAAGCACCGCAAACGTAAAGAGAAGGCGCTACGCAAATTAGATTCAATGCAGGCCAACTTAGCGCGTGTACAAGATTTAACGGTGGAGTTGCGGCGCCAACTTCGGCCACTCGGCAAGCAAGCTGAAGTTGCGAAGAAAGCGGCGACGATTCAAGCCGATTTACGCGATGCAAAGTTGCGCTTGCTCGCTGATGATTACATTTCTCTCTCCAAAACTTTAGATGCTGAAGTCGCCGATGAAACTGCGCTGCGCGAACGTCGCTCACTTGTTGAAGCAGAAAATGAAAAAGTGCGTTTGCGCGAAGAGGCTCTCGATGCTCAAGCTGCATTTGAAAGCCCGTTGTTAATCGCAGCGCAAGAAAACTTCTATGCGCTGAGTGCGCTTCGCGAAAAATTCCGCGGAACTCAATCACTTGCGCAAGAACGCTCCCGATTTTTAGCCGAAGAAGCCGAAGAAGCGCGTAATGCAGGCCGCGACCCTGAAGCACTTGATCAAGAAGCAGCAGCGTTGCGAGTTGAGGAAGCACAACTTCGCGCAGGGGTTGAAAGTTCTAGAAATTCTCTTTTGGCTACAACTCAAGAGTTGGCAACTGCAGAGGCTCGGTTAAAGGCAGAAGAAGATAAAATTGCGGCAGCAATGCGCTCCATCGCCGATCAACGCGAAGGAACCGCCCGCCAAGAAGGCCACATTAAATCCTTAGCAGCGAGATTAGATGCCATCGCTGAAGAAATCGCGCGTTTAGTTAAGGCGCGTGATGAAGCACAATCCCGCGCTGAAAGTGCGCAACGTGAATATTCAACATACGAGATGGATATTGCAGGAGCCGACGCCGGCGAACTTGGTTTAGATTCTGAATTTGATGTTGCAAAGAGCGGACTTGATAGAGCAAAAGTTGATCTAAACAATCTAATTGATGCAGAACGCGCCGCTGATCGTGAACGAAATGCAACTGAATCAAAACTGGAAGCGATGCAATTAACTTCGCAATCACGCGATGGGGGAGCGGCGCTAATCCGTGACTCTCGCGGACTTACTCTTCTAGGAAGCGTGGCATCGCTTATAAGTATCGATAATGGATGGGAAGCAGCAACTGCCGCCGCTCTCGGAACCCTCTCTGATGCGATCATTGTGCGAGATTTGAATTCAGCGGTTAGTGCGCTAACAACGCTTCGAAATGAAAACCTGGGACAAGCCGATGTCCTAGTTTATGAACCGGGATCACATAATTCAGCGAACATTCCGGCTGGACTTACTCCTCTCACAAACCATGTGCGCTCCTCAGAAATTGGCGATCTACTGGCGTCATTGCTTGCTTCCACCGTTGTAGTTAACAGCGCCCGTGATGCTGAAAGTATTTTGCGATCTAACCCTGGCTTAACTGTCGTAACCCGCGACGGTGATGTCATTACCGCAAAGCGCGCACGTGGTGGTTCTGCATCTTCCAGATCTTTGATTGAGATAAATGCACTCGTACAAGAATTAACAAAGAAGTTACAAGTGCTTACCCACAACTGTGATCGCCTTAGATTTGAGATCGTTACCGCGCAAAGTGAAGTAGATTCTAAGCAAGGCGCATTCGATGTCGCGCTCTCTAAGTTAAATGAATCAGATGCCCGTATTGCTGCATTAACCGAGCAGTTAGCGGTCTCTGGTCAGAATATGAAATCAGCTAGCGCTGAAGTAGAACGATTGAACCTAGCGATTGCCGAAGCAACAGCAGCCAAGGGGCGCGATGAGAATGAACTCTCCATCGCATCTGCACAATTGCAACAGCGTGGTGAAACGGCAGAACCAGATCACAGCGCTGCTGAAAACTTGCGCAATCAAGTCTCCCTTGCGCGAACCGCCGAAGTTGAAGCTCGCTTAGCAGTGCGCACAAGTGAAGAGCGAGTTGATTCTATTTCGGCACGCGCGAAAGCACTTGAAGATTCTGCAAGCGCCGAACGCGAAGCATCTGCGCGAGCTGTCTCACGTCGCGGTGCGCGTGCACGTGGTGCCTTAATTTCATCAGCGATTGCTGAAGCCGCTTACGAAGCGCTAATTCATATTGAACGCTCCATCGCAAAAGCTGCAACCGAGCGCGCAAGGCTAGAAGGATCACGTTCAGATCGTGAAGGTGAAACCCTCACAGTCCGCGCCCGCAGTCGCGAGCTCGCAACCGAATTAGAACAATTAACCTCATCTGTTCATAAAGATGAAATCGCAAGAGCAGAACAACGTATGCGCATCGAAGCTTTAGAGACAAAGTGTGTAGAAGAGTTAGGCGTTGACACAACCACTCTGGTTAACGAGTACGGTCCGCACAACGATGTTCCAACATTTATTGAGACCGATGAAGGTGAAATTGTTGCGACCGAATTAATTCCTTATCGCCGCGATCAGCAAGAGAAGCGACTCGCAGCAACTGAACGATCCCTGACTCTCCTTGGAAAGATTAATCCACTGGCCCTTGAGGAGTACAACGCGCTAGAAGAGCGTTTGAAGTTCCTTGCTGAACAACTGGAAGATTTGAAGCGCACCAAGAAAGATCTGCTAGATATCATCAAGGAAGTCGATGATCGAGTGCAAAGTATCTTCATGGAAGCATTCGAAGAAACGGCAAAGCATTTTGAAGATATCTTCGCTCGGCTATTCCCAGGTGGCGATGGTCGACTCATCCTTACTAACCCAGATGACTTGCTGAATACCGGTGTTGATGTTGAGGCTCGTCCACCCGGAAAGCGAATAAAGCGCCTATCGCTTCTTTCTGGCGGAGAAAAGTCTCTAACTGCTGTTGCGATGTTGATTGCAATATTTAAAGCACGTCCAAGTCCTTTCTACGTACTCGATGAAGTTGAAGCGGCTTTGGATGATGTAAACCTAGGCCGGTTACTTGTGATTCTGGAAGAACTCCGGGCAAGTTCACAGTTGATCATCATTACCCACCAGAAACGCACTATGGAGATTGCCGATGCGCTTTACGGCGTAACCATGCGTGGCGATGGCGTTACCGAAGTTATTTCACAGCGCTTGCGCGATTCTGAATCTGCTTAGTTACTTGGTTTCGAATGGGAATTTTTAGCAAGTTTGTTGCCAAATTAAAGGGCCAGTCAACTGCTGATCCACTTGATTGGAAAGTACTCGAAGAAGAATTGCTTGCTGCAGATTTAGGACCAAAGTTAACTGCTGAGATATTAAAGAGCGCACAAGGGCTAAAAGGGGATGACGCGTTATCTTCACTTACGCAGATTCTCAACTCGCATCTTTCGAATAAGCCACGAGTTCTTTCTGTTGCAAATGCAGTTGGGGTAATTCTTGTAGTCGGGGTTAACGGAACAGGAAAGACTACTTCGGTGGCAAAATTAGCAAATTTACTCAAACTATCTGGTTCTTCTGTGATGCTCGCAGCCGCAGATACCTTTCGCGCTGCAGCGGTAGATCAATTACAAACTTGGGGTCAGCGTATTGGTGTTCCTGTTGTATCCGGTAAAGAGGAGGCAGAGCCTGCCGCAGTTGCCTTCGATGCGGCAGTTGCAGCGAGTGCATCACAAGTTAATTATTTAATTGTTG
>JBIIPL010000076.1:0-5768 GCA_044342645.1 Candidatus Planktophila sp. | reverse complement strand
TGGCAGGTTCAAAAAGGAAGCGCTCTTGATCTGCTTCGCTGTAATTTTTCGCCCCGCTCATAGCCCTACCCTAAATGATCGCTGATATGAATGCCGCGGCGACCTAGGCTCACATACGACAGATAGGCGCCAGTTTCACGGATTAAATAGCGCTTTCCAGAGTTATCTAAGGAGTTCGGCCCCGTCTGGACAGGTGAACAAGTTGCAACAACGCCTAAATCATTAGCCATTGTCATCGCGCGACGACAGTGAAATGGATCGGTAACAATAATTACATCTTTCATTTTCTTTAGCTTCATAAACTTCACATAATTTTCAGTTGATACCCAGGTATCGCGTCCCACTTCAAGTGCTGTAACGTATTTAGACTTTACGCCATTTGTTGTAAGCCAATACTTTCCGGATGCAGCCTCCGTTGTGCGATCACCAGGTGCTCCTGCTCCGACTGTGATTATGCGTGGCGCTAAACCTAAATCGTAAATACGTTTTGCTTCATCAAGGCGCGCTTGCAAAACTTCACCAGGGCGACCATCTAATTGCGCAGCCCCTAATACAACAATGACATCGCCATTGCGGGTCACTGGGTTATTGGCGGCATGCCAGGTGAGTGCAACTGCATAAAGTGGTACAGAAATTATGACCAATAAAATGGCAGCGATAACTCGACGAATAATCTTAAAGAAAATCATCCTCCTGAGATCGCATCCTCTAATTCGATTGCAACGTCTTCATCAGGATCGTTAAGCCAGCCATCTGGCAAGGTTGGCGGACGCCCATGACTTACGCGCCCACGTGGCTTTTCAGCCACTTCTACTGGGTACGGTTGATCGGTTAATTGATCAAGCAGTGTGCGAAGTTCGGCTAAAGATGAATGCATTCCGAATTGGCGGCGCAACTCACTCGGCACCCTAAATCCTTTTAAATACCAAGCCATATGTTTGCGCAGGTCGCGACAACCACGATCTTCTGATTCAAAGTAATCAACGATTAATTCTCCATGGCGATACATAACTTCGCGCACTTCATGAAGACTCGGCAGTACTTTCTTATCTCCGCCCTTAAAAGCTTCGACCAAATCTGCAAATAACCAAGGGCGCCCTAAACATCCGCGTCCAACCACAACGCCAGCACAACCTGTCTCTTTCATCATCGCTAAGCCATCGCCACCTGACCAGATATCGCCATTACCAAGAACAGGTGTGCCAGTTGGTTTTAAGTACTCAACTAATCGAGTAATTGCCGACCAATCTGCTTTACCTTCGTACATCTGCTCTGCAGTGCGAGCGTGCAGTGCAACCCAAGCAACGCCGCTATCGGATGCTGACTTAGCTGCTTCTAAGTAAGTGTGGTGATCAGTATCGATACCAATACGCATCTTTACCGTAACAGGAATTCCAAATGGTTTCGCAGCTTGAACTGCTGCATCAACAATTGCTGAAAAGAGTTTGCGTTTGTAAGGAAGTGCCGCTCCCCCACCTTTGCGCGTTACTTTCGGGACGGGACAACCAAAGTTCATATCAATGTGGTCAGCTAAATTTTCTTTTCCAATCATTGTCACAGCAGCACGCATTGTGTGCGGATCAACGCTATATAACTGCACCGAACGTGGCCATTCGCCAGCGCCGGGAGCAATCATGCGCAAAGTATCTGGCCGTCTCTCAATTAGCGCGCGTGCAGTAACCATTTCTGAGACAAATAAACCGGCGCCTTGTTCGCGACATAACGCGCGAAAAGCAGAGTTGGTTATTCCCGCCATCGGCGCAAGAACCACCGGTGGATCAATTACATGGTCACCACTTGCAAGTGGCAGAGTTAAAGACACTTGTTAGCAACCGAGAAGTTTGGGAGCAAGCCATGCTTCTACTTGATCGAGAGCGATGCGCTCTTGCGCCATTGTGTCGCGATCACGAATTGTCACAGCTTGATCATCTAAGGTCTCGAAGTCGATCGTGATGCAATAGGGAGTTCCAATTTCATCTTGGCGACGGTAACGACGACCAATTGCACCGGCATCATCAAAATCAATGTTCCAGTTCTTGCGCAATTGAGCAGCCAAATCACGGGCCTTTGGCGAAAGGTCCGCGTTTCGAGATAGCGGCAACACTGCAACTTTCACTGGAGCCAAACGATGATCTAACTTAAGAACTGCGCGCTTTTCCATTTCACCCTTTGCATTTGGCGCTTCATCTTCAGTGAAGGCATCCATTAAGAAGGTGAGCGCACAACGGTCGACACCTGCCGCAGGTTCAATCACAAATGGCGTCCAGCGTTCGTTCTTCTCTTGATCAAAGTAAGAAAGATCTTTACCTGATGCTGCAGAGTGGGCCTTTAGATCAAAATCTGTGCGGTTTGCGATACCTTCGAGCTCGCCCCATTCGGTGCCAGCGAATTCAAATTTATATTCGATATCTGCAGTGCGCTTTGAATAATGTGACAACTTCTCTTTCGGGTGATCATAAATTCGCAAACGGTCTGGGTTAATTCCCAAATCTTTATACCAAGCAAGGCGGGTATCAATCCAGTATTGATGCCAATCTTCATCTGTGCCAGGAACTACAAAAAATTCCATCTCCATCTGCTCAAATTCGCGAGTACGGAAGATGAAGTTTCCAGGCGTAATTTCGTTACGGAATGACTTTCCGATCTGGCCAATACCAAATGGTGGCTTGCGACGAGATGTCGTCATTACCTGATCAAAGTTTATGAAGATTCCCTGCGCCGTTTCAGGGCGCAAATAAGCAAGACCTGATTCATCTTCTACTGGTCCAAGAAATGTCTTTAGCAAACCAGAAAATTGCTTTGGAGTTGTGAACTGGCCTTTATTTCCACAAGCAGGACAGTTCATATCGGCAAGTGATTCAAGTTTCTTCTTATGCTTTGCTTCATACGCTTCTTCAAGATGGTCTGCGCGGTAACGCTTATTGCAAGCAGTACATTCGGTAAGCGGATCGCTAAAAGTTGCAACGTGTCCAGATGCTTCCCAAACTTCGCGCGCCAAGATCACACAAGAGTCAAGACCAACAACATCTTCGCGACCCATCACCATGGACTTCCACCATTGGCGCTTTACATTGTTCTTAAGTTCAACTCCAAGCGGGCCATAATCCCAAGAGGCACGAAGTCCGCCATAAATTTCTGAAGAGGGATAAACAAAACCACGACGCTTTGCGAGTGAAACAATATTTTCTAAACGATCTACGGCCATTTCAAATCTCCATCCGGCTGGCTGTCGGCGAATAGCAACGGACGTTGCAATCGTGGCCCTAGTTTACTCGTACGCTCCGGGCTCATCTATTGCTCGAGCAAGCAAAGGGATGGCGCTCATCTTTACCGTGTTATTACTCAAAGCCCTGCGGTATGAGCCCACATTGGCCCAGTGGGTAACAAGACTCCAGAGGGTCGGATCGTCGAGATTTTGGCCGTACTCACCGCTGACATATCCGGCACATGCTGAAAGCGACTCTAAGGCCAGGTTTAGTTCCGCCTTAAATCTGGTCGCTTCCGCCAAAGGGGTTGTAAATCTTGCGATGGCTATCATTGTTTTCCCCTTGCTAAATCTTCAATTAGTGAAAATTACTTTCTTCTGCAACTCTTGCAAACACCAAAGATATCTACCTTATGGCTGACTTCGCTAAAGCCATTTTCCTTAGCAACTTTCTCAGTCCAACTTTCGATGGCAGGGCCTTCAACTGTGATAGTTAATCCGCATTTGCCGCAAATCAAATGGTGGTGGTGTCCATCATTTTGCCCGCAGTGTCGATATAGCGTTTCTCCTTCGACGCTCTTAATTGCATCGATATCTTCTTTCTCCGCCATCTTCTGCAAGGTTCGATAGACCGTCGCAAGCCCAACTTTAAGTTTCTTTTTTGCAAGAAGGGCATGAATCTCTTGGGCGCTCTTAAACTCATCGACTCCATACAGAGCTTCAAGGATGGAGCCTTGTTGTCGAGTTGATCGTTCTACAATCTGCTTGGAATCCTTATCGACATCCTTTAGAGGCATAGCCAAATACTATCTAACTTGAAGCCTCAGGCTGCGTCTGCGGGTATAAGAAGAAAACCCAATACTGAAAATAAATAAAGAGATCACGAGAACCACGATCAAGGCGCCTGGGGCTAGATCGAGATAGAAGCTAGCGATAACTCCTGAGACTGCGCCAAAGGCTCCGATAGCAGCGGATAAAATTCGAGTACCGCCAAAGCTCTTACTGATTTGTTGAGCGGTCGCAACTGGAATGATCATCAGCGCACTTACTAGGAGCAATCCCACGACTCGCATTGCAATCGTTACGGTAATGGCAGTCATAACCGCTAAGAGCATCGACAGCAATTTCACTGGAATGCCAGATACCTGGGCGAATTCGCTGTCATGACATAGAGCAAAGAGTGGTTTCTTGAGAATTATTGTGGCAACAAATATCGCTAGCGCTAAAGCAACGATTAAAGCGATGTCGAATCTACTCACGGTGGTTAAAGATCCAAAAAGATAAGAGAGGAGATTTACATTTGATTTCTTTGATGAAAGCCCAATAAGAAGTACTCCGCCAGCGATCCCACCATAGAAAAGAACTGCCAAGGCGACATCTCCACTGGTTTTTCCATATGCTCGAATCAGTTCTACGACTATTGCACCAATTGACGCAACGACAACTGCGGTGGCTACTGGATTTGTTTGTAGAAGAAAACCCAAGGCGACGCCTGTTAAAGCTATATGTCCTAAACCATCTCCCATCAGAGAAAGGCGACGCTGAACAAGGAAAATTCCCACTAGCGGGGCACATAATCCAACAACAATTGCAGCTAAAAGCGCACGTTGCATAAATGCGGGTTCTAGAAACTCAAAGATTGTCATATCTGCCAACCTTCAGCTGGTTTTGAAGAAGAGTGAGGGTGATCATGGAAAATATGGCTATCTACCGCTTCGGCATCTGGTGACCCATCAAATGAGACTCGGCCTTCGCGGAACATAATCACGCGGTCAATTAATGGTCGCAAGGGTCCAAGTTCGTGCGAAACTAGAATTACTGTTGTGCCACCTTGAACAAGGTGCTTTAACGCTTCTGCAAATACATTTTGTGTCGCAAGATCCACGCCAGCAGTTGGTTCATCAAGAAAAAGTAGATCAGGCTCACTAGCTAAAGCCCGTGCAATCAGAGTTCTTTGATACTGCCCGCCAGATAAGGTATTAATAGAATCATGTTCACGATCCTTTAGCCCAACGACTTCAATTGCATGAGAAATTTTCTCTTTATCTTCGCGAGTAAAACGTCGGATCCAACCATTCGAAAGACGACCTGATTGGACTACTTCAGAAACGGTTGCAGGAATTCCCATCGAATCGTGGATTCGCTGAGGTACATATCCAAGGCGAGCACGATCTTTAAAGTGTGAAAATTCAGTTCCAAAAATCGAAACCTTGCCGCTTTGAATAGGCGCTAGCCCTAGACAGGCTTTAACAAAGGTTGATTTACCGGAACCATTTGATCCAAGAATTGCAACGACCGAAGAGCTTTTGATTCCCAATGTCACATTATCCAGGGCGATTCGCCCTGGATAATGGACACTCAGATTTGTGACCTCTAAAGCCTCTTTTACTTGCAATTAAGGGCTTTCCGCAACGCTTCTAGATTGCTCTCCATAGCAGAGAAGTATGTCTGACCCTCCCCAATTCCTTCAATAGGATCGAGTACGGCGGCACTAATATTTAAATCATCCGCCAGTGTTTGTGCGACCTTTGGAGAAGCTAAAGTTTCAAAGAAGATGGTTGTA
>JBIIPL010000013.1:0-16555 GCA_044342645.1 Candidatus Planktophila sp. | reverse complement strand
CCGTTTCACCCTTACACATTTTCATGTGCGGTCTATTTTCTGTGGCACTAATCCCGCGGATTTCTCCGGGTGGGTGTTACCCACCACCTTGCTCTGTGAAGTCCGGACTTTCCTCGGCATTTTCATGACGCGGTGATCCGGGCGACTCTTCGTTGCGAATAATACGCCTGCTTTCCAATAAGTAGTTAGTTGGATGTTTCTGAATAGACGTACTATTGGCATATGTGCGCGCAGAAACTCTCTCACGACGAGAACTGGCCACGTGCAAATACCTTGTTTTCTAATGGCTTAAGCACTTCTGACATTGCCCTGATTGGAATCCCAGCGCACAAGAGTTCGCTTTCGCCAACCTCGGCACATCTGACTCCAGGTGCAGTTAGAGAAGCACTTGCCCGATATTCAACTTTTGCCGGGTCGACAAAAACTGATTTATCTAAATGCACAATGGTTGATCTTGGAGATATCAGCGATCCAGATTTTTCAGAAGGAGAAGCCAGGGTGGCTGATGCAGCCAGCGAAATTCTTGCTAACCATAAATTGTTGGTGGCGCTAGGTGGAGATAATTCAATTACTTATTCACTCGCTCGTGGACTTTGGAAAGATCTTTCTAACATTGGTGTGATTACCTTCGATGCACATCACGATTTACGAGATGGCCAATCAAATGGTTCACCCATTTGGAGACTTATTCAAGCAGGATTGCCCGGAAAAAACATCGTTCAGATTGGTATCACTGATTTTGCAAATAGCTTGGAATACTCCAGGCGTGCAGCAGAAAATGGAATTACGGTTATTGATCGTGCGATGATGCGAAGCAAATCTATCGAAAAGATTGTTTCTGATGCACTCGCTATTGCAGGGGCCAATGGCAGAGAAATTTACGTAGACGTAGATGTTGATGTTTGTGATCGATCTGTGGCCCCAGCATGTCCGGCATCTGTTCCTGGTGGAATATCTGCTGACGAACTTCGCAGCGCAGTTCGTTTGGTTGCAAAAGATTCTCGAGTTCGCGCGATTGATATAACTGAAATTGATGCTGCCCTGGACACTCCAGATCAGCGAACAATTCGCCTTGCAGCGCTGTTGGTACTAGAAGCCGCTGCCGGAGTTGCTAGTCGTTAACTAAGTTCGGTAAATATCTTTTGAGCGGCGGCGGTTACTTCTCCCGATTTAATTAGTGCATCCGCTGCTTCCAGTTCTGGAGACATAAAGCGATCCGGACCAGGACCGGCAACTGATTTCCTTAGCTCTTTGATAACACTTGCCGTTGCTGGCGCAGACTTCAGCCCAGTTCGCAGTTCAATTGCGCGCGCTGAAGTTACTAGCTCAATCGCCAAAATTCTTGAAAGATTATCGACAACTTTGCGTAATTTACGCGCCGCACTCCAACCCATTGAAACGTGGTCTTCTTGCATTGCAGAACTGGGAATTGAATCGACGCTGGCTGGAGTCGCTAAGCGTTTATTTTCACTTACTAATCCGGCTTGCGTGTACTGCGCGATCATAAGACCTGAATCAACTCCAGGATCATCAGCTAAAAATGGTGGTAGGCCGTGAGAGCGCGCGCGATCTAACGCTCTATCTGTTCTGCGCTCGGCGATAGATCCCAGATCTGTTGCAGCGATGGCTAAGAAATCTAAAACGTAGGCAACAGGTGCGCCATGAAAATTGCCATTTGATCGGACGCTGCCGTCGGGAAGAACTACTGGGTTATCAATAGAGCTTTCTAGTTCTCGTGAAGCAATCGTTCTGGCGTAAGAAATTGTGTCCCGAACTGCCCCAGCAACTTGTGGAGCACAGCGCAGAGAATAGGCATCTTGAACTTGTGATGTGTCATTTATATGTGAAGCCACGATCGCTGAATTCTTTAACAGTCCAAAGATATTAGCTGCGCTAACTGCCTGTCCTACCTGTGGGCGCAGAGGGAAATGAAGTTCTGGAGCAAATACTTTATCCGTGCCCAATAAACCTTCAATGCTCATCGCAGCGGTTATATCCGCAACTTTTGAAAGCTCTTCTAGATCTGTAATCGCCATTATCAACATGCCAAGCATTCCATCAGTACCGTTGATTAGCGCTAGACCTTCTTTTTCTTCAAGTTCAACTGATTTGATTCCTGCCGCTTTCATGGCAACCAACGAATCCACAATTACACCTTCGGGGTTACGAACTTTTCCTTCTCCCATAATCGAAAGTGCACAGTGTGAAAGCGGAGCTAAATCGCCACTGCAACCAAGAGAACCAAATTCCGGAACCACAGGTGTTATATCTGCATTTAGAAAATTGATGAAAGCCTGCGCTAGTTCAACGCGAACTCCTGTGCGCCCGGAAGCCATAGTTCTTAGTCGCAGGAACATTAAGGCGCGCACCACTTCTTTTTCAACGTCAGGACCCATTCCAGCAGCGTGAGAGCGAATTAAGGATTTCTGCAGTTGCACACGATCTTTAACGTCGATGTGGCGAGTGGCAAGAGCGCCAAAACCTGTGGAAACTCCGTATACGGGAATATCACCTGATGCGTGCTTTTCAATGTAAGCGCGAGATTCTGACATTGCTGCAATAGATTTTGAATCTAGTTCTACTTTGGCACCGAAGCGCGCAACAGCAATCACATCTTCAAAACTCGCACCAGTTGTACTGAGCGCAACTTTTGAGCCATATTTGTTACTTGATCCGTTTGCCATCGCGCCACACCTGTTCTATCTGGTTAACACCTGGTCGATAGGCCAGATGGATATACGAAGAAGAATTAAGAATAAGTAGATCCGCTCTCGCGCCAACTCTTAAAACACCTACATCATTGCGGCGCAGCGCTTTTGCTCCACCTGCTGTAGCTGACCACAGAGCCTGCTCTGGTGAGAAAAAACATTCTCTTACGGCCAGCGCAATTATAAATTGCATATTATTTGTGTAAGAACTTCCGGGGTTGCAATCAGATGCGATGGCTAAATTAATCCCGGCCTCCAGCATTCTTCGAGCATCGGGATATCTGGAGCGAGTTGAAAATTCTGCGCCAGGAAGAAAGGTTGCAACGGTATTTGATCCAGAAAGCAAGGCGATATCTGCATCCGTGAAGTGCGAAACGTGGTCTACGGAAGCTGCATCGAATTCAACGCCTATGGAAATTCCTTCTCCTGCTTCCAATTGATTTGCGTGCAATCTCGGAGCCAAACCTTTTGCAATGCCTGCCTTCAAAATAGTTCGAGTTTGATCCGGAGTGAATGCTCCACGATCACAGAAAACATCTATCCACTTAGATTGGCTAGCAACCTCGTCCAACATCTCACCAATAACGAGTGAGACATAGTCATCAGAATTACCAATAAATTCAGCAGGAACGACGTGTGCGCCTAAGAAAGTCGTTTCTTCCGTAAATTCACGAGCAATATCTAAAGAGCGCTTTTCATGTGCTGGAGTTAAGCCATATCCAGACTTGATTTCTATAGTTGTTGTACCTGTTGAATTTGCCTCAGATACAAGTGATTTAACGTTAGAAACGAGTGATTCTCGGGTTGCCAATCTAGTTTTTTCTACTGTGCTGTTGATTCCACCAGCAGTGTATTTCTCTCCTTGCATTCTGGCGCGAAATTCTGCACTTCGATCTCCTGCGAAGACTAAATGGTTATGGCTATCAACAAAGCCTGGAATAACACATTGGCCATTTGCATCTGCAGTTTCTGAAACATCATTTCGCGGTGCGCTCGAACTCTCACCAATCCATAGAATTTTTCCATCTTCAATGAGAACAGCGCCTTGATTGATTATCCCGAGCGGTGTTCCATCATGCGTTGGATCATTTGTTACCAGTAAAGAAATGTTGTCGAAAAGAATTCTTGCCATTTGCTTTATTCGATGTCCAACATCGGTACGTGTACGTGGCGGGCCTTTGCAGTATCAACTGCAATGTCATAACCCGCATCAGCATGTCGAATCACGCCCATACCCGGATCATTTGTTAACACTCGCTCAATTTTTGCCGCCGCTAATTTCGTTCCATCGGCAACTGATACCTGACCGGAATGGATAGAACGTCCGATTCCGACTCCCCCACCGTGATGAATTGAAACCCAAGAAGCACCAGATGCCACATTGACCATTGCGTTAAGCAAGGGCCAATCAGCGATTGCATCTGAGCCGTCTAACATTGCTTCAGTTTCGCGATAGGGAGATGCAACCGAACCACAATCTAAATGATCGCGACCAATCACTATCGGTGCGGATACTTCACCTTTTGCTACTAAATCATTAAAAGCTAGCCCTGCTTTATCGCGTTCGCCATAACCTAACCAACAAATTCGCGCGGGCAATCCTTGAAATGCAACTTTCTCTTGCGCCATCGTGATCCAACGATTTAGGTGTTCATTCTCTGGAAATAAATCCAGTATTGCTTTATCTGTTCTATAAATATCTTTTGGGTCCCCGGAAAGGGCAACCCATCTAAATGGACCTTTTCCTTCGCAGAAAAGTGGGCGAATATATGCAGGAACAAAGCCCGGAAAGGCGAATGCACGATTAAATCCACCTTGGCGAGCTTCATCGCGGATCGAATTACCGTAATCAAATACTTCAGCGCCCTTATCCATAAAACCAACCATGGCTTCCACATGCGCTGCCATAGATGCCTGTGCGCGCTTGGTGTAATCAATTGGATCTTCTTTGGCAATACGCGCCGAGTCGTGGAATGAAACCCCAACAGGAACATAAGAAAGTGGGTCGTGTGCAGATGTTTGATCTGTGACGATATCAATTCCGATATCCATTTTCAGCAATAAAGGAAATAGTTCAGCGGTATTGCCAAGCAGCCCTATAGAAAGCGGCACGCCTGCGTTCTTTGCTTTTACTACTCGCGCGACTGCATCATCTAAATTATCGGCAACCTCATCTAGATAACGATCGCGTACCCGCTTTTCTAGTCGAGATTTATCAATGTCGATAACCAGACAGACTCCACCATTCATGGTCACAGCAAGTGGTTGCGCACCGCCCATGCCGCCGCATCCACCCGTTAAAGTCAGCGTTCCTTGCAGAGTTCCGTTAAAGCGTTTTGCCGCCACTGCAGCAAAAGTTTCGTAGGTACCTTGCAGAATTCCCTGTGTACCTATGTAGATCCAAGAACCGGCGGTCATCTGACCGTACATGGTTAAGCCTAAATTTTCTAGCCGACGAAACTCTGGCCAATTCGCCCAGTCTCCAACCAAATTTGAATTCGCAATTAAAACTCGCGGCGCCCATTCGTGGGTACGGAAAACACCAACCGGTTTTCCAGATTGCACCAAGAGCGTCTGATCATCATCTAAATTAGTTAAGCTCTTTACGATCGCATCAAAAGCTGGCCAGTTACGAGCCGCTTTTCCGGTTCCACCGTAAACCACAAGATTTTCTGGATGCTCTGCTACCGCTGGATCTAAGTTGTTGTGCAGCATTCGAAGCGCAGCTTCCTGGCCCCAACCTTTTGCTGTTTTAGTTGAACCAGTTGCGGCATGGAGAATACGTGGTGAACTCATCTGCCGAGAATAGCGGTGTGCGAGGTCAAGATAAAGTGGCTAGAAAGTGGTGTTTAGCGCAGCCTCAATATTGCGCATAGATACACCCGATTTCTCTTCCGCGGGTTCGCGCGCTCTATCTTGTTCACTCATCATCCAACCAGAGAAATTAATTTTCTCTAATTCGGCAAATAAACCAGGTAAATCGAGAACGCCTTCTCCTGCGGGTACGAATATGTAGTGCTCTTCGATAGCGACATCCATCCTTTCGTATTCACCAGCGAGAAGTTTTGCCAAGACTTTCGGATCTACATCCTTAATATGAACGTGCGTAACGCGTTTGCCGTATTCAACAACGCCTTGCACGGGATCTCCTCCACCGACGATCCAGTGGCCAACATCCAGGCACATTCCGACTAAGTCGAAATCAAGAAGTGCCATCAACTTGCGTGTTTCATCTGGAGTTTCAATGTATGTGGCGGAATGTGGATGAAATGATGATTGAACTCCGCCAGCCTTTGCTTGCAGTGCGTAATTCGCTATGTGATCAGCCAGTCGTTGGTAACCCGTCGCATTTAAATGTGGACCTAAGTGGGTGCGTCCTGCATAAATATCGCGCTCTAAAGTTCCGTCAACTGCAAATACCAACATCTCAACACCTGCGCGGATCGCAGCATCAACTATCTCTTGTGAATGCGCATCTGCCGTCTGCAACGGACCATTCTCATCACAAGCAATATCTAAATATTGTTCTGCAGTTGCCAAGCTGTTTTCCTTCATCTGAGTTAAGAACGAGTCAGAGTTAGCTTGTTCGACAGAAATCTGAATGCCCTTGAATTTGTATGCAGCGATTCGCTTTAAGAAATCGGCAGATTTTGCCATCTCAAATTTCCAGTTAAGGGCAACGATTCCAATTTTAGAGTTTTTCAATAGTTGGCTCATAAATTACTTAACCTCATCTAATAGATCGACCAGAATCGTTGACCAGCTAAAATCTGGTGCTCCGCGACCGAAAGCGGTCTGCGGATTGTAATACTCGCGAAAGCCACTCTTTTGAACCATTGCAATACTTTGGTTTGCTATGTGACGAGCCAAATCAAGGCGTCCATGGCGCTTTAATCCACGTGCGATATACCAATTGCTATTCATCCAAGATGGACCGCGCCAAACTAGAGTCCCGCCAACGGTGTCTGGGCGATAAGTCGGATGGTTCATAGCAACACTTGGTATTGGATATTCAGCCCAATATTCTTCTGGGTTTAGAACGCGAGCGATTAATAGATCGACTTTCTTCTTATCTAAATCTGGCAAAAGCAGTGGCATCAACGACATAAAGGTATTCACATTTAACGGATTGTTCTCTTTACCGTTAACGCCGTAATACAAACCATCTGTTTCGTTCCAGCAAAGTTCATCAAGGCTAGCGCGAGCTTTCTTGGCGCGTGCTAAGTACTCGGCAGCGCCAGCGGAGTCGCCAACTTGCTGACAGAGATCAGAAAGTACGTGCAAATTCTCAATGTAGATTGTGTTTGTCATGACATCTGCGACAACAAAATGGTTTAACTCAATCATCTTCTTTGGATCGCGATTGTATTTATCGTAAGGATCACAGATTGAATGCCAGCCGCGATCCCAAGAATCGTGTTCCTCATCTTGAATTTTCATGATTTTATCCCAGACCGGTGAATGATCAATTCCAGTTTCATCTGGTTGAACTACGCGCACAAGGCCATCACCATAAGGATTTCGCACGGTGTGCAGCCATTCGTAGAAACGCTTTACTGCCGGCAAGACCTCATTGATAAATTCCACACCACGACCACGTTTGGCGACTGCGCTTACCGCTTCAGCCAATAAAGGCGGCTGCATTTCATCAGATAAGTATTTGCTGCGAAATGCGATGGCATAAGTTGAAACCATCTCTTCGTACGCATCGCGCTGCCAAAATGTTACGTGTGAGATAAATCCATCTGAGTGCTGATTTTTGAGCAAACTTTTTAGCTCAGCTTCTGCTTTAGCTAAATCAACGTGGCTGAGGGCAATTGCGTGGAAACAAGAGTCCCAGAACCATTGGAATGGATATGTCACCGATGATGGGCAGGTGAAGTCAAAGTCGTGGCCGCACCAATCTGCGTGCCCACGTTGGCGATTTCGTTCGTGAATGGCAGCAACCTCATCTTTTACCCATTTAACATCCGATTGAGTTGGGCTGTGATCCTTTAGTGACATTGCTTCTCCATTCATATTTTTGTTGTCGATTTTCGTAAAACTAATTCAGATGGGATGACTCGCTTCTTTCTGACTTTTTCACCTTTGATCAAATCATCAAGCATTGTCATTGCTTCTACGCCCAAGTCATACTGGTTCTGATTGATGGTCGTTAGCCCAGGGGTAACATAAGCACTTAGTGCAATATCGTCATAACCGACGATTCCGATTTGCTGAGGAACCTTTAACTTTTTCTCGATGAACGAGTGCATTGCACCGATAGCTGTGAGGTCATTGTGGGCAACAATTCCGTATGGTGGCTTAAATTTCTTGGCGATAATATCCGCAACGCGCGCACCAGCTTTTAGTGTGTCATCGCTGTAGACAATTTCGAACTTAACTTTGCCCGCACCTTTCTTTACTCCGTCAAGACGCAGCGAACCAAATTCTTTCTCAGAACCGTTTCCGATATAAATTATCTGTGGGTAGCCACATTGAACTAAATGTTTCGCAGCAATTTCGCCACCTTCAAAGTCCTGACTTGAAACAGTGGGAAGATCTGTATCTTCCTTTTGCGTATTAACCAATATGATTTTTGCGCGTTGTGAAAGCAATTTTTTGCGGTGTCGTTTTAGCACACCGTCTGCGCAAACAATTATTCCAGCAGCACGATGGCTGGCCAAAAAGTCTAAGTAAGAAATTTCGCGCTCTGGGTCATCAGCAGAATTGCATAAAATTAGAGAATACCCACGTCGTTGCACTTCATCCTCAATGCCTCTAACCATTTCAGGATAAAAGGGGTTTTGAATATCTGTAAGTATCAAACCGATCATCGAAGAGCTTTGGCGACGCAGAGACTGGGCAATGGAAGATGGCTGGTAATCAAGGGCTGTAATGCTCTTATTTACTTGCTCTCGAGTCTTTACAGCCACATAGCCAACCCCGGCAATCACACGACTTACCGTGGCCGTACTGACGCCTGCATGTAAGGCAACGTCGGAAATTGTGGCTTCTGAATTTTGCTTAGCCTTACCCACAAAGATCACCCGCCTGCCTTTGAATATTTACTTCGAAAACCGTAGATTTACGCTGTATGAATTCGATACCATACCACCCTAGCACTAGGAATTCACTAGCAATCGTAAGATGCTTTTGTTGTTGGATTTCACTACATAAAGGAATCTTATGAAGCGCGTTCGTGTGGGTTTAGTTGGCGCGGGTGCGGTCGCATCTTCAGTACATTTACCAATTCTCACTCGTCGCAGCGACTTGTATGAAGTAGTCGCAATTGCGGACCTAAATCTGGCAGCAACACATGTGCTTGCAGATCGATTTGGTATATCTCGCGAGCACTGTTTTGATTCGCCACAAAAAATGATTTCCTCTGGCTCAATTGACGCCATCATGGTTCTAAATTCCGGTTCACATTCCGAAGTTGTCGTAAGCGCACTAGGCGCAGGTCTGAATGTATTTTGCGAGAAGCCACTTGCGTACACCAAACGTGAAATGGTTGAAATAGAAAAGGCGCTAAAAACCTCAGGTAAACAATTGATGATTGGTTACATGAAGACTTTTGATAACGCCGTGATTGCTGCCCGTAACGCTATCAAGTCACGCCCCAGAACTGTTGACGTACTCGTTCTGCACCCGAGCGGCGACAGCCAGCTGGTCACTTCTGAGTTATCAGTAGATATGCCCTCCTCGCCTGCCGGATTAAACGAAGTTTTCACGAAGTTAAAACTTGATACTCAGGTAGAAGCCTTAGGGCAGGCGGCTGCAAAATCTTTTGGTGATCTTTATACCGATATGGTTTTAGGAAGCGTAGTGCACGAATTTTCAGTTCTTCGAGCGTTAAATGTGCACATTACCGAAGTTGACTTTGTTGATCGTTGGCCAAGTCCCGGACAGAGCGAGGCGATAATCATCCATGCGCGAACTGCCGATGGTGTACGCGTAACAATCCGCTGGTTCTATCTCGATCAATACCCTGCTTATCAAGAAGAAATTCGCTGGGTTAATGAGGAAGAAGGCCACCACATAATCTTCCCTAGCCCTTATATTTTAAGAATTCCAACTCAGCTCATATCAACGCGGCGTCGTGGCATCGATCATGAAGTAACCCGCACTAATTCATACACCGCTTCATTCGAAAACGAACTAGTAGCTTTTCATAATTTAGTGCTGACCGGAAAGCAAGAATACGATCCAATTGCTGATGGCTATGAAGATTTAGCGATTGCCCAAATGATAGCTAAAAAGATAGCTGAGCGCGAGGGTACGCAAAAAGGCGGGGATATCGCTTAACTTCGATATCCAATGGCGTGATAAACGCCGTTGGAATCTTTTAGCGAATACAACCCACTCTCACCAGATACAGTCATAAAATCTTTAGTGATCAACTCTTTTCTTCCAGACGGTGTAATCAAAGTTAATCCATCGCCACCATCAACAGCCATTTCATCTTCCAATGCAAATACAACTGCAGATTTTGGATCAGCGGATATTGCAACTCTTCCTTGGCTAAGCGCTGACAAAACTTGACCCTGTGTTACTTCATTATCTTCGGTATCAATTTCGACCCAAGTAGTCGGCTCTCCTGGCAAACCATCAGAAGTAAATCTATGAAAGTCACTTCCTCCGATTGGAATTTTTGATCCATTCTCACTCCACCACTTCAGTGGATCATCACTCTTTCTATCCCAAGATGAGTGCCAGAGTTCTGTCATATCGATTCCATCTGGAGTATCTCGTCGCCAATGGCAAGGGGCAGATAATGGATGGTTAATTGAAAGTAGCCCACCTTGCTTTTTTGTATCACTAAGCCAGCGTGATGTTGCCTCACGGTAATCTACCCATTCTCCATGCCCAAAAGAATTAGCGTGCCCAGAATCAGTTGTAACTTCTTGACCGGCGATTAGATTAATACCAGCGAACTTGGAAACTTCTGGCAGAAACCGATGGTGGCTAGTTGTGTTGTGATCGGTAATAGCCAGCAGTTCTAATCCACGAGTTGTGGCCAGTGCTGCCAATTCATTTAAAGTTAAATCACCATCAGAATGCACTGAGTGAGTATGGAAATCGGCTGGAAACCAACGGTGACCAGCCCTTGCCTTTAGGTTGCGCCTTGGTCCCCTGACCGGTGGTGCGACTTTAGAAGAGTAATCCGGAAAAATTGGTTTCCCAATTTCAACTTCAACTTCAATGGTGACACCGGCTTCATCAACGCGATGAAGTCCTAGGGAAACGAACCACGTGCCCGCTCGAATTGGGCCAGGTAGATATCCCGGAGTTGCATCGGTTTGATTTAACACGACGTGTTCTCTTTCGCTGCCGGAAAATCCTCGGAAACCAATTGGGTCAAATAAACCCAAATCGATGACAGATATCAATCCATTGTGGCGCATGCGCAGAGTTACACCTTCTGCGCCTGCAGGAACATCGAAAGGAACATACTGATAGATAGATTGATCTCTATCGACAGATGTATATAACTTTGAAAATTGCATAAGGAATTGGGCTAGTAAAGATCTTCGCTTGTCTTATTATAAAGGAGCGTACGACCAGATTCTGGCTTCAGATGAACGGTGTCTCCCATGTGTGGCTCGGACCCATCTGGAGCGGTTCCGCGTACCAAAATTCCGTTGCAATCTGCGGTCACTAAATAATGAGTGCCTAAGTTCTCGGTAACTTTTACTACACCGCTGGCTATTCCAGATCCAGGAGATGAAGTTAGCGATACATACTCGGGGCGAACACCAAACACGACCTTATCGCCGGTTCGCGCAGTATTTTGCGCGTGTGCTGGAATATCAAATGACGCTGAGCCGATTGTTACCTTTCCATCATTTACAACGCCATCGAGCAGGTTCATTGGAGTTGATCCAATAAAACTTGCCACAAATATATTTGCAGGCTTATGGAAGAACTCAGCTGGACTACCGACCTGCTTAATTCTTCCTTTATCCATTACCGCCATTCGATCTGCAAGAGCTAGCGCTTCAGATTGATCATGCGTAACAAGAATTGTTGTCACACCAAGTTCGCGCTGTAACTGCTTCAAAAATGTACGGGCTTCTAGGCGCAAGCGCGCATCAAGGTTTGAAAGTGGCTCATCAAAGAGATAGAGGCTTGGAGTACAAGCCATCGCGCGCGCAACCGCAACGCGTTGTTGCTGGCCTCCAGAAATCTGTCCTGGCTTGCGATCTAGCAACATTTCAATTGAAAGCGCTTCAGATGCTTGCTTTACGCGCTTATCAATTTCTTCCTTGGAAAACTTTCTAACTTTAAGCGGATATGAAATATTCTCTAATACATTCATATGTGGATAAAGCGCATAATCCTGGAAGACCATTGCAATATTGCGAGCTCCAGGTGTTAGGAAGGTGACATCTTTACCTTCAAATGAGATCTTTCCACTAGTTGAAGATTCAAGGCCGCCCAATGTGCGCAGCAACGTTGTCTTTCCACAACCGGATGGTCCGAGCAGCGCGAAGAACTCACCGTCCTGGATCTCAAGATCTAACTCATCCAGCGCTCGTACTCCGCCAGGAAATACTTTGGTGATCTTCTCAATCGATACAAAGCTCATTAGCCCTTAATCCCTCCATAGAAGCGGAACCCATATTTCTTATTCACGTAAAAATACATTGCAAGTACAGGAATCGTGTAAATCAATGAAAAAGCAGCAACTGTGCGGAAAACAGCCTGTCCACCATCGTTATAGAAGCTATACATCATTACCGCTGCTGGTTGTTTATTTACATCTCGAATCAAGATAAATGGGGCAAGGAAGTTACCCCACGCTTGAACAAACGACCAGACGAAGATAACTGCTAAGCCTGGTCGAATAATTGGAGTTACGACATCTTTGAGGATGCGGAAAGAACTGGCACCGAAAATCTGAGCTGATTCTTCGTAACTTTTTGGAATTGAATCCGTAAAATCTTTTAAGATAAAGATAGCTGCTGGAATAAGTCCACCAGTCAATACTAAAACAACACCTTGGTAGGTATCGATTAAATTCAACCTAAGAGAAAGCAAAAAGAGTGGCACCATTGCTGCGCTGCCTGTAACAACTGATGAGAAAAGTAAGAGGATATATAAGAAGGCATCTCGTCCTGCAAACTTGATACGACTCAATACATACGATGCTGGTGCCCCAACTAAAATTACCACCAATCCACTTCCGGCTGAGAAAATAGCTGAATTCAAAAGTGAGCGATAGGCATATGGATTTTCTGCCATTTCAGAGAAATTCCCCAGTCCCCAATTTGGCCATTTGATGCGAAAGGTGGGATCAGAATCAAAAGGAGCGAGAACTAACCACATCAATGGGATGGCAAAGAAACTCACGGCGAGCAGTACAAATACAAACGTCGAGATTTTTTCAACGTTAGATCGCTCATCGATTCGGCGTTTATCTGAGGTAAAAACCTCTTTACCAAGGACTCTCATTACTTCTTCCCTTTTTTAGACATTCGAAGAACTATGAGCGAAAGAAATAGGTTTAGTAAGAGCATTATGGCGGCGATCGCTGAGCCGTAACCGAAGTCTAGATAGCGAAGAGCGCTGTCGTAAATAAAAATTGGAAGAATCTGCGTCTGACCGCCCGGGCCACCGCCTGTTAGAAGGTATGGACCGAAATCGTTAAAAGTCCATAAGGTAATGAGTAAGAGATTTGTAAGTATGTATGAGCGAGCTGAAGGTAAAACAATATGGCGAAGTTGCTGCATCTTTGACGCGCCTGCTACTCGCGCAACTTCAATATGAGACTTAGGAATTGATGCGATCGCCGCACTAAAGAGCAGCATCGAAAAGGCAGTTCCTCGCCAAATATTGAAAATAATGATTGAGAGCATCGGATAATCAAGCAGCCAATCGATGTTTACACCCAGAATGGCATTTAAAGTTCCCTCTTCTTTGTTGTAAAAGGCGAACCATAAGAATGCGACTACTGAACCTGGAACAATCCAAGAAAAAATAACAATTAATTCAACAGCGTTGCGAACCCGGGGCGAAAGTTCGTTTAAAACCCAAGCCAGAATGAAGCCAAGCAGGGCTTGCCCAAAAATAGCGGAGCCTAAAACATAAACTATGGTTAGTTTGAGTGAGCTAAGAAATTGCGGATCTTGGAGGGCTTTAGCAAAGTTATCTAGTCCTACAAAACTTGGATTTAGCGCTTCGATTCCTACAAGTTTGTAATCTGTTAACCCAAGGAAGAGCGTCCAAAATGCAGGGACAAGTAGAAAGACTCCAATAAAAAGAAGCGACGGGGATAAAAAGACGGTCGCTGCGCCCTTACCAAGAACGGAGTTCCCGGGCCTTGCGGCCCGGGAACCCTTTACCGTCTTAGATTTCATGCAGCCTTAGTTGCTGGCTACGTTTGTTGCGCCGACAAGTGCCTTCAGAGCGGTCTCGTAAGCTGCTGCAGTTTCTGCAACTGTCTTACCTTGAACGATCGAAGTTGTTGCCTTCTGTAGCAGTACTGATACTGCGTTGTAGTTGACATTTGCTGGACGGAAGAAGGTATTTGGAATTGCATTCTCAAATACGAACTTCAAGCAAGGGTCAGACTTTAGAACAGATGAGTTCACATCTTGACGTTGTGAAATACGAACTGCTCCACCGATAGCCATAAATGAAGATACTGGCTCTTTTGCGTTGATGAACTTAAGTAGATCCCAAGCGACATTCTTGTCACGAGAGTTCGGATTAAGTGCATATCCACTTCCGCCAGACATACTCATGAAGCTCTGACCATTGACACCTGACTTAGCTGTCTGTGCAGGAATCTTGGCAAAGCCAACATTTGTATTGCGATCTGCCATCTTGAAGTTACCTGAAACAGGGTTGATAACGCCTCTCCAGAGGTAGTCACCTTCGATGATCATTGCAAGCTTTCCTTCAGAGAATGCCTTGAATGATTCGTTGCGACCATTTTCTCCAGCAAGGAGCTGCCAGTCAGAGTTTCCGACCTTGTCCTTGTTGTAAACGCTGTCATAGAAACCAAGCATGTCGCGAACAGCCTTTGTATTTCCTGTCCACTTCTTTGTCTTAGCGTCATAGATCAAGCTTCCGGCGCCACCGAGAAGATTGAGGAAGCCCTGCATCGCAGTTGCTTCTCCCATTCCATCACCAGCATTTAGCTGTAATGGATTAACTGTTGGAGTCTTAGTTTTGATTGTCTTTGCAGCAGTTAAAATGTCTGCCCAAGACTTTGGTTGCCAATTGGCAGGAAGGCCTGCATCAGCAAATAGCTTCTTGTTGAAGTAGATAATACGGCCATCTGTTCCTTGAGGAACTCCGTACTTCTTTCCGTCATAGCTCATCACGCCTTGAACTGACGCTGGAATCTGTGACCAGCCATCCCAAGCGTTTACAGCTTTTGCGCCAACAACTGACTCAAGTGGCTTGATGTATCCGGCTTCAGCAAATTCTGCCACCCAGAAACCATCAAGTGCCATTACATCTGGACCACGCTTTGAAGCAAGGTCTAGTGCAAGTTGTGTCTTGAATGCATTGTCATCGATACCTGCAGGTGTAAAGGAAATATCTACTTGCTTTCCTTTTTCCGCATTAGAAAGTTCGAATTGAGGAATAACGTAATTCTGAATCCAAGTTGCGGTCTGGTTATTCTTTCCGCCAAGGATTGCATTTGCGCTAATTGAAACTCTATAAACAGTTGTATCAGTCCAGATCTTCTTTCCTGATACTGCCTTACAAATGACGTTGATCTTTCCGACCTTCGCCTTATCGCCAACCTTTGTGCACACGCCGCCAACAGAACCTGTTGCCGCTGATGCAGAAGGAAGTGCAGAAACTAGGAGTGCGCCAGCAAGGCTTGCCCCCAGTACTGCCTTGAATGCGCGAGTTGATACTCGCGACGAGAAAGTGTTTCGCATATCTATTTCAGCTTTCTACTAGGGTTGCCCAAGGAACTGCTAGCAGGCCTATCAACGTTCCACACCCGGGAAAATGTGGTAACGATGACAGGTTTGCTCAATGGAGAGTTTACGCACAAAGTACAGGGGTAGGTCAATGATTTGGCCTATCAATTTGGTGAACCACGGATTAATTCTCAGGGTGGGGCTAGGAGCCAGGGGTGAAATATTCAGGGGTTAGTAGGTTTTGATGTGTTTCGAGTGGCGTAAAGGCTAGTTATAGCGGTAGCAAATAGTTTGAATCAGGGACGGAAGTGTCCTGTCTCATTAAGGCTGCGCAGTGCACGCAGACCATCTGATGGCCAAATTGAAATTGAAGTGATCGAACAAGGTGCGGCATCTATATGAAAAACCGCTTCCGTGGGCGCTCCTGTAACTATTTGTGCCGCCAATTTAATGATTCCGTTGTGAGTGACAACAACAACTCGCTGTCCGGGGTAAAGAGCGGCGACTTTCTCTAGCGCTTCTTCAACGCGAACTTCGGCTTGATCGTAAGACTCTCCCCCAGCTGGTGCATATGACGTTGAATTGAGCCAACCCTGAAATTCATCAGGAAACTTTTCTTTAACTTCTTCAAAAGAAAGACCATCCCAATCACCAAATGAGAGTTCATACCAAATCTCATCAAAAGAAATTTCAAGACCTGTAGCCGCGGCGATTGCTGCAGCTGTCTGAGTCGTGCGCGTCAATGGTGATGCGATCAAAACTTCTGGATTCATTTTGGCGATTGCACCCGCTACTGCAGCAGCTTGCGCCAGACCCTTTTCGGTTAACTTTGGATCCAAAGGACCAACACCGGAAAACTTTCGCATTGGCGTCAACACAGTTTCACCGTGGCGAACCATATAAATCATCGTCGGTACTTCATCGCTGCGCATGCGCTCTGATAAATAGTTCTGCTGTATTTGTGGCTCAGGCTTATGG
>JBIIPL010000075.1:0-5815 GCA_044342645.1 Candidatus Planktophila sp. | reverse complement strand
CACGCTTATTTGATCTACTTAAACCAGCGCAGGCTATTTTTGGTGAAAAAGATTTTCAGCAATTAGTTCTGATCAAAAATTTGGCAAAGAAAAGTTATAAAGGCGTTGAAGTAATTGCCGCGCCGACAATTAGAGAACGCGATGGACTTGCTCTATCTTCAAGAAATGTCAGATTAAGTGAGAACGATCGAAAAGCGGCAGCGGTTATTTACAGCGCACTGACAGCCGCCAAAGAGAGCAAGAATGTAAAATCAGCTAGAGAATCAATGCACCAAATTTGCTCTCACGAACCCCTCTTCAAATTGGACTATGCCGAAATAATCGATGAAGAAAACTTTGGAATTGCCACAGATTCCACCTCAAAGCAGCGTGCAATTATCGCGGGTTGGCTTAATGGGGTCCGTTTGATCGACAATATGCAGATGAACCCATCTACCGGAAATACCGGTGTGCGATGAAATTACTTGCACCTGAACCTGGATGGACTGCAACCGCTGATGTAATCGTGGTTGGTTCGGGAATTGCTGGACTGACTACTGCGCTTCAAGCGCGCACCTTTGGTCTCTCAGTTTTGATTGTTACAAAATCTAAAGTGGATGAAGGCTCTACTAAATGGGCGCAAGGTGGAATTGCTGCTGCACTTGGCCCCGGTGATACTCCAGATCAACATTTGAAAGATACTTTGGTTGCAGGCGCAGATTTATGCGACGTTGAAGCAGTGCGCGTACTAGTAACCGAAGGTCCTGAAGCGGTCCGTAAATTAATTGAACGCGGTGCAATATTTGATACCGAAGATTCAGGAGAAATTTCGCTCACTCGTGAAGGTGGACATTTACGTAATCGAATATTGCACGCTGGAGGAGATGCAACTGGTGCTGAAGTTTCACGCGCACTGCTCGCTGCTGTTCACGATGATCCAGAGATTGAAGTAGTCGAAGATGCACTTGTTCTAGATGCGCTTAAGGATGCCAGTGGCGCTGTCTGTGGAGTAACGCTGCATGTGATTGGTGCCGGAAGTCGCGACGGTGTTGGTCGCGCCTTGGGTAAAGCGGTTGTTTTAGCAACGGGCGGACTCGGCCAAGTATTTGCACAAACTACAAACCCATCCGTTTCAACTGGAGATGGCGTTGCCTTAGCGCTGCGCGCTGGTGCAAAAGTGGCAGATGTGGAATTTATTCAATTCCATCCCACAGTTTTATGGCTGGGAGATAACACACAAGGCCAACAACCTTTGATTAGCGAAGCAGTGCGCGGTGAAGGTGCATATTTGCTAGACGATGGCGGCGATCGCTTTATGTTAAACGAACACAAATTAGCTGAACTTGCCCCACGTGATGTGGTTGCAATCGCATCAATGCGTCGGATGAATAAGACCGGGGCACACCATGTTTGGTTGGATGTTCGACATCTAACTGGCTTTGAAAATCGATTTCCAACAATTTACGCATCTTGTATTTCTCACGGAATCAATCCAAATAAAGATTTGATCCCAGTAGCGCCAGCCTCACACTATGCATCTGGTGGTGTGCGCGTTGATCTGAATGGGCGCACAAGCGTTAATGGGCTTTATGCCTGTGGCGAAACAGCTTGTTCTGGAGTCCACGGTGCAAATCGTTTAGCTTCGAATTCACTTCTTGAAGGTTTGGTTTTTAGCGCGCGAATCGCAGCGGATATCGCGGCAAATTTAACGGAACGTTCTGCACCGGTTGCCGATAATTCAAAGACAATACTTTTGGATCCAGCTACCAGACGTGAATTGCAATTGAGCATGAGCCGTGGAGCGGGCGTATTACGTTCTTCAGATTCTTTATTACAAACCAGCGCAGATTTAACCCGCATTCAAGATCGCAGGAGCACTAATCCATGTGTTGAAGCTTGGGAAACAACCAACCTATTTCAATTAGCTGAAGCGATTCTTAAGGCTGCGCTGATTAGACAAGAGACACGTGGATCTCACTGGCGCGAAGATTTTCCAAACTCAGAAAGCATTTGGCGTAAGAGAATTGTCCAAGAGTTAGATTTAAATGGAAAGTGGAATACCAGCTATCAAGAAGTGGGTGGAAAGTGAGCGATCAAGAATTGATAAAGGCGGCACTTGCCGAAGATCTAGCCGGGGGAGTAGATATAACTTCACAGGCAACCATTGCCGCAGATGCGACAGCTTCTGCTGATTTTGTGGCTCGCATGGATGGAGTAATAGCCGGAATCAATATCGCGCATGCCGTACTTGCCGAAGTTGGATTGACTGATGTAACTCTTTCTAAGAAAGATGGAGATCGCGTTAAGGCAGGCGATGTATTAATGAGCGTTCGTGGAAACACGCGAGCAATTTTGTTAGCCGAGCGGACTGCGCTTAATTTTTTTGGTCACTTAAGTGGAATTGCAACATTGACTAGTAAGTGGGTTGCAGAAGTTTCTGGAACAAAGTGCCAGGTCCGGGACACGCGAAAGACAACACCAGGTATGAGAACTGTTGAAAAGTACGCGGTGCGCATGGGTGGCGGTACTAATCACCGCATGAACTTAAGTGATGCTGCACTGATTAAAGATAATCACATTGCTGCTGCTGGTGGAGTGCTTAAAGCTTTTGCACAGGTGCGGTCAGCGTTTCCTGAGGCCGAAATCGAGATTGAAGTAGACACTCTGGAGCAGTTGCGGGATGTGTTATCGCAGAAGCCTGATCTAGTACTTCTGGACAACATGTCTGCAGAACAATGTGCCCAAGCAGTTGCTTTAGTAAACGGTGCATTTAAATTAGAAGCATCGGGTGGAATTTCAATTGCCAATGCGCGCACATATGCGCAATCTGGCGTTGATTACATTGCTATTGGGGCGCTGACACATTCTGCGCCAGTTTTTGATATCGGTCTAGATCTGAGAGCGGAGTAGTTATGTTGCTAACTGTAGATGTCGGAAATACGAATACGGTGTTGGGTGTTTTCCAAGGAGATGATCTTGTTCGCTCGTGGCGAGTCAAGACAGATCCTCGTACAACTTCAGATGAGCTGTGGCTGCAATACCGCTCGCTAGTTTCTGATTACGAAATTACTGGACTTTCAATCTGTTCAACGGTTCCGGCCACTTTGCGTGAATTAAGAACAATGATTGCAACTTATTTTTCAAAAATACCAACCACGATTGTGGAACCAGGAACTAAAACTGGTGTTCCGCTCTTGGTTGATAATCCAAAAGAAATTGGCGCAGATCGCATCGTAAATACCTTAGCTGCACATACTCTTTATGGCGGACCAGCGATTGTTGTAGATTTTGGAACATCAACAAATCTAGATGTTGTTTCGCCTAAGGGAGAATTCTTAGGCGGCGCACTTGCACCAGGAATTGAAATTTCAGTTGATGCTCTGGCTGCACGCGCAGCGCAATTGCGTAAAGTAGAACTTATTCGCCCAAAGAACGTCATTGGAAAGAACACAGTCGAAGCACTGCAATCCGGAACCATCTTTGGATTTGCTGGACAAGTAGATGGCTTGGTAGATCGCATTGTTGCTGAATTAGCGCAGAGTTATGAAGGAGCCCCGACTGTGATTGCAACCGGTGGACTCGCACCGTTAATCATTGGAGTTGCTGAAACTATTGATGAGCATGAGCCTGATCTCACCTTGATTGGCTTGCGCCTTATCCACGAGAGAAATATCTAATAGGTAGACTTTCGCCATTATGAGCAAGGAAGAGCAGCCCACCGCATCGGTAGAAGATGATCTACCTGAGCAATTACGCATCCGTCGCGAAAAACGCGCAGGGCTAATTGAGCGCGGGGTTGAGCCTTATCCAGTTTCTGTTTCTCGCACCGCCTCGCTGGCAGAAATTCGCGCCAAGTACGCAACACTTGAAACCGATTCGACGACTGGTGATATTCAAAGCTTGACCGGTCGCATAATTTTTAAGCGCGATACCGGAAAACTCTGCTTCGCCACTTTACGTGAAGGCGATGGCACCGAACTTCAAGCGATGCTCTCACTCGACAAAGTTGGTCAAGAAACTTTAGATTCTTGGAAGAGCGATATAGATCTGGGAGATATCGTCAGCGTTACCGGCGAAATCATTACCTCAAAGCGCGGCGAACTTTCTATTTTGGCCAATAGCTATGCAATTGCAGCCAAATCGCTACGTCCTCTGCCAATTGATCACAAACCGATGTCGGAGGAAACCCGTGTCCGCATGCGTTATGTGGATTTGATCGTTCGTGATGAAGCGCGTGCAAATGCTCGTTTGCGTCCAGCGGTTATGCGTTCGTTGCGTGAGACTTTCCATAACGAGAACTTCGTCGAAGTTGAGACTCCAATGCTGCAGGTAATGCACGGTGGAGCTGCAGCGCGTCCCTTTAAATCGTTCAGCAATGCCTACGATATGGATTTGTACCTGCGTATTGCACCTGAATTATTTTTAAAGCGCTGTGTTGTTGGTGGCATTGAGCGAGTCTTTGAAATTAATCGCAACTTCCGCAATGAAGGAGCTGATTCATCTCACTCTCCTGAGTTTGCAATGATCGAGAGTTACCAGGCATATGGCGACTGGCGTTCAATTGCAGATTTAACTCGCTCTTTGGTGCAAAATGCAGCGCTAGTAATTGCTGGTTCGCACGTGGTTACACATCACGATGGCCGACAAGCAGACCTTGGTGGAAAATGGCGCGAGATTTCCTTATACGAGGCGATCACCGAAGGTGTTGGAGAAAGCGTTACTGCGCTTACTCCGCTTGAGGATTTGAAGAAGATTGCGACCAAACTGGGAATGAAGATTGATCCCAAGTGGATTACTGGAAAACTCGCTGAAGAAATCTTCGAACATGTTGCTAAAGATCAACTCATCGCCCCAACCTTTGTAATGGGTTTTCCTATCGATACCTCGCCATTAGTGCGCGCACACCGCGAGTTGCCAGGCGTTGCCGAAAAATGGGACTTGTATGTAGACGGTTTCGAACTTGCTACGGGATATTCCGAGCTGATCGATCCAGTGATTCAGCGCGAGCGTTTAATTGAACAAGCAACACTTGGCGCAAAGGGTGACTTGGAAGCGATGCAAGTGGATGAGGATTTCTTACGAGCAATGGAATTTGCAATGCCACCGACAGGTGGAATGGGTATGGGAGTCGATCGTTTATTGATGGCACTTACCGGCTTAGGAATTCGTGAAACAATTTTATTCCCACTGGTAAAACCTGAAGTCGAATAAACATGATCGTCATTCGCCCAGCACGCACCAGCGATGTTAAGACTATTCGCCAACTTGTAGATTCTTATGCTGCCCCCGGTCAAATGCTCTCCAAAGAAACTGTCACACTGTATGAAAGTGTTCAAGAATTTACAGTCGCTGAAGTTGATGGAAAAGTTGTTGGTTGCGGGGCTCTTCACATTTTGTGGGATGACCTAGCAGAAGTCCGTACCGTTGCAGTAGAAAAAAGTTTTCATAAGCAAGGAATCGGACACGAGATACTTGAAAGAATCATTGAACGCGCCCGCGAAGTGGGAGTAGAAAGAATTTTCTGCTTAACTTTCCAAACTTCATTCTTTGGTCGTCACGGATTTGCAGAAATCGAGGGAACACCAGTTGCGCCTGATGTTTATCAACAATTACTGCGCTCCTACGATGCCGGTGTTGCAGAATTCCTAGATCTCGAAGCGGCCAAGCCCAATACCTTGGGCAATACCCGCATGCTCTTAACCCTTTAAACCCCGCCAGAGAGCGCTAGTCCTAGCCCTAATCGGGAATATCAGACCCAGATCTGGGGTTCTAATGAGCACAAGCAATCCACCTCGCGTCTTCCCTGCGTTGGGTTATAGGCTTGGCTAGAACAGAA
>JBIIPL010000074.1:0-5917 GCA_044342645.1 Candidatus Planktophila sp. | reverse complement strand
TAAGCGTGAGACCACTGTTACGACACCGTCAAAATGCCCGATGCGGTTTGCGCCTTCAAATATATCCCCGATTAAACCGGCAGATTTTTTGGCAACGCTCGCTGGATAAATTTCATTTACATCAGGTAACCAAAGATGGGTTACACCGGATTCGCGTGCTATTTCAGCGTCACGTTCTGGAGTACGAGGATAAAGTTCAAGATCTTTATTGTTTTCAAATTGAAGTGGATTTACGAAGATACTTGCAACTACAAATTCACTCTTGGCTCTTGCTAATTTAAAAAGTGATGCGTGCCCAGCATGTAGAGCGCCCATAGTCGGAACAAAAGTGCAGCCGTCAGCCAACTCAGCTGCGCTATTAACTATCTTCATATCGGGCTCCAGTCCTTTCAGGTACCGGGCGGTGATGGATATAAGTTTAGAGCCTTAAAGCATTTGCTCCAAAATCTCAGAAATCTTTCCTTGAGTCAGCAAGATCGCATCTGGCTCAATCGAATGCCAAGGCTCGATTACAAAACGACGCTCATGCGCGCGTGGGTGCGGTAGTTGTAACTCATCTGCGGAACTAAGTAATGACCCATATTGGATAAGGTCTAAATCAATTGTGCGTGGGCCCCACTTTTCGGTTCTTTCTCGGCCCAGAGTTTTTTCGATTCCGTGCAACAGGGCCAATAAATCCATTGCAGGTAAATCACTTTCAACGATGCAAACCGCATTTAAGTAATCTGGTTGTGGAATATCACTAACTGGTTTAGTTGAGTAATAATTTGATACCAACTTAAAGTCAGTGGCTTCGCGCAACATTGCCACCGCTAAATCCATCTGCTCTTTGGGGTTGCCGATATTGGCACCTAGCGCAATCACTGCCTTCATCGATTAATTGTTACCGAAATATCTTTAACTTGAGCGTTCACAGGTGCTTGTGGCTTATGTACCGTGATCGATACTGCGGCCACTTGTGGATATCTACTTCTAATTCGGTCGGCAATCCGAGCTGCCAATTTTTCAATTAGCGCAACCCGTTCGCCGGTTACTTCTTCAATTACTAAATCGGTTATTTCTGCATAGTTAACGGTGTCAGAGACGTCGTCCGTAACGCTGGCACGAGTTAAATCTAATTCGAGTAGAACATCCACAAAAAAATCCTGTCCGGCAATATTTTCTGATTCAAAGACGCCGTGATAGCCAAAGGATTTAATTCCTTTAATTTCAATTAGATCAGCCATTGGCTAATACCAAATTCTTATGTGGGCTCACGCTATGAACTCTAACTCCCCAAATTTTTTTGGCAAGAAGGCTTTTAGTTAATTCAATAGTCGCCACTTCTCGCTCATCCGGGGTTTCACCACCCAGGAACCGCTTGCGTGATGCACCGATTAATACCGGGAAACCTAGATCGGTTAACTCATCTATTCGATTTAATATCTCCCAATTGTGTTGGCCATCTTTTGCAAAGCCCAGGCCTGGGTCAATAATCAAATTGTTCTTCGCTATTCCGCTTCGCAGCGCTGCCTCGATTTGGATATTTAACTCTGCGATAACCTCTTTGACTACATCACCGTAAACAGCCTTGTTATTCATATCTTTTGAATGACCACGCCAATGCATCAAAATGTATGGACAACCCATTTCAGCAACAACTTCGTGCATCAGATCATCGGCTACTCCGCCGCTGACATCATTAACAATGCTCGCACCTGCAGTAATAGCTAATTCTGCAGTTTCTGCTCTCATTGTGTCGATGCTGATAGGCACTCCAGATTGCGACAACTTTTCAATTACAGGGATAACTCGCGCTTGTTCTTCAGCGGCAGAAACTCGCGCTGCGCCAGGTCGCGTGGATTCACCACCAATATCAATGATGTCAACGCCTTCGGAAATCATCTCTAACCCGCGAGCAACGGCCTTTTCATAAGTGTCATGTTTTCCACCATCAGCAAATGAATCGGGCGTGACATTTAAAATGCCCATAATTTTCATTGGAGTGCCGACCATTAACTAGCCTTTGGTAATTAGGCTGATTGCTTCTGCTCGTGTAGCGGGATCGCGTAAAACTCCACGGACCGCACTTGTTGTTGTGCGCGCATGGGATTTACGGACGCCTCGCATTGACATACACAAATGCTCGCAATCAATAATTACTATAACTCCCATTGGGTCAAGAATTTTTACCATTGCATCCGCAATTTGAGTAGTCAAACGCTCTTGCACTTGTGGGCGGCGAGCAAAGAGATCTACTAAGCGAGCGACTTTAGATAATCCGGTAATTTTTCCACGCGGGATATAACCGACGTGGGCAACTCCGTGAAACGGGGTCAAGTGATGTTCGCAATGCGAAAAGACTTCGATGTCACGAATGATTACCAACTCTTCGTGTCCAATATCAAATGTTGTTGTTAGTACTTCTTCAGGTGATTTCCAAAGTCCTTCGAAGTTTTCTTTAAAGGCCCGAGCAACTCGTGCAGGAGTTTCCTTTAAACCTTCACGATCAGGATCTTCACCAAGGGCCAGAAGTAGTTCGCGAACTGCAGCAGCAGCGCGTGCTTCATCATAAGGATGCAGCGCACGACCTGCATCAGGCCCCATTGAAACCGCGTTTATATCGCTCACGTTTAAGAATTTTCCTTATTGGTACTCTTCTTGACTCGTGATGGTTTCTTATCTGCGGCAGGTTTAACAATCAAGCGCTCAGGAACAGCAACAGGTGGTTGCTGTGAAGGAATGCGAGTTGATGAACCAGTCCAAGATGGACGACGTGGCCAGGAGTTAACTTTGGCGAAAATAACTGCGATCTCTTCTTTATTAAGCGTTTCTTTCTCAAGTAATTGCAGGACCATCGCATCTAAAGTCACTCGATTTGCTACCAAAATATCGAAGGCTTCTTGATGTGCGTTCTCAATTAACTTACGGATTTCGGAATCGACTTTAGCTGCAACGTTTTCAGAGTAATCGCGTTGATGGCCATAGTCACGGCCCATAAATGGTTCAGAGGCATCTGTGCCTAGTTTTATCGCTCCGATTACTTCTGTCATTCCGTATTGCGTGACCATTGCACGAGCAAGCGCTGTGGCCTTTTCAATATCATTTGATGCACCAGTAGATGGATCGTGGAAGATAAGTTCTTCTGCAGCACGACCGCCCAGTGAATATGCCAATTGATCTAACAATTGATTACGGGTTGTTGAGTACTTGTCGTCATCAGGCAGAACCATTGTGTAACCAAGTGCGCGACCGCGCGGCATGATCGTGATCTTATGTACGGGATCTGTATGTGGCAGTGCATGTGCCACCAGTGCGTGACCGGCTTCGTGATAGGCGGTTACGCGACGTTCGTCATCAGACATGATTCGAGATTTACGTTGTGGTCCAGCCATAACGCGATCAATGGCCTCATCAATTTGCAGATTAGAGATTACTTTCTTCTCTTCACGCGCGGCCAACAACGCAGCTTCATTTAGAACATTTGCGAGATCTGCACCGGTAAATCCTGGTGTGCGGCGAGCATAATTTAATAACTCAACCTCATCTGAGAGTGGCTTGGTCTTAGCGTGCACCTTAAGAATTTCTTCGCGACCCTTTAAATCTGGACGATCAACTGCAATCTGACGATCAAATCTACCTGGACGCAATAGCGCAGGATCCAATACATCTGGACGGTTGGTCGCAGCAATAAGAATTACTTGGCCACCAGTTTCAAAACCATCCATTTCAACTAACAATTGATTGAGTGTTTGTTCGCGTTCATCGTGTCCGCCACCCATACCTGCGCCACGTTGGCGACCGACAGCATCGATTTCATCAACGAAGACAATTGCTGGTGCATTTGCTTTAGCTTGCGTAAATAAGTCACGTACACGAGCCGCACCAACGCCTACAAACATTTCAACAAAGTCAGAGCCAGAGATTGAATAGAAAGGAACTTTTGCTTCTCCAGCAACTGCGCGTGCCAATAAAGTTTTACCGGTTCCGGGAGGGCCGTATAAAAGTACGCCCTTAGGAATTTTTGCGCCAAGTAATGCGTACTTGGCAGGATTTGCAAGGAAGTCCTTGATTTCCTCAAGTTCGGCGATTGCTTCATCTGCGCCAGCAACATCTGCAAAGGTATTTTGCGGAACATCGTTATCTTGCAGTTTCGCTCTTGATTTTCCAAAAGAAAAGACTTTGTTTCCGCCTTGAGCATTGCTCATTAAGAAGAAGAACAAGAAGCCGATCAGAAGAATTGGGAAGATTGAAAATAGGAATGAAATAAATAGAGATTGAGTGGGAACGCTAACGTTCCAGCCTTTAGGTGGTGGGTTGCCAGTTAAAGCATCAACAATCGTTGGCTCTTGCCGCGCGACATAAGAAGCTTCGACTTTACTTGAACCTTCGATTAACTCGCCAGGCTTGAGAGTTAATTGCAGCTTTTGTGATCTATCAATAACAAGTGCGGATTCAACTTTTGATTGAGCGATTGCATCGAGTGCTTGAGAAGTACTGATCTGATCGTAGCGATTGCCAACACTTGAAATCTGTCCAAAAATTGTTACACCAAGAATTGCAACAACTATCCAGAAAAGTGGACCGCGAACAATTCGGCCAGCGCGAGTAGTCGGGGCTTTTTTCACCGCTTTTTTATCTTTTGCGGCCTTAGTTATTGGCTTCTTCTTCAATGGGTTTTTCTTCTCCATATTTATATTCGCATCTCTTATGAATACATGTGCTTGGCGAGCACACCGACGAAGGAGAGATTGCGGTACTTCTCATTAAAATCTAGGCCGTAACCAACAACAAAGTCGGTTGGAATATCGAAGCCGACGTACTTGCATGTCACTTCAACTTTAGCTGCCTCTGGTTTACGCAAAATCGCGAGAATTTCTACCGATGCTGCACCACGTGACATCAAGTTAGCGCGCAACCAAGAGAGAGTTAAACCAGAATCAACAATGTCTTCTACGATCAAAATATTGCGCCCGGTAATATCGCGATCTAAATCTTTAAGGATGCGGACTACACCACTTGATTTAGTGCCAGAACCGTAAGATGAAACCGCCATCCAATCCATATCAATGTGGCGTTGCATCGCACGAGTTAGATCTGCCATCGCCATAATCGCACCTTTAAGAACACCGACTAGGAGCAAGTCGCGATCTTTGTAATCAGCATCAACGCGCGCTGCAAGTTCAGCAATTTTTGTGCGCAGTTCTTCTTCAGTAACAATTACGCGTTCAACATCTGTGCCGACAGCAGCTAGATCCACTTAAGGACTCCTTTAATATCAAATCTCTTGGGGAGATTTATGGGCGGGCTAAGAGCGAAAGTCTGCCCGAAATCCGAGCAACCTTCACACCACCCGGCAGGCTCGCCTCTCCTTGGCCACGCCAGGAAGTGACCAGTGCCTCGACGCCAGAGAGATGATCTGCGCTCACAGAGCCGCTGGGCGCTCCTGCAGCGTAGATCGCGGCTCGAAGTACGCGAAAGCGAATGGCCCGTGGCAGCTCAGCCAAGGCTGCGCAATCTAAGTCACTTAAATCAACTCGTGAGATAACTGCCTGTGCCATCTCATCTAAAGCATCGGCATCATCGCGCAATATTGCCGCGCTTCGTGCCAGCGCGGCTGCAATACCAGGGCCAATCTCTTCTTCCATTACCGGCATCACTTTGTTTCGCACTCGTACACGAGAAAACTTTTCATTGATGTTGTGTGGATCGTTCCAAGGAGTTATTTCTGCTTCAACACAAGCAGCAACGGTTTGCGCTCTTGTTAATTGTAAAAATGGGCGCGCATATTTTCCATTGATCGTTGCCATACCGGATAAAGATCTAGTGCCAGAGCCACGAGCCAAACCAAGTAAAACAGTTTCTGCTTGATCATCTCGTGTGTGACCCAAGAAAATTTGAGAAGCGCCGTATGAATTAGCAATTGTTTCCAGCGCTG
>JBIIPL010000072.1:0-5986 GCA_044342645.1 Candidatus Planktophila sp. | reverse complement strand
TAAAACGCTGGCTTTGACGCTGCGGGCCAATTTGTATGCTTCTTTGTAGTCGCATGGAAATTGGCAGGCGAAGTAGCAGCACTGCGTGTAACGCGTGCTGTGGTGAATGACGAAGATGTAAACATCTTTCATTCTCCTTTTTCTACTTGGCCTATTAGACCCTCACCAGTTTGGTGAAAGGCAAGGGTAAACCACAGATAGTGATCCATGCAACTTAATTAAATCAAGCGAAAATTAAGCGAGCAGGCCAGCCTCACGCAGGAAACGGCTTGGATTTTGGCGATGGCTGATATGTAAATCAACTTTGGCTCGCGTCATACCAACGTAGAACAAGCGACGTTCTTCATCGATCACTGCATCGGACTGGCCAGTAACCCCAGATTCCAGCGGCAGAATTCCCTCGGATGCGCCGATTAAAAATACGCGCTCCCATTCCAAGCCCTTTGCCGCATGCAGAGTCGCCAGAGTAATTACCGGCATCGTTGGTGGATTGTTCTGTTGCACGCGATCTTCAATTTCTCGCAAATAACCGCGCAGCGTCTTGGGGCTGAAATTATTATCGCCATCTAGTTCGCGGGCTAGGTGCAACAACGCTGCAATTCCATCAATACTTTCACCTGTTAAATGTGGTTGCGCCAATGTGCGAAGTTCATCGATCCACGAAACGCCTTCAGCGGGCAATACTGATGCGCGACGCACTTCCTTTAGGAAATCACGGACATCTTGGCGATCAAAAAATCTTTCAGTACTGCGCACTTGATAGGGAAGTCCCGCTTTATTCATTGCGCGCTCAACACCTTTTAATTGGTTATTGGTTCGCGCCAAGATAGAAATTTCTTGCGCCTGCGTTCCTGAATTTAATAAATCAGTTATCTGCGCCAATACCCCGGCAATTTCAGCATCTTCATTGGCATAGCCATCTACCGATGGTTTGGCGCCATGCTCATTTAGCGCGATTAACTCTTGTCCCATTGACCCGTGACGCAAGAGTGCGTTAGCGGCAAAGGTAATTTCTGGGGTTGATCTGTAACCAGTACTTAGGCGAATTACTTCGGCATCCGGAAAGCGCTGGGTAAAGCTATTTAGAAATACTGGCGTTGCTCCCGCAAATGAGTAAATTGTTTGCGCCGGATCGCCAACTACGCAAATATCTTGGCGCGAACCCAGCCAAGCATTTATTAAACGCTGTTGTACCGGAGAGATATCTTGATACTCATCAATAGTGAAGTAACGGTACTGATCCTGCACGCGTTCGCGCACTGTGCGTTCTTCCTCCAACATCGCCGCCGTCAGCAAAAGCACATCTTCAAAATCAATCGCTAACTCTTGTTTCTTAACGCTTTCATATGCTGTGTAAACCTGCGCTAATTTTTCGGCGCTCACTCTTGGCTTCTGGCTGCGCTTAGCGATTTCATTTACAAAGTCTTCGGGAGCGACCTGTGAAACTTTCGCCCATTCGATTTCGCTAGCGATATCGCGCATTAATTCGCGCGATGTTGCACGCAGTTCACCTGATAGCCCAGCGCGATTGATTGCTTCGCCGATAAATCCTGCCTTGGCAGTCATTAACTCAGGTACTCGCCCACCAAATACGCTCGGCCAGAAATAGACCAACTGCTTTAACGCTGCTGCGTGAATTGTGCGTGCGGCAACGGTTGGAACGCCAAGTACACGCAATCGTGTGCGCATTTCACCGGCAGCGCGAGATGTAAAAGTGAGCGCTAAAACTTTCTGCGGATCCATTGTTCCAATGCTCGCGGCGTATGCAATGCGATGAGTTATCGCTCGGGTCTTTCCGGTTCCGGCACCAGCAATTACACAAACTGGGCCACGAGTAGCAAGTGCGACTGCTCTTTGATCAGCATCGAGTGCGGCCAAGATCTCTTCAGCGCGAATTGCGCCGGCTTCTTGCGTCATGCAGATAACCAACGATCAATCATCTTGCGCGATACCGACATATCAGGTGGCAGCAAAAGAGTTCCGGCCATTACTTCAGCCTTTAACTCGCCACGTGTTAACCATTTAATTGCAACAATTTCTTCACCATCGGGGCGAGCGCTCTCTGGAAAATCAGTAATCGCTTCAAAAGAGATCATGATCGATGCCGGGAAGGGCCAAGGTTGTGATCCAAGATAATTTATTTCGCGAACGGCTAGACCAGCTTCTTCAAAGACTTCGCGCTGTACACATTGTTCGAAAGTTTCTCCAGGTTCAAGAAAACCGGCAAAGCAAGAGAATCGTCCTTCTGGCCAGATCCCCTGGCGTCCCAGCAAGATTCGATCTTGGCTATCGCGTACCAAAACAATAATTGCACAATCCGTGCGGGGATAATGCTCGCTCTTATCTTTATCGCAAGTGCGAATCGCCCCACCAAGTGAAACAGATGTAGTTGCACCACATCTGGCGCAGTGTGGATGGGTGTTATGCCAATTTGAAAGTGCAACTGCGTGAAGTGCAATCTCCATCTGCAACTCATCGAGTTCTGCCCCAATTTCGCGCAGAGTTAAATAACCTACTGGGGCTTGCTGGTCATCAGAATTTTGGTGCGGTGAATTCCAAGCAAAATAAGGTTCGTTATTCACTTGATCTAAACCTAAGAAATATCGCTCACCAGATTTAAATCCTTCGCTTTCAATCAGCGCAGTAATTTGAGCAGCATCTAGATATCGAAGTTGATTTGTATCGGCAGAAACTGCCAACCGTCCGGCGCTAAAGTGCACGATCTTCGCCTTCGCCCAGAGCTGATCTAGTGAAACCTGATTTTTACGCAGGTGGGCAGCACGATCCATCCTCGATACCTGTCCGTTGACCGCGCTCATAAGGGTGAACGCTACTAGCCTTCGCCATATGCGCATCACCTCGTGGAATCTCCTCCATGGAATGGAGATCCCTCCCAATAAATCAGGTCCCTCGTTGGCAGCCCTACATAAGGCGATCGCCGCGTTGGCTACTGATGTGATCGCTGTTCAGGAAATTGATTTCAATTTGCCACGCTCTAGCGGGGTAAACCAAATCGCTGAAGTTGCATCAGCAATGGGTGCAAGAGATTGGGCATTTGCACCAAGTGTTATCGGAACCCCAGGTGAAAAGTGGCGCAAGTTAAATGATGGCGATGCGAGATTGATTGCCAATGATACGAATCAAATTCTTGCGGGAAGTTACGGAATTGGAATTGCCTCCAAAATTAAAGTTTTAAAGTGGCACCGTTTAGAACTTGGAAATTCACCAATTGGTATGCCACTTGTTGTTCCGACCGAGAGTGAAACAAGCAGTCGACCAAAGATTCGCGCAATTTATGTTCACGATGAACCACGACTGGCGCTAGCAGCAACGCTAGAAAATGGTTTTACGATTTTTAACACGCATTTGTCTTTTGTTCCAGGAGTTAACTTGTCACAGTTAAAAAAGCTAAAGAAGTGGGCCCTAGAAATTGGTGAAGAGACAAATACCAAGGCTTTGTTATTGGGTGATTTAAATCTTCCGAAGAAGTTGCCTGTTGCGCTTTCGAAGTGGAGTTCGCTGGTCACGCAAAATACCTACCCCAGCTGGGGCGCTAAGGTGCAATTTGATTACATACTCTCTGATCGGTTGCGCCCCGATGAATACAAAATATCACCCATCTCGCCTACTGGAATCAGCGATCACCTGCCGATCGGGGTAGAAATTCTCAGATAGCGTTATATGGGGATTGCATTATGATTCTTATATAAATCTTGACTAGGAGCAAACATGACAGATTCAGAGAAGTGCCCATATACCGGAAGTAAGTTGAATAAAGAGGGCACCTACAACACTGATTGGTGGCCAAACCAGTTAGATATCTCTGTTCTGCGTCAGCACTCACCGGTTTCTGATCCAATGGGTGATGGATTTGATTATGCGAAAGAATTTGCGAAGTTAGATATCAAGAAAGTTAAGAAAGATATTGAAGAGTTAATGGTTACTTCGCAAGAGTGGTGGCCGGCAGATTATGGGCATTACGGCCCATTCTTTATCCGCATGGCTTGGCATAGCGCCGGTACCTATCGCACATCTGATGGTCGCGGTGGTGCAGGTGCAGGTATGCAACGTTTTGCACCACTTAACAGTTGGCCCGATAACGCAAACCTAGATAAAGCCCGCCGTTTGCTTTGGCCAATTAAACAAAAGTATGGAAAGAAATTATCTTGGGCAGATTTAATGATCTTGGCCGGCAACTCTGCGATTGAATCTATGGGACTTAAGGTTTTTGGTTTTGGTGGCGGACGTGTTGATGTTTGGGAACCAGATGAGACTTATTGGGGTAAAGAAGCCGAATGGCTTGCTGATGAGCGTTACAGCGGAGATCGTAAATTAGAAGATCCACTGGCGGCAGTGCAGATGGGTCTTATCTATGTAAACCCTGAAGGGCCAAATTCAAATCCGGATCCACTTGCATCAGCAAAAGATATTCGTGAAACTTTTGCGCGTATGGCAATGAACGATGAAGAAACCGTTGCACTTATTGCAGGTGGCCACACATTTGGAAAAGCTCACGGTGCTGCCGATCCTGGTAAATATGTTGGTGCAGAACCAGAAGGTGCGCCAATGGAAGAGATGGGACTTGGTTGGAAAAATAGTTTAGGTAAAGGCAATGGCGCAGAAACTATTTCAAGTGGTTTAGAAGGTGCTTGGACTCCAACTCCTACTAAATGGGATAACACTTACTTTAAAACTCTCTTTAAATATGAGTGGAAGCAAACAAAGAGCCCGGCCGGTGCAACGCAATGGATTCCAACTGATGAATCTGCGGCAAAGTCAGTACCTGATGCGCACATTGCAGGTAAGACTCACGCACCAGTTATGTTCACAACTGACTTAGCGCTGCGTATGGATCCTGCATATGAAAAGGTCTCTCGTCGCTTTGCGCAAGACCAAGCAGCTTTCGCTGATGCATTTGCGCGCGCTTGGTTTAAATTAACTCACCGCGATATGGGTCCAATTGCACGTTATCTCGGACCACTAGTGCCAAAAGAGGCTCTAATTTGGCAAGATCCGCTTCCTGCAGCTGGCAAGAAGGTAATCGGCAAGAGCGAGATTGAAGTTCTGAAAAAGCGCATCTTGGCTAGTGATTTAACGATCGCTCAATTAGTTACCACTGCCTGGGCATCTGCTTCCAGTTTCCGCGCCACAGATAAGCGCGGCGGAGCAAATGGCGCACGAATTCGCCTAGAACCACAACGTGGCTGGGAAGTTAATAACCCTAAAGAGTTGAAGAAGGTTCTAGCAACTTTGGAGAAAATTCAAAGCAATTTCAATAAGAAATCAGCAAAGAAAGTTTCACTCGCTGATCTAATTGTTTTAGGTGGCACAGTGGCTGTTGAGGCCGCTGCTAAGAATGCCGGCCATAAGGTCAAGGTTCGCTTTACTCCTGGACGCACCGATGCAACACAAGAGCTGACTGATATTGCATCTTTTGCAGTTCTTGAGCCAAGTGCAGATGGTTTCCGTAATTACATCAGCAAAGCAGATAACCGCCCCGCTGAAGTTCCGCTAATTGATAAAGCAGCGCTATTGAGTTTGACTCCCCCAGAGTTGACTGTCTTGATCGGTGGAATGCGCGCACTCGGTGCAAACTTTGATGGTTCAAAGACAGGTGTCTTAACTAAGAAGAAGGATTCGTTAACGAATGATTTCTTTGTAAATATCTTAGATATTAATTCACAGTGGGCACCTAAATCTGGAGATGCAAACCTCTTTGAAGCCCACGATCGCAAGAGTGGCAAAGTTAAATGGGTTGCCTCTCGCGCAGACCTGCTCTTTGGATCTCACTCTGAGCTACGTGCCTTATCAGAGGTTTACGCTAGCGATGATGCAGATTCTAAATTTGCTGCTGACTTTGCATCTGCTTGGAGCAAGGTAATGGAGCTAGATCGCTTCGATATCTAAACTCTTGCAGTTACAGAGTTAATAAAGAAATTAACTCTGCCTCTGTAAGTAAATCTGCGCTGCGATCTGTTTTACCACT
>JBIIPL010000073.1:0-5986 GCA_044342645.1 Candidatus Planktophila sp. | reverse complement strand
TTCACGATCTTGGTATCGCATTTTTGTATATTGGTATTCAACTAAATCACTCGAGCGAACCCTTTCACGCAGTTCATCAGGAAAGGAAGATACTTCTAAACCATCTGTGGAGGTGGTGTAATCAGGGGAATCTACTTTCAAAGAAAATTTAAATGGTTTTCCGAATCTACTTAAGAAAATAGATTTTCTATCCTGGTTAAGGCTTACCTCCGTTGAAGAAAGAATTACTTCCTGAACCACCTTTGTAATGACTGAACTTTCAGCGTTTTCATTTATTAAGAACTGATATTGCGCATTAAAAAATGAAGACCTGGCTTCGGCAAGTGAGGATTCTAGATTTACCTCCCTGACACCGTCTGAAAGTTGCGAGTAAAGCGCAGATCCAGTTAGCCAGACGACTCCCAGTGAAAGTAGAACTGTAGAAACAATTACCTTTGAGGCAAGTGATGTTCGAAGCCTGGTCGTAAATCGGTTCATTCTAGGAACCGCCCATCACTCCAGCTTTGTAGCCAACTCCACGAACCGTCATAACGATTTCAGGATGCTCAGGATCGTGTTCCACCTTTGAACGTAAACGTTGAACGTGGACATTTACCAAACGAGTATCAGTTGAATGTCGGTATCCCCAAACTTCATCGAGTAAAGCATCGCGCGTAAAGACGCGTCCTGGCTCTTTGGCTAGGGCGACCAATAAATCGAATTCCAATCGAGTGAGAGCAATCTTCTTTCCGCCACGACTTACTTCATGGGCGGTCACATCAATTGAGAGATCGCCAATAGTTAGTAAACCCAAGACATCTGCGTTTGTACGACGCAATCGGGTGCGAATTCTTGCTATGAGCTCTGACGGATGACGAAAAGGTTTGACCATGTAATCGTCTGCACCCGCTTCTAGGCCTTTGACTATGTCGTGAGTGTCACCTTTTGCGCTGAGCATAACTATTGGAACCATAGATTCCGCGCGAATTAATTTGCAGACTTCTATTCCATCTAAACCAGGAAGCATTACATCCAGCAGCACAAGATCTGGAGGATTATTTCTAAATACCTCCAAGACCTCATCGCCACGACTTACTAGATCCACGTCGATGCCGGCACCGGTTAAAACGATGCCGAGCATCTCCGCAAGATCCTGGTCGTCATCGACGACCATAACTAAGGTCATTAGCTACCGTGCTCCCAAGAGTTCAAATACATATCTTGTGCTGGAGTTAAGGTATCGATACGTCCACCCATTGAAATTAATTTCAGGCTGGCAACTTCCTTATCGATATATGTTGGAACGTTGTGCACTCCCGCTTTAAGATTCTTAGCTTCCTTCACTAAATATTCTGCAGTTAGTGCCTGATCTGAGAATGACATATCCATTACAGATGCTGGGTGGCCTTCAGCTGCGCCAAGATTTACAAGACGTCCTTCGGCAAGAAGCAATAAACGGCGTCCATCAGATAATACATATTCATCTGTCTGATGACGCATCTTGGCATTCTTTTTCTTCGAATTCTGCTCCAGCCAAGCAACATCAATTTCGATATCGAAATGGCCTGAGTTTGCCATTATTGCGCCATCCTTCATTACTGCAAAGTGCTCATCACGCAACACGTCGCGATTACCAGTAACGGTAATAAATACGTCACCGACTTTGGCAGCATCGAGCATCGGCATAACGCGGAATCCTTGCATCATGGCATCGAGCGCCTTTGTTGGGTCAATTTCAGTAACAACTACATCGGCACCCATGCCCTTAGCGCGTTCTGCAACGCCCTTACCGCAGTAACCAAATCCTGCTACGACGACTATGCGTCCGGCAAGAAGGAAGTTTGTCGCACGGAATACAGCGTCGAGCGTTGATTGACCTGTTCCGTAACGATTGTCAAACATGTGCTTGGTGTCGGTGTCATTGACAGCAATCATTGGGAATGTAAGCGCGCCATCTTTAGCCATTTGGTTAAGACGGATTACGCCAGTTGTGGTCTCTTCGCAACCACCGGCGATATTTGGAAGAAGTTCTTTGCGAGTCGTGTGAAGCGTGTTTACAAGATCGCAACCATCATCGAATACTTGGTGTGGTTCGATATCTAGTGCAGCGTTGATATGAGAGTAGTAACCATCACGATCTACTGCGTTGCGCGCGAATACTGAAATTCCATATTCGTGAACTAGCGCCGCTGCTGTGTCATCTTGAGTTGAAAGTGGATTTGAAGCACAGAGAGCAATATCTGCACCTCCCGCTTTCAAGACGCGCATTAAGTTTGCTGTCTCGGTTGTTACGTGCATGCAAGCAGCGATTCTTACGCCGGTAAACGGCTTAGACTTCTCGAAGCGTTCACGGATCTGCGCGAGCACGGGCATATTACGTTCTGCCCATTCGATCTTCTTGCGGCCTTCGGCTGCAAGGGACGCATCCGCAATATCGTGGCGTGGAAGTGTTGATGTAACTGGTGAATTCATGGTGTTCTCCTTAAATGGTAATAAATAACAGTTGATTGGACTGTGCTTACCTAAGGCGTAGGGCTCTACTTTGCTAGGCGGCTCTGTGCATAGATTAGCGCCCGCTGACCCCTACTGGCTATTTAGACGCTAGCCACGGATTGTGGCGAGCACCTCATCTCGTATTTTCTCCATACGTGCTTGTGTCTTTGCTTCTACATTTAATCTCAAGAGAGGCTCAGTATTTGATGCACGGACGTTAAACCACCAAGTATCACCGTTTACGGTCAAGCCATCGAGGTGGTCCACCTCATTGCCAGCGCTTGCTCCGTATTTGGCATCAATTTCCGACATTGAACTTTGTGTATCAGCAACCTTGGAATTAATTTCTCCACTAGATATATAACGGCTATACGGCTTAAGTATTTTTGAGAGCGCGGTATTTACTTCACCTAGCGCGGCAATTGCATGGAGTGCGGCTAACATCCCAGAATCAGCACGCCAAAAATCACGGAAATAGAAATGTCCTGAGTGTTCGCCGCCGAATACAGCTCCAGTTTCTGCCATCAATTGCTTTATATAGGAATGTCCAACTCTTGATCGGATAGCTTTGCCGCCGTTCTCTTCAACTATCTCCACAACTGCGCGCGAAGAAATCAAATTATAAATAATATTTGCACCTGGGTTTTTCTTTAGTTCACGATCAGCAATGAGCGCAGTAAGCGTGGAAGGATTTACTGGATCACCATTTTCATCAACTATGAAACATCTGTCAGCATCGCCATCGAAAGCAAGTCCGATATCAGCCTTGTGCTTCTTCACTGCTTTCTGAAGATCTTTGAGATTCTTGGCATCAATTGGATTTGCTTCGTGATTAGGAAAGGTTCCATCTAATTCAAAATACATGGAAATTACTTCACAATTTAAGCGATCAAAGACTGCCGGAGCAGTGTGCCCAGCCATTCCATTTCCTGCGTCAATTACTACTTTTAGCGGGCGAATTTGAGACAAATCTACAAGTGTAAGTAAGTGATCAACATATTCCTTCAACACATCCTGCTTACGTTCACTGCCAACACTTCTAAAATCAATTGGTGAGCCTTCGATTACATATCTTTCTATAGTCAAAAGTCCTGACTCTTTGCCGATTGGCCTGGCACCACTGAGACATAACTTTATGCCGTTATATTCAGCTGGATTATGGCTGGCCGTGAACATCGCTCCAGGAAAATTTAACTTTCCAGCTGCAAAATAAAGCAGATCGGTAGATGCGAGTCCGATCCGAATTACATTTAAGCCCTGCGAAGTTATGCCAGCGGAAAAAGCATCGGCAAATACCGGAGATGAAGGTCGCATATCTTCGCCAATGACAACTGTTCCGGGTTCGCGTTCTTGTTGAAGAAAACGCGCAAAGGCAACACCTGTGGCAAAACAAAAATCAGCAGTGATTTCTACATCTACTAATCCACGAATGTCGTATGCCTTAAATATTGAAATAATTAACTTCTCTCTTTAGCCTGTAAAAACACTGAACCAGGATAATTTTAGGAGGGAACTGCCCGCAAGTGGCCGCGGCGACCAATCTGACCATCTTGTGTATTTGAAACCGCAGTCAAATTTTCAGCGCCAGAACCACTCGATGACAAATTCAAATTTGCCACTTCACGGACTGCATCAGCGATTGCCATTAAATCATCATCACTTGGACCAATATCTGTTAAAGAACTCTCTTCTTTAATTACATTCCAGCCATTAGGAACGGTAAGTCGTTTGCCGTGCGTTTCGCAAAGATCATATGAATGAGGTTCGGAAAAAGTGGCCAATGGGCCAAGCACCGCGGTTGAGTCGGCATAAATGTAAGTAAGCGTCATTGAAGCCAAGCTTCTACAACTAACTCGCGAACAGCTGCGCCCTGTTCTAGCCAACTTACTCATGTCCATAAGGTTAGTGGGGTAAGGGGTGAAAAACTGGGATTGTCAGGGAGTTAAGACGCGAATATTTGAAAGTGGTACTGAAGATTTAGTTAGAACACTTCCGGGTGCTAGTGGGAAATATCCGTAACCACTCTTGGTGGAAATTAGCCCGGCCCCATAAATTCCCTTAGCCACATTTACAAATGTGATCGAACGAACTCCATCTGGAATTTTCACCGTTGCAATCTCATTGCCTCGAACTTTGAGTACTTTTCGCTTGCCTTTATCAAGCAAGAGCTCAATATCAATACTTATGGCTCCCCCGATAAAAACTAACTGAGGAGCCACACCAGATGTAGCAAAGGACATTCGGGCTAATTCAGGAGCAGAAGTACTCCAAATAAAGTCAGTTTTCTTCTCTGCGTACGTGGGTGAATATACCGATGCAACAAGCGGTTCATCTGAAGAAATGTGTAATCCAAATTTACTCTTTGCCAAGTTTGGACGAAGCGGTAAAGATACGACCGATCCTGCTTTAACTATCTTATTTTCAAAACCAGAAGGAATAAAACTTCCATCTGTCGATAAGATTTTGACAGTCACACGGGCATCGAGTTCACCGGGTACCAATAAACGTAATGAGTGCGGAAGTTCTTCAGATTTGTTGCCAACTTTGCGCACCGTGTGCGGCACGGCCGGAATATATATTTCTTTAGTTGCCTTTGGTGAAAAGTTAACGATATCTCCGCCTAACGCCTTTAATCCACGTCCGCGCTCATCTAACAAGTAGCTTGTAACCCGTCCTGATCGAGTAATCGCTCGAATAACTAATTCACGAGAACCTGGGGCAAGAGAATCCAAGCCAAGCTCGCGATAAGAGTTAGCTTCCAGAGTGATTGGTTTTGTTGGTTGAGCACCAATTTCGTTCCAAATTTGCAAATCAACAATTGCAGAACTTAAACCGCTATTTACAATTAGAACTTTTCCCTTACTTGTTACATCTGCTGTGCCTCCGACAAACCATTGCTCATTTTGTAGTGAAGAACAAATAGTTGCGCCAGCCCATACTCCGCTGCGTATTTGCCAAACAATTGGCGTTAATCCTTGAGATTCAATTATTACGGGAGCTTTAGTTTGCATGTACCTAAGGGTTTGCGAGGGAACAAAAGCAAGTGACTTAGTACCAGTCTTACGCAATTGCGTTTTCGTCGACGCAAGTGAAACCGCAGATGTCATTTTTGCGGGAGTTGGAGGGCAGACAACTGCAGGGAAATTTGTTGAAAACTCACTCTTTGAGAGGCCCACATTTAGCCCGTTTGCAGCTAACACCACTGCAAATGCAGAAATCAAAATCAGTGCGGGGCGTTGAAATTTCATGCCAACTCCGCATCTTCGATCTCGCGTCGACGGCGACCAGCAGGTAGGGCAAGAATCGTAACGGTGACTAAAACGATGATTTGGAATGATAACCAAGCGCGACGCGAAGTTCCGTCGTACAACAAAATTACTGAACCTGGTTCAGTAACGATGAACACCGGCATTCCATCGACGCTACGTTTGCGCTCTAGACGAGAACCATCTTGCATCGCTCTCCATCCCTGACTGTAATTTTCAGTTAGGGTTAACTCCCCAGGTTCGTTAAT
>JBIIPL010000012.1:0-17242 GCA_044342645.1 Candidatus Planktophila sp. | reverse complement strand
CATCAGTTAAATTCGAAAACGCTACACGTATATATCCAGGCACAACCAATCCTGCAGTCGACAAGTTAAATCTAACCGTTAATGACGGTGAATTTCTGGTTCTTGTTGGTCCATCAGGTTGCGGTAAATCAACATCACTTCGCATGTTGGCAGGTCTTGAAGAAGTTGACGAAGGTCGAATTCTTATTGGAGACCGCGATGTTACAAACGTTGCTCCAAAAGATCGCGATATCGCGATGGTTTTCCAGTCATATGCGCTCTATCCACACATGACTGTTGCAGAAAATATGGGATTCGCGTTAAAGATCGCCGGAGTTGCAAAAGAAGAACGCGAAAAGCGCGTTAATGAAGCAGCTAAGTTGCTTGATCTTGAACCATACCTAGAGCGCAAGCCTAAAGCTCTTTCAGGTGGACAACGTCAGCGCGTTGCAATGGGTCGCGCAATTGTTCGCGAACCACAGGTATTTCTTATGGATGAACCTCTTTCAAACCTTGATGCGAAGTTGCGCGTTGCAACTCGTACACAGATCGCTGCACTACAGCGTCGCCTAGGAATCACAACTGTCTATGTAACACACGACCAAGTTGAAGCGATGACAATGGGTGATCGCGTAGCAGTTCTAAAAGATGGTCTACTTCAGCAAGTAGATACCCCACGCAATCTTTACGATAACCCAGCGAATGCATTCGTTGCTGGCTTCATCGGCTCCCCCGCTATGAACTTGCTCTCCGCTCCTGTAAGTGGTGGCAAAGCGATTCTCGGTGATTTAGCAATCGATGTTCCAGGATCAGCAAGTGGCTCTGTAACTGTGGGTATCCGTCCCGAAGGCTTCGCACCTGCAGCAACCGGATTTAAGGTTATTGTAGAAGTTGTTGAAGAACTCGGTGCAGATGCATTCGTTTATGGAAGACCTGCGGATGCTTCAGTTAAATTTGCGCAGGCCGGTGATGAAGGAGCCCAAGTTATTGTCCGCTGGGATCCAAAGAACCCACCTAAGCCAGGTGACACAATTACCGTTTCTACAGTTGCAAATTCGGTACATCTCTTTAACTCTTCAACTGGAGAGCGCTTAAAGTAACCATTTAAAAATAACCCCCACCGGTGATCTGGTGGGGGTTATTTTTTTAATCTGGACTTAAGAAAACTCTAGATCTCCTCGCAATATATGAACGCTCCCGCGACCGTACTTGCGCCAAACATCTGTAAACACCAGTGCAGTATCTTCATCTATGCCGATCAGCGTCGTATCTGCATCTTGACGAATTATCGCTGCGCTTACTCGATCAGGAAGCCATCCTAAAAATTTGTCGTAATGCGGGATCACTTCAATATCTGGCAATAAGTTAAGGCCCTCGCTGATATTCGACATGCGAATTCCGATGATTTTTCCGCCAAAGGCCATCGCACCTGCCGAACATCCAGCAAGTGATGCGCCAGATTTCCAAGCCGTAACAATTGCCGACCATAAAGGGGTGTCACGAAAAGTATCTGCCAATTGAACTGGATCTCCGCCTGAAAAATAAATTAAGCCAGCGTCTTTGACATCTGCTATCCATTGCGGATTATGTGCATCTTCGCGAGTTAGGACCGGCAGATATTTAACTTCGCAGCCAATGCGTGCTCCTTGATCTGCTCCGCGTAACTTCCAGAAATCTAAACGGTCGCTGCCTTCCTTACCGGCGGCGGTCGGTATTTGAATAAAAGTATTTGCTTTACCTTTTGAAATTGCAAAGCGCAAGAGCTCACTTTCGAGTGCTTGCGCTTGCGGTAAATACTCACCAGAACCAACAAGGGCAATCGAACCAGGCTGGTTATCGATCATTGTTAAGCCATTGCAACTTTTAGATTTTCATCGATCGAATTAAGGAATTCTTGAGTGGTCTGCCAAGGTGCAGTCTTGGAAATCAAGAGCGCAAGATCCTTAGTCATTTTGCCTGATTCAACAGTTTCAATACAGACACGTTCTAGAGTTGCACAGAACTTGGCTAACTCTTCGTTGTTATCCAACTTCGCACGGTGGGCCAGACCCTGTGTCCACGCGAAGATTGAAGCGATTGGATTTGTTGAAGTTGCTTTTCCAGCTTGGTGATCGCGGTAATGGCGAGTAACTGTTCCGTGGGCAGCCTCTGATTCGCAGATCTTTCCATCTGGAGTCATCAGCACTGATGTCATCAAACCAAGTGAGCCATAACCTTGTGCGACGGTATCTGATTGCACATCACCATCGTAATTCTTGCAAGCCCAAACGTATCCACCGTCCATACGCAATGACATAGCAACCATGTCATCGATTAAGCGGTGCTCATACCAAATTCCAGCAGCGTCAAATTGTGTCTTAAATTCAGCTTGGAAAATTTCTTCAAAGATATCTTTAAAGCGACCATCGTATGCTTTAAGAATTGTGTTCTTTGTCGATAGATAAACTGGGAATTTACGGAGCAGTCCGTAGTTAAGTGAAGCGCGAGCAAAATCGCGAATCGAATCATCAACGTTGTACATAGCCATGGCTACACCGGAAGATTCGAATTTGAAAACTTCTGTATTAATTGGGGCAGAACCATCTTCAGGAACGAAGGAGATAGTTAGCTTGCCTGGACCGGGGACTTTGAAGTCGGCTGCGCGGTATTGATCTCCAAAAGCGTGGCGACCAATAACTATTGGCTTAGTCCAGTGCGGAACCAGGCGCGGCACGTTGGAGATAATGATTGGTTCGCGGAATATCACGCCACCTAAAATATTGCGGATAGTTCCGTTAGGAGATTTCCACATCTTTTTAAGGCTAAATTCTGCAACACGTGCTTCATCTGGTGTGATTGTTGCGCACTTAATACCCACGCCGTGCTTTTGAATTGCGCGTGCTGAGTCAATGGTTACCTGATCATCAGTTGCATCGCGATGTTCCATACCCAAGTCGTAGTACTCAAGGTTCACATCGAGATAAGGAAGGATGAGAGAGTCTTTGATGAACTGCCACATAATGCGGGTCATCTCATCGCCATCTAGTTCAACAACAGTGCCCGTTACCTTGATTTTGCTCATATCTTCTTCCCTTGGATTCCTTGATCTAGTTATTTAATTTACTTATTAAAGTGCTTGCACATCGGCTTGCTTGGCGCGAACCGCTTCTGCAGCTTCTTTTAAGCCGGTGAGTTCTGAATCAGTAAGTTTAGTTTCAACCACTTTCTTAACTCCAGTGCGACCAATTTCTGCTTCTACGCCGAGATAAACCCCAGAGATTCCGTATTCGCCATCTACCCAAGCACAAACTGGCATCACTGCACCAGAATCTTCGATAACTGCTTTAGCCATGCGGGCTGCTGCGGCAGAAGGTGCGTAATAAGCAGAACCAGTTTTTAGCAGCGCAACAACTTCGGCTCCGCCATTACGGGTGCGATCTACCAGCTCATCAATTTCTGTTTGAGAAAGAAGGTCTGTAAGTGGCTTTCCATTTACGGTGCAGCGACTTGGAACCGGAACCATTGTGTCACCGTGAGAGCCAAGAGTTAAAGTTTTTACCGTTGATACTTGTACCGCTAATTTTTCAGCGACAAAGTTGGTGAAGCGAGCGGTATCTAGCATTCCTGCCTGGCCCATCACGCGGTTCTTTGGAAAATTAGTTGCAATCTGAGTAAGGGCGGTCATTTCATCAAGAGGATTTGAGACCACAATAATTACTGCATTTGGAGAATGCTTAGCAATGTTTTCAGCCACACCACGAACGATTCCGGCATTAACGCCAATTAAATCCATTCGACTCATACCGGGTTTGCGCGGTAGACCTGCAGTGATCACTACTACATCAGAGTTTGCAGTTGCTTCATAACCTGCACCATCGGCAGTCGTTGTTGCTCCGATAATCTTTGTTTCAAATCCTTCGATCGCGCGTGATTGATTCATATCTAGAGCTAGACCTTCTGGCTTACCTTCGAGAATATCTGTAAGAACAACAGTGTCGAAGATGTTGTATTCGGCTAAACGAAGTGCGGTGGTTGATCCATAAAATCCTGCGCCTACAACGGTGACTTTCTTAGACATAGCTAACTCTTTCTCTTGACGTCAAGATAAACTCTACAACCCACGCGGTAGCGAAATTGCCACTGTAAATAGCGCCAACGCGATACCCAGCGCTAAATACCGCTCAATTTTGCCACTTTTTCCAGACTCCCAATGCGCGAGAGTGATAACGCTCATACCAATTGCGATCGCAATAGAGCCCAGCCGAACATATGAAAATACCCCGGCGAGAAAGCCCACACCGATCATGACATAGGCGATACGCACCCCAAGTAAATTTATCTTTCGCAAGCTTCGACCACATTCGTTAACAACATCGCGCGCGTCATTGGGCCAACGCCTCCTGGCATTGGCGCAACAAAAGCGGCAACTTCCATAACACCAGGATCTACATCACCAACTAACCCTGCAGCGGTGCGTGAAATTCCAACATCTAAAACAGTAGCGCCGCTCTTTACATCTTTAGCTTTTAAGAAGTGTGGGCTTCCGATCGCTGCCACAACAATATCGGCGCGCTTAGTGTGTGCGGCTAAATCTTTTGTTCCGGTATGAGTCAGCGTCACCGTGGCATTTTCTTGCTTGCGATTTAGCAGTAGACCAAGTGGTCGACCAACGGTGAGTCCACGGCCAATGACAACGACTTCTGCTCCAGATAATGGAATTTTATAGTGGTTAATTAATTCAACTATGCCACGCGGAGTGCAAGGCAACGGAGCGCTATAACCAGCGACAAGTCTTCCTAAATTCAGGGGATGTAACCCATCGGCATCTTTTGCCGGATCTATCGCTTCCAAAACTTTCTGGGTATTAATTCCGCGTGGCAATGGCAGTTGCACAATATAACCAGAACATTCTTTAGCCGAATTTAAATCCTTCAGCGCTGCCAGTACATCAGATTCTGTTGCATCTGCCTTTAAATCAATTCGAATAGAAGTGATTCCTACTTCCTTGCAGTCGCGGTGTTTTCCAGCCACGTACGAGAGTGAGCCTGGATCATCTCCAACCAAGATAGTTCCTAAACCAGGTGTAATCCCTTTGCTCTGCAGCCCTTTGACGCGCGCAGAGAGATCCTGCTTTATGGAGGCCGCTAAAGCTTTGCCATCCAGAATTGTTGCGCTCATATGCGTGATCCTATTAGAAGCGCTCGTAGCAAGCGAAGTTACGCATGCGAGAAGTGTCGTGTTCCGGTGAAGAACATAGCTATTCCCGCGGCTCTGGCGGCGGCGATTACTTCTTCATCACGCACGCTTCCACCTGGCTGAACAACAGCGGTTACTCCACCATTGATCAAAATCTGTAATCCATCGGCAAATGGGAAGAAAGCATCACTGGCAGCGACGCTGCCTTTTGCTCGTTCTCCTGCGCGATCAATTGAAAGTCGGGCTGAGTCAACGCGATTTACTTGCCCCATACCGATCCCCACTGCGGCACCGTTCTTAGCCAACAAGATGGCGTTGCTTTTAACTGCACGGACTGCACGCCAAGCAAATTGCAGATCTGCCAATAAATCTTCTGAAACTTTTTCGCCGGTTACTTGTTTCCAATTTACACAATCATCACCAGGGGCATCAATCTTGTCGGTATTTTGAAGCAGCACTCCCCCAGATACTGGGCGAATTTCTAGTGGTGAGAGAGTTGTATTTGGACAAGTCAAAATACGTATTGATGGCTTTCTCATCAGGATTTCTAGCGCTGCGGGTTCATATTCTGGAGCAATGATTACTTCAGTAAAAATTTGTGAAAGAGGTTCAGCCATAGCCGCAGTAACTTTTCTATTTGCTGCGATTACTCCACCGAATGCCGAAACTGGATCACAGGCATGCGCTGCCAGATACGCCGCCGCAATGTCAGTACCTGTTGCAATTCCGCAAGGGTTGGCATGTTTTACGATGGCAACACAAGGTGTGGTGTGATCAAGGGCTGCGCGCCAAGCAGCATCGGCATCTGTGTAATTATTAAATGACATCTCTTTGCCGTGGCTTTGTACTGCATTAACAATTCCGGCCGGGCCGCCGCGATAAATAGCTGCGTTCTGGTGCGGATTTTCTCCATAACGAAGCGAAGATTCCCGCTTCCAAATTAAGCCAAACCAATCTGGAATATCGCTGCTTATTTGTGTCCCCAGCCAACTTGCAATCGTTAAATCGTATTCAGCTGTGGTGCGGAAAACTTCTAGCGCAAAGTTGCGACGTTCATTCAGGGTGGTTCCTCCAGCACTTATTGCCGCAAATAAAGCGTCATATTGGGCAACCTTGGAAATAACTGCCACTGAGCCGTGGTTCTTTGCCGCACCACGCAACATAGATGGGCCGCCGATATCAATTTGTTCAATGCATTCGGCATATGCGGCACCGGATGCAATTGTTTCGGCGAATGGATAGAGATTAATTATTACTAAATCAAAAGGTGCAATATCTAAATCGGCAATCACCTTTAAGTGTTCTGGATTATTTTGATCTGCCAATATCCCAGAATGAATTTTGGGATGAAGTGTTTTGACGCGACCACCCATAATCTCTGGGAATCCGGTGTACTCACTTACTTCAGTAACTGCAATTGCTGCACCCTGCAAAGTTTTAGCCGTTGAACCAGTAGAAATAATCTCTACCCCTGCTTTGGCGAGCACGGCTCCGAGTTCGAGCAGGCGATCTTTATCGTAAACGCTGACCAGTGCGCGGCGAATTGGTTTGCGATCTGCCATCAGGACCTCACGAGACTAGTTAGAAGTTGCTGCAGCGTTGCAACATAGAGACGTCGTTCCACAATCTTAATGCGTTCATGCAGCGTGGCTTCTGTGTCATTCGATGTGATTTCTACACTTACCTGCGCAATGATCTCACCGGTATCTACGCCTTTATCTACCCAGTGGATTGTGGTTCCGGTCTGGGTTGCACCCGCCGCTAGTGCATCACGGACAGCGTGAGCGCCCGGAAAGAGCGGCAGCAAAGCCGGGTGGCTATTTACGATGCGATAGCTAGATACACATTCACTAGATAAAATTCGCATAAATCCTGCGCTGACTACCAAATCCGGTTTTAGTGAGTTTAATTGATCTAAAAATTCTCGGTCCCACGTCTTGCGATCTTGCTGCATTGGAATTACAAAGGCGCTTATCTTGGCATCGGTTGCGCGCACTAAAACTGGCGCTTCTGGTTGATCACAGATTAATCCGACTATCTGCGCATCCAGAATTCCATTAGATACTGCATCGATTATCGACTGCGCAATTGAGCCACTTCCTGAAGCAAGTAAAACAATGCGCGCCTGCTTCATTAACGCGACCGTAATTTAATTTGAGGAATTAGGACTAGGGCCGCTATTCCAAGCCCAATTTGAACTGCAATTGAGAGCGTTAATTTCCAAATTGAAACACCAACTGCGCTCATAGCTTCAGTCATCAATGAGCCGCTAGCCAAATATGCAAGTACCGAAAGTGAAATTGCAATCAGCACGATTGCCTGAAATAAGGAGCGAGAGCTGGAAGCTAGCGCCCAGGTGGCCATCAGCGCACCGAGAGCAATGACGAATACAACCGCAAGCAACGCCCACTTAGATGAAGAAGTTGGCAAGACTGCCAAAATTGGTAGCGCAGGAATTTCACCAAGGCGATGAACAAATGGCGAAACAAGTGTTCCTTCACCAACTGCGAATCCGGTTCCGGTGAAGTAAGCGAGAACTGATACCGCTAGATTTGGTAGATAAAAGAGATTTAGCGCGAAGAGTAAAAACGCTCCAAAGAAACCAGGTTGAAGGACAATTGAAATATTTCTAAAAGTTGAGATATTTGTGAATATTGCGAAGGCCAAGAAGATAAATGAGAAACCTAAAAGAATCGCCAATACTCGCGTGGCATAACTGACTGCTTGAGACATACGCAAACGTGATCCTGCGGTTAGTGATGCTAGATAGGCGATAAAAAAGGAAAAGACCGGTGCTAAATACCACTGAGAACTCACATTGGGAGATTGGCTCGCCAAGGCAAGCAGCGTCACGATGAGTGCGTATTGAGATGCAAAGATCGACCGAACGCTAGCGACGTTATGAAAATCACCGTGCAATTTAGAGAGAGCGCGTCCAAAACCGGTGCGAAGTACAAAGAATGGCAACAACATCGCACCTATAGGTAGATAAGAAAGATAACCAGTTGCCGTTCCATTTAAGAAAAATGGAATGTGATGAGCGCCCAGCCACAGCCAAATTGCTGCACGCATTGGATCTGATGTGTTGCCAGTTGCGCTACCGGCGGTTGCCCACGCGATCAGTGAGATAAAGGCCAGTGGAAGAAGAAGGATTGCAACGGTACGTAAGACTTGTGCAAACGAGACCGCAAGGACACGTTGCAACATGGGCTATCTCAGAGACCGAGTATGGCGCGCATTAAGCGCGCTGTTTCGCTCGGAGTCTGTCCCACTTTTACACCAGCTGCTTCCAGCGCATCTTTCTTTGCCTGCGCAGTTCCAGATGAACCCGAAACTATCGCGCCAGCATGTCCCATTGTCTTTCCTTCAGGGGCAGTAAATCCAGCAACGTATCCGACAACTGGTTTGGTGACATATTCGGCGATAAATGCAGCAGCACGTTCTTCTGCATCTCCACCAATCTCACCGATCATTACGATTGCAGTTGTGTCAGGATCATCTTGAAATGCCTTTAAACAATCAATGTGTGTTGTTCCAACTACTGGGTCTCCACCGATTCCAACAGCAGTTGAGAATCCAATATCACGAAGCTCATACATCATCTGATAAGTAAGAGTTCCAGATTTCGAAACAAGTCCAATAGGTCCACGCTTTGTAATATTCGCCGGAATAATTCCCACATTTGATTGCTCGGGACTAATTAACCCTGGACAGTTTGGACCAATAAGTTGCGTTGTTCCCTTTTGCAATGAGTAAGCATAAAAATATGCTGAATCATGTACTGGAATTCCTTCGGTGATCACAACGACCAACGGCATCTTGGCATCGATTGCATCAATTACCGCTGCTTTAGCAAATTTAGGTGGAACAAAAACGACCGATACATTTGCCGCAGTTGCAGCCATCGCTTCAGCGACAGAGTTAAAGACTGGAAGTTGATGGCCATCTATATCAACGATCTGACCGCCCTTGCCAGGTGTAACGCCTGCGACAACTTTGGTTCCTGATGCCAACATACGGCGAGTGTGTTTGGTTCCTTCAGAACCAGTCATTCCCTGCACAATTACTTTGCTGGTCGAATTAATAAAGATAGACATTACTTTGCCGCCAATTCTGCAGCGCGTGATGCTGCTCCATCCATAGTTTCCGCTTGCTCAACCAATGGGTGGTTTGCTGCAGTAAGAATTGCTCGACCTTCTAAAACGTTATTGCCATCTAGGCGCACAACGATCGGCTTTGTAGCCTTTGCTCCAAGTAGTTCTAGCGCTTGCACAATGCCATTTGCAACAGCATCACACGCAGTGATTCCACCAAATACATTTACAAACACGCTCTTTACATCAGGATCACCCAAAATAATCGAAAGTCCATCAGCCATTACTTGAGCCGAGGCGCCGCCACCAATGTCTAAGAAGTTTGCCGGGCGCATTCCACCAAATTTTTCACCAGCGTAGGCAACGACATCAAGCGTCGACATCACCAAACCTGCACCATTGCCGATAATTCCAACTTGGCCATTTTCAAGTTTTACGTAGTTCAAACCTTTCTCTTTCGCCGCTGCTTCCAAAGCATTGGCAGCAGCGTGATCAACAAGTGCTGCATGACCTGGCTGACGAAATTCCGCATTCTCATCGAGGGTAACTTTTCCATCAAGAGCAACGATGCGACCATCTTCAGTTTTTACAAGTGGGTTTACTTCTACCAAAGTTGCATCTTCAGATTGGAATGTTTCCCAAAGCTTTACCAGAACATCTGCGACTTGGTCTGCGATATCTGAAGGAAATTTTGCCTGGGCGATAATTTCTTTCGCCTTCGCCGGAGAAATTCCATCTACAGCTGTGACCGGAACTTTCGCCAATTTTTCAGGGGCGGTGCGTGCAACTTCTTCAATATCCATACCGCCGGCAACAGATGCCATTACTAAGAAGGTGCGGTTTGAGCGATCTAATAAAATTGAAATGTAATACTCATCAACGATTGGTGCGGCTTGCGCGATCATCACCTGATGAACGATGTGGCCTTTAATATCCATTCCGAGAATTGCGCCAGCTTTCTCTTTGGCATCGTTTGCATCAACTGCAAGTTTTACGCCGCCTGCTTTACCGCGTCCGCCAACTTTCACCTGCGCCTTGACTACAACTTTTCCACCCATTGCAGATGCGGCTTTAAAGGCTTCATCTTCGGTAGTTGCTACTGCGCCAGGTAGGACAGGTACGCCATGCTTTTCAAAGAGGTCACGTGCTTGGTATTCAAAGAGATCCACAGATAATTACCGTTTCGACGATTTACTAGCTCTTCTTTGCGCTAGCGGATAGGGGTAATCCTAATCCTTGACGCGGGTCACAGAACCACCACTGGCGCATAGCGCAGCAGCAGTCTTTTATCGCCATACTGGCCAAAATTGATCGTCGCCTCTGATTTATCGCCTTCGCCAGCGATCGCCACGACTGTGCCAAGTCCGAATGTGTCATGTGACACACGCTGTCCAACTTCAAGAACCATCGCTGAAGATTTGTTACCAGTTGCACGTGGTGGCGCAGTGGATGCAACGCGCGATCTGCGAATTGCAGAACTGCCGGATGAAGATTTAGATCGTGTCTCGTTTTTCCATTCAATTAAATCACTTGGAATCTCATCTAAGAAACGCGAACCCGGATTGTATTTAGGGCTTCCAAAAGTTAAGCGATATTCAGCACGTGAAATATATAAACGCTTTTCCGCGCGTGTTAAACCAACGTATGCCAAACGCCGTTCTTCTTCAATCTCTTTGGGATCATCGAGAGTTCGGGCATGCGGGAAGATTCCATCTTCCATCCCAGTGAGAAAGACTGTGGGAAATTCCAAACCTTTTGCGGTGTGCAATGTCATCAGCGTTACAACTCCCCCATGATCTTCACCATCGGGGATCTCATCTGCATCTGCAACTAGCGAAACTTTTTCAAGGAATCCAGATAAAGAAATTTCTTCATCCTCGCCGAGTTCTTCAAAAGGGCGTTCTTCATATTCCATAGATGCTGATACAAGTTCCTTTAGGTTCTCAACCCGGACTTCATCTTGTGGGTCGGTACTGGCTTCAAGTTCGGTGAGCAGCCCTGATTGTTCTAGAACTGCTTCAATGATTACAGATGGCTTGGTCTTGGCTTCGACTAAAACAGCCAGCGCGGTCAGCATGGAGGTGAATTGAGCAATTGATTGCGATGCTTTATTGGGCACAGCAGTTGCTTCAGAGACTCGCAAGAGTGCGTGCCAGAAAGAGATGCCTTGCGCATCGCCAAAGATTTCAACTTCTTCAAGGGCGCGATCACCGATTCCTCGTTTTGGAAAGTTGATTATTCGGCGAAGCGAAACCTCATCATTTGGGTTTGCCAGAACTCGCAAATATGCCAGTAAATCTTTAACTTCCTTCCGTTCATAAAAGCGCAGTCCGCCAACTACTTTGTAAGGTATTGCAGCGCGCATAAAGATTTCTTCGAAGATACGTGATTGCGCATTTGTGCGATAAAAGACCGCGGTATCTCCAGGATTTGAGTGGCCCATATCCTGCAATGAGCGAATCTCACCTTTTACAAATTCAGCTTCGTCGTATTCAGATTCGGCAACATATCCGACAAGCGGCGCACCTGATCCAGCATCTGACCAAAGGTTCTTCTCTTTACGAGACTCATTCTGGGTGATCACAGCATTAGCGGCGCTGAGAATATTTTGGGTAGAGCGATAATTTTGTTCTAGCAGAACTGTTGCTGCGTTGGGATAGTCGACTTCAAATTGCAGAATATTTCGGATAGTTGCGCCGCGAAAGCCGTAAATTGATTGATCAGCATCACCCACAACGCAGAGTTCGGCGAGTGGAAAACCATCGCCTTCAGTACCGGTTAACTCTTTTACCAACATGTATTGGGCGTGATTTGTATCTTGGTATTCATCGACCAAGATATGGCGAAAGCGTGACCGGAAGCGCGCTTTGGTTTCAGGGAATTGTTGCAACACCTGAACCGTCTTCATTATCAAATCATCGAAATCTAAAGCATTGGCCTGTTGTAAGCGTTTTTCATACATTGTGTAAACATCAGCAACGATGGTTTCAAATTGATTTTGGGCAGCCGAGAGGTATTGGTAGGGAGTCTGAAGTTCATTTTTTGCATTAGAGATTAAAGATTGAAATTGGCGGGGTGGATAACGCTTGGGGTCAAGGTTTAAAGTTTCCATCACCCGTGAAATCAACTTCTGCGAATCTGCAGAATCGTAGATACTAAATGTGCTGCTATAACCTAAACGTTCAATTTCTTGGCGCAACAATCGAACACAAGCTGAGTGGAAAGTTGAGACCCACATTGACTTTGCAATTGGCCCAACGAGATCTGTGACTCGTTCTTTCATTTCGCCAGCTGCTTTATTTGTAAATGTGATCGCCAATATTTCATATGGCCGTACTCCGCGTGCCGCCATCAAATAGGAAATGCGCCGCGTTAAGACGCGAGTTTTTCCAGATCCAGCACCAGCAACAACTAGGAGAGGTGCACCTTGGTGGATGACAGCTTTCTGTTGCTGCGGATTAAGCCCCGCGAGCAGCGCATCTGTTTCAACCATGGCGCGGAGTCTATTAGGGTTGACTGACTTTAAGATCGTTCATACAAATTAACGAACCGTCACCGTTTTAATTTCTACCGGTTGCACTGGATATCCATCACCTGAGTAGAAAGCCTTACCTGATGCTTGATCAACCACATATGCTCCAACTTTTTCAAGTTCTAATAACAATGGCAGTCCACTGGTGATCTTGCCCCAGATCGAATATTTAGCAGGCAGAGTCGTATCTTTATAGACCAAGAAAAATTGGCTGCCATTGGTCTTTGGACCAGAGTTGGCCATCGCTACTGTGCCGGCTGGGTAGGTGATCCCTTTACCTTTAGGTAAATTTTCATCCTTATAGCCCTTCCAGGATCCAGGTGAGCCATTTTTCTGTGCAGATGGATCACCGCATTGGAGAACATATAACAATTCAGTGGTTAGGCGATGACAAAAAGTTTTATCAAAATACTTTGCTCGAGCCAGTGCTGACATATTTGTTACCGTCTGTGGGGCAGCTGGATTCATAGCAATCGTGATCACACCGCAATTGGTAGAGATAGTCATTGTGGTTGCGAGTTTCTTATCTACCGTCTGAGGCTGTTTCAGCGTTCCTGGAGTGCGTAATTTCGAAGTTGGTTTAGCGCAGCCAGCAACTGTTTGGGGGCGTTCTTCGGCTTGGGATGCGGGAAGAAAAGTTAAGGAATTAACGGCGATTGCCAGGGCGCATAGCGCAGTAAATCTTTTCAAAGTCGAATTCCTATTCCCACTCGATCGTTCCAGGAGGTTTAGAAGTCACATCCAAAACAACTCGGTTAACTTCTCGTACTTCATTGGTAATTCTAGTAGAAATCTTTTCTAGTGTTTCATACGGAATGCGAGACCAATCAGCGGTCATCGCATCTTCGCTTGATACCGGGCGCAGGACAATTGGATGACCATATGTGCGGCCATCGCCTTGCACGCCAACGCTGCGCACATCAGCCAGTAATACAACTGGGCATTGCCAGATCTGACGATCAAGTCCTGCCGCTTTTAACTCTTCGCGCGCAATTAAATCTGCGTGGCGCAGCAAATCAAGGCGCTCTTTAGTTACCTCGCCGATGATGCGGATACCAAGACCAGGACCCGGAAATGGTTGGCGCCAAACTATTTCTTCCGGCAAGCCGAGTTCTAAACCAACTTGGCGCACTTCATCTTTGAATAACGTTCGAAGTGGTTCTACTAAAGTAAATTTCAGATCATCGGGCAGACCACCTACGTTGTGATGTGACTTAATATTTGCTGTTCCTGTACCGCCACCGGATTCCACAACATCGGGATACAGGGTGCCTTGTACTAAGAATTCCACATCACCGCCAGCGGCAATATCACGGGCCGCTTTTTCAAAAGAGCGGATAAATTCACGGCCAATAATTTTTCGCTTGGTCTCTGGGTCAGTAACACCTGCAAGTGCGCTGAGAAATTGATCAACAGCATCGACTACAACTAAATCAATACCAGTTGCTGCCACGAAGTCACGTTGTACTTGCTCGGATTCACCACTGCGCAATAGACCGTGATCAACAAAGACACAAGTAAGTTGTGCGCCAACTGCGCGCTGAATAATTGCTGCCGCAACCGCCGAGTCAACTCCACCAGATAAACCACAGATAACGCGCTTGCTGCCAATTAAAGTCTTGGCCTTTGCGATCTCATTTTCGGCGATATTTCCTGTTGTCCAATCAGGTTGGCAACCAGCGATATTTATCAACCAATTTCTTAAGATTGCTTGTCCGTGTTCTGAATGCAGAACTTCTGGATGAAATTGCACTCCTGCAATCTTTCCTGTGGCATTTTCAAAGGCTGCGATCGGTGTATCTGCCGTAACTGCGCAAACTGTAAATCCTGCAGGCACTTCTGTAACCGCGTCACCGTGAGACATCCAAACACTTTGCACTGCCGGAAGAGTTGAGAAGATTTTTGAAGTTGATTCAGCTTTTATCTCAGTGCGGCCGAACTCTGACTTACCGGTTTGGCTAACAACACCACCAAGAGCCGCAGCCATCGCTTGGAAGCCATAACAAATTCCGAATACCGGAATTCCGAGTTTTAAAATTTCAGCATCAAAGCTTGGGGCACGATCAGCGTAAACACTTGAAGGCCCACCTGAGAGAACAATCGCCGCCGGGTTCTTGGCAGTGACTTCTGCAGCGGTAATGTGCGATGGAACAATTTCAGAGTAAACGCTTGCTTCACGCACGCGACGTGCGATCAGCTGTGCGTATTGCGCGCCGAAATCGACGACTAAGACTCCGCTTTTAGAATTCAAACTATTAAGCCCCGTGAATAATGACTTCTACGCGCTGGAAAGCTTTCACATCTGAGTAACCAGATGTTGCCATTGCGCGGCGAAGTGCGCCGAATAAGTTCATAGAACCATCTGATGTGTGCGATGGGCCAAGCAAAATTTCTTCGATAGAACCAACGGTGCCAACATTTACACGTTCGCCACGTGGCAACTCTTGGTGATGCGCTTCTGATCCCCAGTGCCAACCAAGTCCAGGTGCTTCAACTGCTTTTGCAAGTGGTGAACCCATCATTACAGCGTCTGCTCCGCAAGCAATTGCTTTCGCAATATCTCCGGAGCGACCAACTGAACCATCAGCAATTACGTGCACGTAACGACCACCAGATTCATCTAAGTACTCGCGGCGCGCTGCAGCAACTTCGGCAACAGCCGATGCCATCGGAACTTCAATACCTAAAACTTTACGGGTTGTGTGAGCTGCTCCGCCACCGAATCCAACTAGTACTCCTGCAGCACCTGCGCGCATTAAGTGAAGCGCACCAGTTGCTGTGGCAACGCCACCAACAATTACTGGCACATCTAGTTCGTAGATAAATTTCTTTAAGTTAAGTGCGGAATCATCGTTGCCCACGTGTTCTGCAGAAACAGTTGTCCCACGAATTACAAAGATATCAACGCCGGCATCAATTACCGCTTTATGTAGCTCTGCAGTGCGCTGTGGGGAAAGGGATGCCGCAACTGTTACGCCAGCATCACGAATCATTTTGATGCGCTCTTTAATTAACTCTGGACGAATAGGTGCGCTGTAAATTTCTTGCATACGGCGAGTGGCGTGCTTATCGGGCATCGATGCGATTTCACCAAGTGGAATACGTGGATCGTCATAACGAGTCCATAGACCTTCCAGGTTTAGAACGCCTAAGCCACCGAGTTTGCCGATTGCGATTGCAGTATCTGGTGAGACAACTGAATCCATTGGCGCCGCCAACATTGGAATATCAAATTTATAAGCATCGATCTGCCAAGTGGTTGAAACATCTTCGGGGTTGCGAGTGCGTCGACTTGGAACGATTGCGATGTCATCGAAAGAGAAGGCTTGGCGGGCGCGTTTTCCTGGTGCGATTTCGATATCCATGGTGGCCTTCCTTAGCTCTTCTTACTGTAATTGGGGGCATCGGCTACGTGAAGCACATCGTGTGGATGGCTCTCTTGCAGGCCTGCAGCGGTAATTTGAATTAAACGTCCTTCGCGGCGCAGAGTTTCGATATCAGGTGCTCCGGCATATCCCATTCCGCTGCGCAAGCCACCGACTAATTGGTGAACTACATCAGCAACCGGACCGCGGTATGCAACTCTTCCTTCAATACCTTCGGGAACAAGTTTGTCCTCAGATAAAACATCGTCTTGCATATAACGATCTTTGGAATATGACTTCTGTTCTCCGCGAGATTGCATCGCACCAAGTGAACCCATTCCGCGGTACGCCTTGTATTTGCGTCCATCAATTTCAACAAGTTGTCCGGGAGATTCTTCACAACCAGCCAATAGTGAACCAAGCATTACCGAATTTGCACCAGCAACAATTGCTTTAACAATGTCGCCAGAATATTGAAGTCCACCATCTGCGATCAAAGGAATGCCGGCTTTATTACAAGCTTTACTTGCTTCCATAATTGCGGTGATCTGCGGAACGCCGACGCCAGCGACAACGCGAGTTGTGCAGATAGAGCCTGGGCCGACGCCAACTTTTACCGCATCTGCTCCTGCGTTGATCAAAGCTTGTGCACCAGCGCGAGTTGCGACATTGCCACCAATAACATCTGTCGTTGGTGAAAACTTTTTAATTCTTTCAATTGCATCCAGTACTGCACGATGGTGACCGTGTGCGGTATCGACAACAACCACATCAACGCCGGCTTCAATCAGAGCTTTGGCGCGAGCAAATCCATCATCGCCAACACCGACTGCGGCGCCAGCAAGTCCAACGTTCTTTACTAATTTAACGTGAGTTACTTGTTCTTCAATCGGCAGGTTGCGGTGGATGATTCCGATACCGCCAGCCTTAGCCATTGCAATAGCCATTGTGGATTCGGTAACGGTATCCATTGCAGAAGAAATAACCGGAACTGCTAGAGAAATATTGCGCGTCAACCAAGTTGATGTATTTACTTCACTTGGGACTACCTCAGAGGCATCTGGCAATAAGAGCACATCGTCGTAAGTCAGCCCGAG
>JBIIPL010000011.1:0-17538 GCA_044342645.1 Candidatus Planktophila sp. | reverse complement strand
CCTGGATTATCTTGTGGCGTCTGCGCCAACATGCCAATGGATCGAATTACGGAATCAACATTTACGGTTTGCCCGGAACGGATAACCACCATTAGTTCGGTGAAAAGTTTCTCTAATTGTTGGCAATCAATATGTGGACCGCGCAAAGTTATTTCATTTCCGCGTACTGTGATATTCACCGATGGGAATGCTGCTTCGACTGCCAGCATGTTTGCATCATTTGCTCCGACCAAGGCAACCATTGGGATTGCGGGTGGAATCGTAATTAAGGTTCTCTCCATGTGTGCCGTAAGGCTACCTTTAACCGGGCGGCCAAGCCAGACCACGCCCACCTAAAAGATGTAAGTGAGCGTGAAAAACGCTTTGGCCAGCATCGGCGCCGGTATTAAAGACGGTGCGATATCCAGTTAACTCACGTTCGGATGCGATCTGATCAGCTGCGGTGAAAAGTGCAGCGGTTATCGTCGCCGACATTTTGGCAAGGCCTGCCGCATTTTCGGTATGAATTGTTGGAATGATTAAAACGTGAGTTGGGGCTTGCGGGTTTAAATCGTTAAAAGCGATCACGTTCTCATTGCGAAAGACAATATCTGCAGGAATCACACCATCGATGATTTTACAGAAGATGCAATCTGGATCTAGCGCCATAAGTTGACTATACCTTTACCAGATTTTAAGCGCAGCGTTTACGCCAGAAAGCGCCGCCATCGCTGCGTGAGCTGAACGGAAAATAGGTCTTCCCATCAGCGCTACATGCGCACCTGCAGATTTAAAGAGCGCCAACTCTTCATCGGTGATTCCGCCTTCTGGCCCAATGATAATAAGTACTTTCTTTGCTCCAGGCTTTACTACATCAGTTAATTTCTGTGCAGCGCTCTCGTGAAAAACAATCACTAAATCATAATTTGGAATCTCGGCTGCAATCTTCTTTGCATCCAAAACACCCATTACAAATGGAATCCGATTGCGGCGCGTTTGCTTACTGGCCTCGCGCGCAGTGGTCGCTAACTTCTGCATCAGATCTGGTGTGCCCTTGCCTATTGATCGAGTTGCAGCCCACAGTAAAATTGCATCGGCTCCACCTGCAGTGCTTAATTCGATCGACTCTTTAATGCGATCACCTTTAGTCAGAGCTTGAGCAACAGTGAATTCAACTGGGAGGGCATCTTCAAATCCAGATGAGACCACTCTTACCGTCATTGATTTCTTTGCCATGGCAATTACTTCAACTATCGACCAAGCACCTTGCCCACTGGAAAGTGCAAGTCCATCTCCAATTTGGGTACGTAATACACGAATAGCGTGCCCAGCATCATCGCCAGTAAATTCGTATGTACTTCCAACTGCGGTTGGAAGATCAGGAACGAAGAAGAGAGTAAGCATTAGCGTCCGAAGGCATCTCTAAATTTGCTAAAGAAACCTTGCTCATGACCCTTGATCTTTACATCCCCCGGCTTTTCACCACGAGATGTTGCAAATTTACGCAAAAGTTCTTCTTGGTCGCGGCTTAACTTATGTGGGGTCTGCACTTCAACGTGAACAATTAGATCTCCACGTGTTGCCGCGCGAAGTCTCGTCATACCCTTGCTGCGCACCGCAATAGTTGCGCCACTTTGTGTGCCGGGGCGAACTTCAACTTCAATCGGTCCATCTAAAGATTCAACCATCACTTTGGTGCCAAGGGTTGCGGCAGAGAAAGAAATCTCGATTGCAACGTGCAAGTTGTGGCCATCGCGAATTAAGAATGGATGTTCGGCTTCCACAATTTCAACATATAGATCACCTGCTGGCCCACCACCTGAACCGACTTCGCCACGTCCCGCAAGTTGAATTCGATTTCCAGTTTCAACACCTGCTGGAATCTTTACCGAAATATTCTGGCGCGCACGTACTCGACCATCGCCTGCGCATTCCCGGCATGGGTTTTGAATAACGCTGCCATATCCCTGACAAGATCCGCACGGACGTGAAGTCATAACTTGGCCTAAGAATGAACGTTGTACTTGTTGCGTTTCACCGCGTCCCTTACAGACCTGACACATTGCAGGTGCAGAAGAATCGGCAGATCCTTGCCCGCTGCACTTTGTGCAAGTGACTGCGTTTTCCACTGAAATATCGCGCTCGGTGCCAAAGCAAGCTTCATTTAAATCTACTTCAACACGAATTAGCGCATCTTGACCTTGGCGCATACGTGGACGTGGTCCCCGGTTTTGTCCGCCACCAAAGAATGCATCCATGATGTCGCTGAATCCACCGCCACCGAATCCCCCACCAAAACCACCGAAGCCAGAACCACCCATGTCATATGACTGACGCTTTTGGGGATCGCTCAATACTTCATATGCGGCAGTGACTTCTTTAAATTTATCTTGCACCGCAGGATCAGGATTAACATCGGGATGTAATTCACGGGCAATTTTGCGATATGCCTTTTTTATTTCATCAGCGCTAGCGCCACGATCAACGCCGAGCGTTTGGTAAAGATCAGACATAAATTAATTGCTCTCCGATATATAACGACCAACGTAACGAGCCACAGCGGTTACCGCGGCCATCGAACCTGCATAATCCATTCGGGTTGGCCCCAAAATACCAAGTGCGCCAATCGGAGAATTATCAGCGCCATATCCAACTGTCACAAGCGAAGTCTGTCGAAGATTAGTCTCACTCTGTTCACCACCGATGCGAACTCGCACATTCTCATTTGCATCACCCAACAAACGCAGCAGAACTACTTGCTCTTCCAGTGCTTCAAGAATTGGTGATAGCGATGTCCCTAAATCTTCACCCGAACGCGCCAAGTTAGCAGTTCCTGAAATCGTCATCTTTTCGCTGCCAAGACCTTCACCAATCATTGGGTGGGTAATTACTGCAACCTGCTTAGTTAAATCTGCTAATAACTTGGCAGATCTCTTCATCAACTGTTCTAGGTTATTGGCTTCATCCAGGAAAGTTTCAATCGCGCGACGTTCGGCGCTAGATAAAGGTTTAACGGTCGCTAATTTATCCACGAAGACGCGGTAACCCAGATCGGTTGGAATACGACCAGCGGAAGTATGTGGATGGGTAATCAAGCCTTCATCTTCTAAAACTGCCATCTCATTGCGAATCGTCGCTGGTGATAGGCCAAGTGATGACTTATCGGCGATAGCTTTTGAGCCGACTGGTTCTTGCGTGGCTACGTACTCATCGACGATAGCGCGCAAGATTTCAAGGCGGCGTTGAGTTTGCATAATGATTGAGTGTGCTTCCTTAGATCAATACGAGTGCGATAGAGATTAAAGTTAATAAGAAAAAGGCTGGAAATGCAGTCTTAGCTTTACCGGCTTTGAAGTGTGTAAAAATTGCACCAGCCATAAAGAACCATAAACCCATAAGCGGGAAGTAAGCCATCCAAGTCCACTTCAGGCCAAGAATTAAACCAAACGCCAAGAGCGCTTCGAATACTCCAATAACGCGAGCGATGCCATCTTTAACGTTTACATCACGCGTTCCAGAAAGACCCTTCTCATTTCCACTGGCTTTACTTAGGCCAGAAACAACAAAGACGACTGCGAGAAAGGCTAAAAGGATAGTCGCGTTAGTACTCATGGGCTAAAGGTACTACAGAGCGTTAGCCCAGCGCTTCACGTACCAAGCGATCAGCGATAAGACGGCCTTGAGCCGTTAATTGAATTTGTGAATTTGAGATCTCCACATGGCCAGTTGAAACATATGCCTGCAAATTATCTTGTCCTCGCTTACTTAATGAAGAAAGCGCTAAACCAGTGCGCATTCTTATCGCAAGCATTATCGCTTCATCACGTAGTTGTACATCCGTCAATTGCTCTGATTCTGCAACTGGTGACTCTTTCGCAAACAACTTCTGCTTATAAGCAGTTGGATGCTTTACATTCCAGAATCGTTTCTTATCTATGTGCGAATGTGCACCTGGACCAAGTCCCCACCAGTTAGCGCTCTTCCAGTAAGCAATATTGTGTTGGCATTCGTGTCCTGGCTTAGACCAATTAGATAGCTCATACCAATTTAAACCAGCCTCGTTACACATCTGATCAACCAGCAAATACATATCAGCCATCAAATCGTCAATCGGCATCGTCAAATCGCCACGTTTTATCTGTGCCGCGAGCTTCGTGCCTGTTTCAACAATTAGCGCATATGCACTGATGTGATCGATGTCCAGCGATAGCGCTTCCGTAACCGTGGCACGCCAATCTTCCAGTGATTCACCTGGTGTTCCATAAATCAAATCAACGCTGATGCTATTAAAACCGACAGCGCGAGCCATATCAACAGCACGCTTCACATTGGCTGGATTATGCGTGCGATCTAAGACTGCCAATACATGTGTCTGCGCCGATTGCATACCGAATGAAATTCGATTAAATCCCGCTGCTAAATATTCGGCTAACTTTTCCTTAGTTACCGAATCAGGGTTTGCTTCAAGGGTTATCTCGCAATCTGCAGTTAGCCCATTACGCGCTTTGATCGCTGCAATAACCCGCCCCAAATCTTTAGCAGGTAGAAGCGATGGTGTTCCTCCCCCAAAGAAGATGGTTGGAACTTGATCCCGTGGTGCGGATTCCAATTCCAGAAGCACAGCATCGATGTAATCATTTGAGACGATCTCAAGGGAAGCACCGTCTTGTAGCTCACTCGGTGTGTAGGTATTGAAATCACAATACCCACATCGTTTTATGCAATACGGGATGTGTACGTAAAACGAGAGCGACATAGTGCTTATTCTCTCCTAGATCACAAATTATTAGTAATCCTAGGAATCGATCGGGTTTAAACTATGAAAGCTTCGTGATTTCAATAGTTTCGTAATCTCCGGTACCCACAACTTTGATTCGGACTCCTTCTATGACAAAAGAGTCGCCTAGAACTGCCACATAATCGCCAAGATTCTTTCGGTCACCGATACTTTTGTTGAACTGATTAGAGGGTCCACCATCTACTTTTTGCCACACAGCCCAGGCCCATTCATCGTTACTTTTAGATGAACTATCGGCATTAGTTGGTGCTGCTTCCTGCTTATCTAGATCCACAACGTAAGCCATGACTGCGTAGAAACCCGGTGGGAATGCACGATCACCGAACTTGAAATCACTCCACTTGTCGATTCCATGAGATTCGATAACAATCGCTTTAGTCGGTGAGATTTTTATAATTGCCATTTTTGTTTGGCGATCTTCACGCTCAACTGGAGAAAGTGAAAGTTTTACAGGCCTCAACTTGGCTACATCATCACAATAAATTTGTTCCGGTGGCATCCATCCCAAAACAAATGCTTCCCAAGGATTAAGTGAATAGCCAATCCCAGCTGTGCTGGTCATCATTCCAAGGCCCCATCCATTGCCAGGTGCGTGTCCAATAATGTTGAAATCATGCAAGTTCTCGTGAATGTAATAAGTCCACTTGAGTGACTCCATACCCTCTAAATTACGTCCCCAACTAAAGAAATTTAAATTCTTAACTCCTTCTTTTGTCTTGAAGGGCCGATTTCGAACGATGAGGTCTCCCAGCTCATATTCTCCATCTGGATAGAAAATAAAGACAGTAGAAAACTTGCTAAGGTCCACGCCCTTGGTGATTTCATCAATGAATGGTTGCCCTTGCAGTGCCTGTCTCTGATTGGAATCGCTACTTGTAGCGCCAATATTTTTAGAATTTGTTGGATAATTGGACCTAGTTAAAGGCATCCGCACCCAGCTATCAATAGTTGTCACATTGAATTTCGATTTGCCATTACTAAAGTAGTCATACCAATTCGTTAGCCACTTCTTGTCATACTCAAGTTGTTGTTTCACTCCGGCTCCACCTGGGAAATCTGGAAAATCGACAGGAACTATTAAAACTTCATTTGTTCCATTTAGATTCATTCCGTTTTTGTCGCTATCCACGAATGGGAATCCGACCATTCCACCACCAGAATTTCGACCCGTACGGTCGGCTGTTGAAGCACTCATTTGTAGCTTGCAGATATCGAGCGATACGGGACTCTGTGCATTCGTAAATATTTTCTTTACAGTATTGATCTTTATCCACTGTAGTTTTTTGCCTGCTATCCAGCGGCATTCGAGAATCCCACCTGCTACATCGAAGGTATCCCCCGATGAAGTACAAGTTGCGCCTTCAACTGGCGTCCGTGGGTAATTGTTTGATCGGGAGGTCGATGTCTTGATTACTTCAAATTGTCGCCATTGCATTCGTTGTTTAGCGTCTTCGGCGGTGTTGGAATGGCCAGCCCAACTGCATCGCATCGTTCCGAGACTATTTGAAACCTTTTCCCCGATTATTGTGCAGAGAGTGCCCTCGTTTGGAAGCTTGACTTCGGGTGTTGGTGCTGGTGTTGGTATTGAGGTTGATGTTGATGTTGGTTTAACGATCGCAACACCTTTATTCCAAACAAACTTTTTCCCTGATTTAACGCAGGAATAAGTCTTACTTAGATATACAACTTTTTGGTTTAAAACTTTGCAGGATCCCCCAGGAGTTATTTTCTGGGCAGAAAAGGCGACTATAGGAATCAGACTAAGTACCAAGGCAACAAGAAGTCCTGTGGAAAAAATCACCCGAATTCGCATAGCAAAAGCGTAATGGAACATCATTTCAAATGGAATATTTGAGCTTGGCGTGTAGCGGCGGCTTAATGCAATAGGGGATATGAACGTAAAAAGAGAGAGATTTTCTTAAGTGAGTGAGATTTCTACAGTATCAAAGTTATCTGATGCAATGAGTTTTATTTGGATCCCTTTATAAGTTACTGAGTCACCTAGATACAGCAACGATCCCCAGTCGCCAGTCTCTGTCTTGGTCCAAATCCGGTTCTTTGGCCAAGGGTTTTGTGGCTGTAAATAGACACCAGACTTAGGAAATAGAACTCCGTCTTGTTTATCTTCGCCACTGTGTTCGCCATTGAAGCTGGTCTGTTTTGTTGTATCAATAACTGCAACCATAACTCCATAATATGAATCTGGTAAATCTATAGACCAAGGGCCCTTACGGTTAGATACAACCGAAATTACTTCACTATTTGAAACTCTTATGAACGCAGAATGCAATCCAGATCCAGGACTTTCGAGGGGCAACAGCGTTAAATTTGTTTTACTTACTTTGGATTTTTCAACGCAGTAATACTGGTCAGGATTTAGCCAATCCAAAATTCCTTGGTTCCAAGGTTGAAGTACCGGGGTCTTTGTGAATCCACCCCACTCAATTCCCCAATTCGGTGGGTTTACTGGGAAGTGCATCGCGATACCCATGTAGTGCAACATTTCGTGAACAGTCCAAATCCAAGCAGGACCATACAAACGATTTGCGGATGCTAGCGACATCTCAAATGGGGTCTTTGATACACCATTTATAACAACGGGAAGATTTGCAGCAAATGAGTTTCTAATACTTGGAGTCTTTTCAGGATACACAAATAATATTGCGTCGGAGTCCGAGAAATTAAAGTCTGCCTTAGAAAGGTCTATGTATTCTTGAATTAATACATTCATACCTTTACCTTCTTTGTTGAAATTGACCCCTTCTCCCACATCATAAAAATCTGAACTCTTAAGCGCCCGATACCATTTATCTTTTGTTTCTATTTTGATATTTAGCTTTCCGTTTGAAAAAGCATCAAACCAATCTACAATTTTCTTGATCTCATCGCCGTAAAGAATTGATGCTGAAGTAGTCGCTGGAACATCTGAAAAATCAATTGGGACGACTGACATTTTTAGCGTTCCCTTATTGATCAAACTGACAGGTGTCGCTGGATATGTGATTGCCCACCTAAAATTTCCGTTCGGCGTTCCATTACGAAGATCTGGCGGCTGACAAGCGCTCATTTTCTCTGGTGAAACTGGATTACTCACTGAAGGCGCTAGATCTTTCACGCCAATAAATCTTGTGGTTCCGTCGGAATGCCTTACGCAATACAAAGTACTACCAGTTACTTTCACGACAGCCTGAGTATTCGAATTACAGGAAATACCGGCAGTTAATTCTGCTGGTTTTACAGTTGGATTTGGTGATGGTGATACTGGTTGAGTTGGTATTGGTTTAGCGGATGCGACCCCTTTGCTCCAAACCAATTTTTTGCCAGATTTATTGCATGTATAAACCTTGCTTTGAAATGTAACTTTCTGATTCAAAGTTTTGCAGGTAGCTCCGGCCGCAATCTTTTGGGCAGAGGAAGCGACTACAGGAATCAGACTAAGTACCAAGGCGACTAGAAGTCCTTTGGAAAGAATCGCCCGAATTTGCATAGCAAAAGGGTAATGTGTGGATTATTGTTTTGTAAGAAGTCGAGCCTTAAAAAGGAGTAATTTTAAGAAGAATTAATCTTGCTTACGCGCGGCTTTAATCTTTTCGATATCAGCGTCTGTGGCAAGGGCGGCAACGAAAGCTTCTTGCGGAACTTCCACGCGACCAACCATCTTCATACGCTTCTTTCCTTCTTTCTGCTTTTCAAGAAGTTTGCGCTTACGTGAAATGTCGCCACCGTAACACTTAGCCAAAACATCTTTACGGATAGCGCGAATGCTCTCGCGGGCGATGATGCGCGAACCGATCGCTGCCTGGATTGGGACTTCGAATTGTTGGCGCGGAATTAACTCGCGTAACTTGCCGGTCATCATCACGCCGTATGAATATGCCTTGTCGCGGTGAACAATTGCGCTAAATGCATCAACTGCTTCACCCTGTAGCAAGATATCGACCTTAACCAGGTTGCCTTCTTCATCACCGAGTTCTTCGTAATCAAGTGAGGCGTAACCCTTGGTGCGGCTCTTTAGCTGATCAAAGAAGTCGAAGACGATTTCAGCAAGTGGCAAGGTGTAACGAATTTCCACGCGGTCTTCAGAGATGTAATCCATACCTAACATAGTTCCGCGACGTTCTTGGCAGAGCTCCATGATGGTTCCGATGTATTCAGATGGTGCCAGAATCGTGCACTTTACGATCGGCTCTTTCACGCTGTTAATTTTGCCATCAGGAAATTCTGAAGGGTTGGTAACAACAAACTCTTTGCCGTCTTCAAGGGTTACGCGATAGACCACGTTTGGCGCAGTTGAAATTAAGCTAATGCCAGATTCACGTTCTAAGCGTTCGCGAACGATCTCCATATGGAGCAAACCAAGGAAGCCGCAACGGAAACCAAAACCTAGTGCGGCAGAGCTTTCAGGTTCGTAAACAAGAGCGGCATCATTTAACTGTAATTTATCTAGCGCATCGCGCAATAGAGGAAAGTCAGCACCGTCCAACGGGAATAGTCCAGAGAAGACCATTGGCTTTGGATCTTTATATCCGGCCAACGGCGTCTTAGTTGGATTTTGATAATTAGTGATCGTGTCACCAACACGAGATTGGCGAACATCTTTTACACCTGTAATTAAATAACCTACTTCGCCAACGCCTAAACCTTTACTTGGAACTGGTTCTGGTGAGATAACACCGACTTCAAGGGCTTCGTGGCGCACACCAGTTGAGAACATTTGGATTTGCTCGCGAGGATTGATGCGCCCATCGATTACGCGAATGTAGGTAACAACACCGCGATAAGAGTCATATACCGAGTCAAAGATAAGTGCGCGCGCTGGTGCGTTGGCATCTCCGACTGGTGCAGGAATTTGAGCAACAATCTGATCTAACAATTCAGCAACGCCATCACCAGTCTTGCCTGAAACACGTAAACAATCTTCAGGCTTGCAACCGATTAAGCGGGCAAGTTCTGCAGCGAATTTATCGGGTTGCGCATTAGGAAGGTCGATCTTATTTAGCACTGGAATAATTGTTAAGTTATTTTCCATCGCTAGATACAAGTTCGCCAGCGTTTGGGCTTCGATTCCTTGTGCGCAATCAACTAACAGCACTGCGCCTTCGCAAGCAGCGAGCGAGCGCGAAACTTCGTAGGTAAAGTCAACGTGTCCTGGAGTATCGATCATATTCAGGATGTACTCCTGGCCATCGATTCCACTGCGCCAAGGCAGGCGAACTGCTTGAGATTTAATAGTGATGCCGCGTTCGCGTTCGATATCCATGCGATCTAGATATTGCGCACGCATATTGCGCGCTTCTACAACTTCGGTGATGCCGAGCATGCGATCAGCCAGCGTTGATTTGCCGTGATCAATATGGGCAATGATGCAGAAGTTACGGATCTGCGCGGGATTTGTTGCTGCAGGTTGCGGGGCCTTAGCAAGGGAAATTGCAGGCACTCTTATCCGCCTCTATTAATGTCTGGAGCTGAAATTAACGAGCGCCGGCTTTGGCAGCTGCCTTAGCCATTGATGACTTCTTATTTGCTGCTGTGTTGCGGTGAATTACACCCTTTGCGACAGCGACATCTAGAGCCTTAGAAGCAGCGCGAAGTTCAGTCGTAGTTGTTGTTGCATCACCCTTTGCTACTGCTTCGCGGAATTTGCGAACAGCGGTCTTGATAGATGATGAGACAGACTTGTTACGAGCTTGAGCCTTGTTATTTGTCTTAACGCGCTTGATCTGCGACTTGATATTTGCCACGTGTATTACTCCGAACGTCTAAAGCTGTGATAACCCTTTTGGTTGCCAAGCAGATGCGTAGGTTATCAGCGCAAGGGGTTCAGGCTCAAATTGAGGTGAAATCCCCGCCTACCCCACTCTTATCTCGCTCTTATCTAGCAGCGCGGGCGGCGGTAATCGTGGCGAGGGCTTTCTCCAGGGCGTAAATCGGATCTGTGGCCGCACCTTTTACTTGCGCATCTGCAAGAGCGATCGCTTGTACTGCCTTTGATAATGCGCGCGGCGTCCATCCTTGTAATTGGCGGCGCGCTTTATCTATTTGCCACGGCGCCATCCCAAGTTGGCCCGCAAGCTCAAATGATTTTGCGCCACTGGCAGATCCCGAAACTTTCGCCAGGCTGCGTAGCGCCGATGCAATTGCAGATGTAACCATCACTGGATCTGTGCCAGTTTCGATTGCGCTGCGAAGTGAAATTAGCGCGACCGGTAAATTTCCATCGACTGTCGCATCTGCAACATCAAATCCAGTTGTTTCAACGCGGCCTTGATGAAATTTATCAACCATCGCTTCATCAATAACGCCGGCAGGTGAATCAAGTGCGATCTGCGAAACTGCTTGCTGTAATTCGCGCATATCACCGCCGAGTGCGCCGACTAACGCAGCGACTGCGCCTGGTGATGCCTTGCGTCCACTATCTAAAAACAATTCCTTTACAAATGCTTCCTTCTCCGCCTCTTTCTTTAAAGGCTCGCAAGCAATTATTTCTGGCTTAACTTTCTTAATCGCATCCAGCAGCGCCTTACCTTTTACGCCGCCTTTATGGATAAAGACAACGGTGGTCAGCCCATCTGGCTCAGTCAGATATCTGGTGACTTCTTCTTTGGCATCTTCGGGAAGATCTTGCAAGTCTTTAATAAATAGCGCACGGCGTTCAGAAAACAGCGAAGGAGCAAGCGCATCAGAGATGTCACCTAGTAAGGCATCGCCAGCAAAGATCGTTGTGATTTCAGCGCTCTCATCTTTTAACTGCGCGGTTAACTTGGCTAAGGCGCGGTCGGCGAGAGCGGCTTCTCCACCCAGGATGAGATAAAACGGATTCACGTCTTACTCCCATCTGATGAAGTTAAAGCTGCCTTTACTGGTCTTAATTTTTAAGCGATGTCTGCGTGCAGCGATTGCAATCGCTCCGTTAACATCTGTACGCAGTACTTTAGCGCCTGCCTGCGTCAAAAGCGTCAAGGTCTTGGGCGCGGGATGGCCATAACTATTGCCAGCGCCGACGCTAATGACCGCAACTTGTGGAGCCAAGGCACGAGTAAAACTCTCATCTTGATATGCAGACCCGTGATGACAGACTTTATAAATATCAACACTTGTTAACTCTGATGCAATGACCGCTTGGGTCTGCGGCTCCATATCCCCGCCAGCAAAGAGCGAGAAATCTGGCGTATCAATGCGCACCGCGATACTTGAATTATTTGGATCGTACTCCCCGTTATCGGGCCAGAGAACTTTAATTTTGGCATTGCCGATTTGTGCACTGTGTCCACGCTTCACATTTGCATACCAAGTGGCTCCTACTTTTCGATTCTTAATCGCACCAGATAAACCTGCGATGTGATCGGCGTGGCCGTGTGTCAAAATCAGTAAAGGAATTTCGCGGATTGATAACTGCTTTAAACAACGATCAATTAACTCTGGGTCTGGGCCAGTATCAATCACAATTGCGCGATGATTTCCTAAATTAATTGCCGCGCCATCGCCCTGTCCGATATCGCAATTTGCGACTTGCCAATCCCTTCCCGGAAAACGTTGCAAGTAACTTAAAGACAGTGCAAGCAGTACGGTGGTGATAACAATTTTGCGTGGCAAAAGAAAGATAAGTGCAATCGCGAGAATTACAGCGACAAAGCCCAATAGCCCTTTACTTATTGTCAGAACTCGAAATCCTGCAGCCCAGTCTGCGACGCTGGCAATCCACCAAGCAAGCGGCTTGATTAGACTTACTAAGAGCGAAGATAAGCTAGGTGTAAATGGAGATAAAAGAGCTGCGATAAATCCGACGATGGTTATTGGCACGATTGCAGGTGCCGCCAAAAGATTTGCAAGGATGCTCATCGGCGATAGATAGCCAGAGATTGCAACGATAACTGGAGCGCAGAAAACTGTCGCTGCGATCGGTGCAGCAATTGCCTGAGCGATGATCTTCGGCAAGTAACGTTCTAAATACGCGATTATTCGGGGTGCAAAAAGAAGTAGCCCAGCGGTGGCTAAAACGGAGAGCGCAAAGCCAGGATCTCGTCCTTGCCAAGGATCACCGATAACGACGGCTGCAATTGCAAAACCTAACGCTGGTAGCGAATCAGCACCGCGCTTAGTTGCATAAGCAATTAGCAATACCGCGGCCATTGCAGCAGCGCGCAGAACCGAAGGCGACGGGCGCACCAGTGCGATGAATGCAATGAGCACAATTGCAGTCGCCAAGATACGAAAGCGCATAGTTCGAAATAAGAATTGCGCACCCCATAAAATAAAGGCGGAAACTATTGCAAAGTTAGCACCGCTGACCGCAACTAAATGTGTCAGTCCAGATCTGCGCATATCGCTGCGAAAGTTCTCGCTTTGCAATGATGTGTCGCCCAAGACCATTCCGGGAATTAAGGATCCAGCATCGCCAGTACCACTTGCTGCTCGCAGGCCAAGGCGCACTTTGCCAAGAGATTTTGCCCAGCGCGATGGTTGGTTGAGAACTTTTACTTCTTGGTTAGCAATTAAGAGTGCAGCAACGCGTGGTTCCTTGCTACGCAGAATCTGCACTTCAGCGCCTATTTTCTGGCCAGGAAGTAATTTGGCTACTTCTACATCTGTCGTAATAAAACGAACCGGAATATGTAACTTGTAGGTGCGTTGCCCAATTTGGATTTCACTCAAACTTGCTAGCGCGCTATAACTAGGAGGCAGAAAATTGCGACCGCTCACCCGTTTTGCAGTCAGATGAGGATCGGTCGTCAATTGCAAAGTAGCAGTGGCGCTTTCGCCGATATGTTTAGCAACAACGCTTGATTGCAAGCTGTGCTGGCGCAGCGACATCACCGATGAACCAAGTGCCAGCGCAAAAGCCAGCACGATAAAGCGATTACGTCTTTGCGATAGAGAAAAAATGACTAGTAGCGCCGCAGCGATGGAAGTTCGCCACGGCGCTACATAACTCTGCAGTAACGCACCACACCAGAGCGCACCGCCTAAAGCAAGTGCGCGGTAATCAATTAGACGCGTAACTTCTCTTTAAATTGCGCAAACTTGATCGCACCGATTCCGGAAACCTTCATCAGATCATCGATAGTCAGAAAAGGCCCATTTTGATTTCGGTAGGCAACTATTCGCGCTGCTAGCACTGGACCGATTCCATCTAAAGATTCCAGATCTTTTGCACTCGCGCGATTTAAAGCAATTGGTCCAGAGATCTTGGCTTTAGCGCGCTGTGGGGAAATACGTATCGAACTGCCTGCCTTACCCGGCGGGTATATATAGATTTGTTCGCCATCTTTTATGATTCGCGCCAAATTTATATCAGATAGATCAGCACCTTTTAATTTGTCTCCAGCTGCCTTGATCGCATCCATAACTCGCGAGTTTGCGGGCAAGGTGTAAACACCTGGGTTTTTGATTGCTCCAGCGACATCAACAGTCACCTGAGCAACTGCTTCAGTGACGGATAAGCCTTCAGGTGCAAGTGGTATCTCCTCAGTGGCGCCACGCATCACGAGAAAGAAGGAGAGCGCAATAACTAGCGCTGAGATTGATAGTAACGATCGTTTTTGAGATATCGAAAAGGTGATGTTGCTCCACCAGGTACGAAATTTGTCAGTAGATATTTGCATGGCGGGATCATCTGCCATTGGCGGGCAGCGGATATTAAAAAAGTAGGTGGCTGTGGTTAAAGAACGATATTTACAAGTTTTGGTGCGCGCGCGATAACTTTCTTAGGCGTTGCACCATTTAATTCCGCGGCAATTGTGGGATGAGCCAGCGCCAAAGCCTCAATTTCTGCATCAGTGATCGTTGGCGAAACTTCAATACGCTCTTTTATTTTGCCGTTAATCTGAATTACCGCTTCAATGGCATCTGCAACAAGTAACTTTTCATCCACAACTGGCCAACCAGCGGTTGCAATAGCTGGCTTATGGCCTAAGCGCTCCCACATTTCCTCCGCTGTGAATGGGGCAACCAGAGATAACATAATTGCGATCGCCTCAGTTGCTTCACGTACAGCCGGATCTGCAGCCCCTGGGCCTGAATCAATTGCCTTACGAGTTGCATTTACCAACTCCATAATGCGCGCAACTGCGACGTTGAAGCGGAATGATTCCACTGCAAATGCAGCATCGTGAAGTGCTTTATGGGTTGCTTTGCGAAGTGCAACATCTCCAGTTGCAAAATCGACACCTGGTTTAGAAGTTACATCACCAGATAAACGCCAAGCGCGACTTAAGAATTTAACAGAACCAGAAGGTGAAACATCAGACCAATCGACATCATCTTCTGGCGGACCAGAGAAGACCATCGATAGGCGAATCGCATCAACGCCGTGGTTCTCCAACTCATCAGATAAGCGAACTAAGTTTCCGCGAGATTTCGACATTGCAGAACCGTCCATAACCACCATGCCTTGATTTAACAGGCGGGTAAATGGTTCGTTAAAGCCCAACATCCCAATATCGTGCAAAACTTTTGTAAAGAAGCGTGAATAAAGCAGGTGCAAGATTGCGTGTGTTACACCGCCAACATACTGATCAACCGGTAACCAAGTATCAATATCAGCGCGTGAGAAAGGCTCGTTGTGATTAGTTGAAGATGGGTAACGTAAGAAGTACCAAGATGAATCCACGAAGGTATCCATCGTGTCAGAGTCACGAGTTGCCGCTCCCCCACAGGTTGGACATTTGGTGTTTACCCATTCAGTTGCTGCCGCAAGTGGTGATTGTCCCTTTGGCTTTAAATCCAAGCCTTTAGCATCAGGAAGTAAGAGTGGAAGTTGATCTGCAGGTACAGCAACTTCTCCACATTTTTCGCAGTGCACAATCGGAATCGGCGTTCCCCAATAACGTTGGCGTGAGACCAACCAGTCGCGCAGGCGATAATTGCGTGCAGATTTACCTAAACCATCGGCTTCTAATTGCTTATTTATTAAAGCGATTGCATCAGACTTATTAAGGCCATCTAGCGCGCCTGAATTAATTATCTTTCCATCACCAGTTGTTGCGATCCCTGTTTCAGAAGGATCTTCTTCACCGGTTTCCACAACAACACGCACTGGTAATTTCATTGCGCGTGCAAAATCTAAATCTCGTTGATCGTGAGCTGGCACCGCCATAATCGCGCCAGTTCCGTAATCTGCTAACACATAATCAGATGCCCAGATCTGCAACTTCTCACCATTGACTGGATTAATTGCATATCGTTCTAGGAATACACCAGATTTTGGTCGATCTGTCGCTAAGCGATCAATATCTGATGCCGCCTTAACTGAATCACGGTATTGCTTGAATTTTTCATCAGCGGCTGTACCCGCTGCAAGTTCGGCGGCAAGTTCTGAATCGACAGCAACAACCATAAATGTTGCACCGAATAAAGTGTCGGGGCGCGTGGTGTAAATAGTCACTGGCTCTGTGCGGCCTTCGATCACAAAATTAACGTTTGCACCTTGTGAGCGACCGATCCAATTGCGCTGCATCATTAAGACTTTATCTGGCCAATTACCTTCGAGTTGTTCCATGTCATCGAGCAAGCGATCTGCGTAATCAGTGATCTTGAAATACCATTGATTCAATTTCTTTTTTGTTACAGCAGTGTCACATCGCTCGCAAAGGCCGGCAACGACTTGTTCGTTGGCAAGAACTGTCTGGCAACCTGGGCACCAGTTGACGGCGCTATCTTTGCGATAAGCCAATCCGCGTTTATGGAGCTCGATAAATAACCATTGGTTCCACTTGTAATACTCAGGATCACAAGTGTTAAAAACGCGATCCCAGTCGAAAGAACAGGCGTAACGACGCATTGATGCTTTCTGGGTTGCAATATTTTCATATGTCCAAATACGAGGATCTTCATTGCGCTTAATCGCGGCATTTTCTGCAGGTAATCCGAAGGCATCCCATCCAATCGGATGCATTACGTTAAATCCTTTTTGAATCCAATAGCGAGCGATTACATCGCCAAGTGCATACGCCTCAGCATGGCCCATATGTAAATCACCTGATGGATACGGAAACATATCCAAGACATATTTCTTAGGTCTTTTATCATCGGCGCGACCAGATTTAAATGGTTCTATCGCATCCCAGATTGGCAGCCACTTCTCTTGGACATAGGCAAAGTCATATGCCTGATGTTCTTGTGAAGTACTCATCTGCCTAGTTTATCGGGCTTTAGCCCCAAGTAACGCCAGTCAATTCTTCGCTAACGCTCCATAAATCCTTTGCTAATCGTTGATCATATGCAATCGCTGCGGCGCGTGTGAGTTTAGGAAATCCACGCATCTCCATAAATCCATCTGGGCCAATATATGAAGCACCATAAAGGCCGGGATATGTTGCAGCACAAAGCGTTGGAAGCGCACCGCGTTCTGCGCTTTGTGCAAAGATCGCATTAGCGAGTGCGCCAGCACGATCTTGCACGGTTGCACCTGCAATCAAATTAGTGTCGGCATAACCAGGGTGTGCGGCAACTGCTTCGAGGTTCCAGTTATTGCGCATCTGGCGGCGTTCTAGTTCGTGAATGAAAAGTAGGTTTGCTAGCTTGCTAAAGGCATAGGCCAACCAAGGGTTGTATGCACCGATTCCTTTAGCTTTATCGCGCAGATCATCAATTGTGAAATTGCCAATACGTGCGGAGCGATGCATTTGTGAGGAAACGGCGACCACACGATGCTGAATCTGCTTCTGCAGTAAACCAGTCAGAGCAAAGTGCCCCAGGTGGTTTGTGCCAATCTGCATCTCAAATTTATCTTTAGTTAGCGCAAATGGCGTCGCCATTACACC
>JBIIPL010000071.1:0-6259 GCA_044342645.1 Candidatus Planktophila sp. | reverse complement strand
TAACGTCCGCACATAGGTAGAGAGTAGACTGCCGCTTATGCTCTGGCCCGCTCCATTTCGTGGACGCAACTCAGTCAGCGCGCGAGTAATAATTCCGGGATCAAAATCGGTAACCAACCGCGCGCTAATTCTTGCTGCCCAGGCACAAGCGCTATCAGTTTTAAAACGCCCGCTTATTTCACGCGATAGCGAGTTAATGGTTGCCGGTCTTAAAGCGATGGGCGTCGGAATATCCGAAGTTGAAGTCGATGGAGATTTAGCCTGGAAAGTAACTCCAGCAAAGTTACGGGGACCAGCAAAAGTCGATGTTGGAAATGCCGGAACGGTAATGCGCTTTCTTCCACCACTTTCTGCGCTGGCAGTTGGCGATATTTCATTCGATGGCGATCCACGTTCTTACGAGCGCCCACTTGCACCAGTGATTGCTGCTTTAGAAGAGCTCGGAATTGAGATTGAACATGGTGGTCGTTACTCATTACCAATGGTGGTTAAGAGTAAGGGTGCGATTCCAGGTGGATCACTAACTATTGATGCCAGTGCATCTTCGCAATTCTTATCAGCGCTACTTTTAATTGGACCAAGTACGACAAATGGAATTACCGCAACGCATAAAGGTGGACCTCTTCCATCTATGCCACATATAGATATGACAGTTCAGATGTTGCGCGACTTTGGTGCGCAAGTAACGGTTGATAAGGGAGCGCAAAGTTGGAGCGTTGCCGCGGGTAAATTAAAAGGTGTTGATTTAGTCATTGAACCTGATCTTTCTAACGCGGCACCATTTCTATCAATTGCAATGGTCTGTGGTGGATCAATCACAATCGCAGATTGGCCAAAAGAAACAACTCAACCCGGTGATCAATTGCGCGACATACTTGCGCAAATGGGTGCACACATTTCACTTTCTGCAGACGGCCTAACTATTACTGGCGGTGAAAGTATCCACGGAATTGATATCGATTTGCACGATGTTGGTGAGTTAACTCCAGCGATCGCAGCACTCGCAGCACTCGCCGATTCACCATCGCACTTGCGCGGAATTGGTCATCTACGTTTACACGAAACCGATCGCTTAGCAGCGCTGACCCGCGAAATTAACTCACTTGGTGGCAACGTTGTTGAAGATGAAACATCTCTGCGGATTACACCTGCCGGTAAAATTGGTGAAGGTCTGCACGCCGGAACTTTTCACACCTACGATGATCATCGTTTAGCTACTGCTGGCGCGGTAATTGGCTTAGTTGTTCCTGGCATTGAAATTGAAAACGTTGCAACAACTCGCAAAACACTTCCGGACTTTCCTGGACTTTGGCAGAGTTTGATCTCATGACACCTCGCGAATTTGACGAGTCCGACGCTCGTATTCGCCCCGCGCGACGTACTCGTCCGCGCAGTAAAGATCGCCCCTCACATTCTGATGCGATCCAAGCACTTGTAACCACTGTCGATCGTGGCCGTACAACTTGCATTACTAACGAAGGTGCAATCGTTACTGCAATGAAAGCCCGCGAAATGGGGCCTAAATCTGTGGTCGTTGGAGATTTAGTTAACTTAGTTGGAGATGTATCCGGTACCGAAGGATCGCTAGCGCGAATAGTTTCGATCGAAGCGCGCCGCAACAGTTTAAGTCGCACGGTAGATGATGCGGCAAAGATGGAGCGCACCATTGTCGCCAACATAGATCAACTGGTGATTGTCGTCGCGGCGGCAAATCCAGAGCCGCGTCGGGGATTAATTGATCGATTCTTGGTCTGCGCTTTTCACGAAAACATTAAACCTATTTTGTTGGTGACAAAGACAGATGTCGCCGCCGTTCCAGATTTTCTCCACGAATATGAAACTCTCGGTGTTGAAATTGCAACAGCTGCAATTAAATCTGATTCGCGAGAGGCTGACCTTGCAAAACTCTTTGAGATGTTAAATGGTAAAACTTCAGTACTGGTTGGACATTCGGGAGTTGGTAAATCCACCTTGATTAACGCCCTGGTTCCACACGCAGATCGCGTTACTGGTGATGTAAATGATGTAACCGGTCGCGGGCGACATACCTCATCGAGTGCGATTGCACTCCCCCTGGCCACTGATCTATCACCTGCACAAGGTTGGATAATTGATACACCGGGAATTCGCGCATTTGGGCTAGCGCATTTAGATTCCAATCGAATAGTCGCTGCCTTTGAAGACCTTCATCAAGTAACCCAAAGTTGTATGCCAAATTGCTCACACCATGAAGTGGGCTGCAAATTAAATGAATGGGCTGCTCCAAAAGGTGTTGTAAATAACGAAAGATCCGCGCGTGTAGCAAGTCTGCGCTCACTTCTAGAACTTAAAGATTCAAATCCGCCCGCGCTAGACTGACAACATGTCATTTACGCGGGGCAATGATTTAGCGCTGGCAATGCGCCTGGCTGATGCCGCAGATTCAATTACCTTAGCGCGCTATCAATCTATTGATTTAATCGTTTCAACTAAGCCGGATAACACACCGGTTACAGATGCCGATAAAGCATCTGAAGAAGCGATCCGCGCCTTACTAAAGAGCCACCGCCCTGATGATGGAATTGTTGGTGAAGAATTTGGAACCGATGGTGTTGGCGCGGATAGATATTGGGTAATTGATCCAATTGATGGCACAAAAAACTTTTTACGCGGTGTTCCAACTTGGGCCACGCTAATCGGACTGATTGAAAAACAGAGTGATGGCTCTGAAGTTGTTGTCGTAGGCGTTGTGAGTGCACCAGCGCTCTTTCGTCGTTGGTATGCCAGCGAAGGAAATGGCGCTTTTGTCATGGTTAATAAATCAGCGCCAAAGAAGATTTCTGTTTCGCAAGTATCTGAAATTAAAGATGCTTCTATTTCTTACTCTGACTTCAATGGTTGGGGCGAGCGACTTGCTCCATTTCAGGATCTACTAGCCGCTGCTTGGCGCACCCGTGGCATCGGCGATTTCTGGTCACATATGTTGGTTGCAGAGGGTGCAGTCGATGCTGCAGTCGAACCAAGCCTGGCGATTTGGGATATGGCAGCGCTAGATATCATTGTGCGCGAAGCAGGCGGTAGATTTACCAGCGTTGCAGGAGTCGATGGCAGTTTAGGCGGCAGTGGGCTTTCAACTAACTCTGCTATTCACCAAGAGATTGTAGATAAATTAAATGGTCGTTGAAGATATAAAAATTGAGCTATCTCGCCCACCAAGTACGGAGCCAGAAAAGCCCGATAAAGCGATCGATTTAAGTAATACATCTTTGATCCCGCGCACTTTTTCAGTAACCGGAATGACTTGCTCTTCCTGCGTTAATACCGTGGAAAAATCCCTCAATGCAATCAGTGGAGTAAGTGCGAGCGTTAACTTTGCAACTGAGACAGTGCACATCTTGGCTCCGGTAGAAGTCAAAAGCAATGAAATTATTAAGAAGATTAAGAGCGCTGGCTACAGCGCCACCCTGATTGAAAATGGCGCAACTCCAGCGCTGCACAGTAAGAAATTAGGGATCGCACTCTTCTTTGCAATTTTATTTGCTGTTCCAACTATTGCCATATCCATGGTTCATCAATGGCACGCCCAATTAGATATTCAGATTCTCAGCGCTTTAAGTTCGTTAAATATTCTGCCACCACTTTATTCACCAACTGCTTGGCTTGCTATTGGGCTTACTACACCGCTGATTCTGATCGTCGCATTTCCAATTCATCGCGCAGCCCTTCGAAACATATTCCATCCAACGATGGATTCACTTATTTCTCTAGGTTCGCTAACTGCTTTTGGCTGGTCTATATATGCCAACGCAACTGGTACTGGCGATGTCTACACAGAAGTTGCTGCAGGCGTTCTTCTCTTTGTAATTCTGGGGCGTCATCTTGAATCACGTGCAAAGCGTCGTGCCAGCACCGCTCTATCAACCCTGCTTTCTTTGGGCGCGAAAGAAGTGACAGTTCTGCGCAATGGACTAGAAGTAATTATTCCGATCTCAGAACTTGCTATCGGTGATGACTTTATTGTTAAACCGGGTGCCCGAGTTGCAACAGATGGCTTGGTCGTATCAGGAACTTCATCGGTGAATAATTCAATGTTAACTGGCGAATCTGTTCCTGTTGAAGTCTCACCTGGCTCTCGTGTAATCGGAGCTTCACTAAATAACAATGGACGAATCATTGTTAGAGCAACGCGTATTGGTAGCGATACCGAACTAGCGCGCATCACCTCAATGGTTGTGCAAGCACAGGGCCAGAAGGCCCCGATTCAAAGAGTCGCCGATCAGATCGCCGCAGTATTTGTTCCAGTTGTTACCGTGATGGCAATCGCAACTTTCTTTGCTTGGTATTACTTAGGTAATGACGGTGCTGGGCATCCTTTGTCGCAATCAATCCAGATTGCAATCACCGTTCTCGTAATCGCCTGCCCATGCGCACTTGGCTTGGCTACCCCGGTCGCACTTTTGGTTGCTTCAGGGCGCGGTGCATCTCGCGGGATTGTCTTGAGACAACCACGTGTTTTAGAACTTGCTCGTAAAGTAGATGTTGTTGTCCTTGATAAGACTGGAACCCTCACCACAGGCGTGATGAAAGTTCATGACGCAACTATTCCAACTAGCGCAAATAAAGTTCTGGGTTCAACGTACGCAGGTATGTTAAATGATAAGACGATTTTATCTTCTGCGCTATCGCTGGAGTTAGCTAATGATCATCCCGTCGGCCAAGCGATTGTTTCTCACGCCTTAGCAAGCGGCGCTACCCGCCACGAAGTTGTTGAGTTCACACAAACACCTGGTGCAGGAGTTGCCGGTCGCGTTCTACTCGGATCGATTTCACCTGTAGTCCTTATCGGAACACCTAAAGCAATTGCACATAGCACGACAACATTTGATCCAACGATCGCAGAAGCTATTGCGCGCGGTGAAGATTCAGGCTTCTCTGTTGCTGTTCTTGCTTGGGATGGAGTCGCAATTGCAGTCTTTGCAGTCGGCGACCAAGTTAAATCTGATGCTGCCGCAACTATCGCTGCCTTAATTGAAATCGGTGCAACACCGTGGTTGGTAACTGGCGATAACGAAGAGAGCGCTGGTGCAATCGCACGTTTGGTTGGGATAAAGGGTGAGAATGTAATTGCTCGAGCCCTTCCTGATGAAAAGTTGGCGCGAGTATCAGCGCTAAAAGGCTCTGGCCACACAGTTCTAATGATTGGCGATGGCATAAACGATGCGGCTGCACTTGCCGCGGCAGATTTGAGTATGGCGATGGGAACGGGCACAGATACAGCAATTTCTAGCGCGGATATTACGCTGATGCGCCCAGAACTTATGACCGTTGTTGATGCACTTAGACTTTCAAAGCGCACCTTGCGGACAATTAAATCTAATTTAGCTTGGGCTTTTGCCTATAACGTAATTGGTATTCCAATTGCAGCAGCAGGGTTATTAACTCCGATGTATGCAGCGGGAGCAATGGCAGTTAGCTCGTTATTTGTTGTTACAAATTCATTAAGAATTAGGTAGTACTACTTCAATCTAAAGCTTGGGTACTTATCTGTAACAAGTAACAACATATAACCCTGTACGCGGTTCCAGTATGCAATTGTGCCAAAGACAATCTCACCCGCCCATTTAGGGTATTTGCCAGTGGCAGATGTCTGCACCCAAGCAATGAGCGTGACTACCAATGAAATTAACAAGTAAATGATGCCTACGACGTAATGTGGAATTGCAAGGAACCACTTAACCAGTGGAAGTGCACGATTTAATTTCTTTCCACCATCTACATCGGGAAATACAACTGAAACTCTTGAGTTTGATTCAATTGAAGGATACTTATCATTTAAAATTAAAAGGTATGCTGCTAATCGCGTTGAAAGTTCGATTAGGGCGTGATTAAAAGTAAAAACATAGCTTGGATACTTTTGGCGAAAAAGCAGCGATAAAATCGTTGGGAGAACAATTAGCCCTGCGGTACCAGCTGCCCAGTTCTCGCTTTCGCTAAAGGATGACTGCGCGAAAGTTGCCACAAAAATAATTACCGGAAATGCGAGAATGCCACGCCAGAAGACGGTCTTGCGATTGCGATCTTTATGCTTGATTTTGATAAGTGTCTTTACTTGATTGCTCATCGCAACACCATTTCATCTTAATCAACTTGTACTTCTAGTAGCGGGGGCAGGATTTGAACCTACGACCTCTGGGTTATGAGCCCAGCGAGCTACCGAGCTGCTCCACCCCGCGTCGGAAGTGTCAGTCTAAAGGGTGGGCAAGTAATAGCCAAATCCGCC
>JBIIPL010000010.1:0-18370 GCA_044342645.1 Candidatus Planktophila sp. | reverse complement strand
ATCTAGAATAAAGATTGCGGGCCAAGACAGGAGAAATGTGTCAAAGGTCCGCGTACATGAGTTGGCAAAACAACTCGGTATGGAGAGCAAGGTTGTTCTTGCAAAACTCCAAGAAATGGGCGAATTCGTTCGTTCCGCATCATCAACAGTAGAAGCGCCAGTCGTGCGCAAGCTCATTGAGATGTATCCCGATGCCAAACCAGTTGAAGAGAAGAAGCCTGTTAAGAAGGCTGCTGCTAAAAAGGCTGCTGCCAAGAAAAGTGCTGAGGTAAATCCAGAGTTAGCTGCTGAATTAGCCGCTGAACTTGGCGTTGACCTAGAAGCGCTAAAGGCTGCTCGCGCAGAAAGCGTTGCGCCCCCTTCAGCCCCAATAGAAGTAGAGAAAATTTCAGATGGAAATACAGGTGCAGCAGAAGTAAAGCCTGCAACACCACGTCCTGGTAACAATCCATTTTCAACTGGTGGAAGTTCAGTTCCTCGTCCACCACGTCCTGGTAACAATCCATTTTCAACAGGTAGCGCAGTTCCTCGTCCACCACAACGAGCAGCTGGTGCAACAGGTGCACGTCCTGGAATGTCAGGACCACGTCCTGGTTCAGTACGTCCTGGTTTTGCAGCGCGACCAAATACACCACGTCCTGCAGGAACCGGCGGTCCAAGTAATTTCCCACCACGTACAGGTGGCGCACCAACTTCTAGTCCTTACCGTTCTGCAGGTCCATCAACTGGTGCACCAGCAGCTGGCGGTCCACAACGTCCGGGCGGTGCACCAAATCGCGGTCCAGGTCGCGGTGGCGCAGCAGGTGCATTTGGAAAGAATGCAAGTAAGAGCAGTAAGCGCAAACCAAAATCTAGAAAAGCGTTGCGCGATGAATTCGACAATATGCAAGCGCCACAATTGGGTGGCGCAGTTATTCCGCACGGAGATGGCAAGACACAAATCCGTATGCGTCGCGGTTCAACTTTGGCAGATTTCGCCGAAAAAATTGGCGCAGATGCAGCAGCGCTAGTTGCCGCACTCTTCCACTTAGGTGAAATGGTTACTGCAACTCAATCAGTTGATGCTGATACCTTCGAAATTCTTGGTGCACAATTGGGATATGTAATCCAAATTGTTAGCCCCGAAGATGAAGATCGCGAACTTCTGCAAGATTTCGATATCGATTTAGCGCAAGAAATTGCTGATCTCGATGCCGATCTTCTAGTTGCGCGCCCACCGGTTGTCACGGTTATGGGACACGTTGATCACGGTAAGACCAGCTTGCTCGATGCGATCCGTAAATCTGAAGTTCTTAAGACTGAAGCCGGCGGTATCACACAGCACATTGGTGCATACCAAATTCACCACGATCACGACGGTATAAACCGAGCGATCACCTTTATCGATACACCAGGTCACGAAGCCTTTACCGCAATGCGTGCTCGTGGTGCCAAGGTGACAGATATTGCTGTACTGGTTGTGGCAGCCGATGACGGAATAATGCCGCAGACAATTGAAGCGTTAAATCACGCACAAGCAGCTGATGTTCCAATTGTGGTTGCAGTTAACAAGGTTGATAAGGAAGGCGCGAACCCAGATAAGGTCCGCCAACAGTTAACCGAGTACAACTTGATCGCTGAAGAATACGGCGGCGAGACTTTATTCGTTAACGTCTCTGCCAAATCTGGCGTTGGTGTAAACGAACTCATCGATGCGATTTTATTAACAGCGGATGCGGCAATTGATCTGCGCGCTGTTGCAAAAGATAGCGCCCGAGGCGTTGCTATTGAAGCTCACCTTGATCGCGGTCGTGGACCAGTTGCAACTGTTCTAGTTCAACGCGGAACTCTAAAGATCGGTGATGCAATTGTCGCCGGTGGTTCATTTGGTCGCGTACGTGCGATGCTCGATGAGCACGGTGAGAACGTTGAAACTGCTGGACCATCACGTCCAGTGCAGGTTCTTGGATTTACATCCGTGCCAAGTGCAGGTGACACATTCCTAGTGGCCGATGAAGATCGCACTGCTCGCCAGATCGCTGAGAAGCGCCAAGCAGCAGAAAGAAATGCGCAACTTGCTAAGGCGCGCAAGAAGGTCTCACTCGAAGACTTTATGGAGCAGTCCAAGGTCTCAACACTTAACCTCATCCTTAAGGGAGACGTTTCTGGTTCGGTGGAAGCGCTCGAAGATGCGCTTATGCAACTCGATGTTGGAGCAGAGGTTGATCTGCGCGTAATCCACCGTGGCGTTGGTGCAATTACCAAGAGTGATATCACTCTGGCATCTGCATCTACCGCAGTTGTGATTGGCTTTAACGTTAAGCCAGAGCCACAGACAGCAATTTATGCGGATCAAGAAGGCGTAGAAGTTCGCTTCTACTCCGTGATCTACAACGCTATTGAAGAGATTGAACTATCTCTTAAGGGCTTACTCAAACCAGAATACGAAGAAATCATTCTCGGTAACGCAGAAGTGCGCGAGATCTTCAAATCTTCTAAGGCTGGAAATATCGCTGGTTCTATCGTGCGCGATGGATCTATCAAGCGAAACGGCAAGGCGCGAATCATGCGCGGTACTGAAGTTATCGCTGATGATCTAACTATCGATTCTCTCAAGCGCTTTAAGGATGATGCCACTGAAGTCAAAGAAGGCTTCGAGTGCGGTATTGGTCTTGGCAATATGAAGGATCTGCAAATCGGAGACACAATTCAGGTCTTTGAGATGCGCGAGAAGAAGCGGGCTTAAATTATGGGCCAATCACATCGCACCCAAAAAGTTGCAGACCGCATCAAAGTGGTAGTTGCGCAGCTACTTGAGACGAAGATTAAAGATCCTCGTCTTGGCTTCGTAACTGTCACCGATGCACGAGTCACTGGCGATCTGCAGAACGCATCTATTTTCTACACCGTCTTAGGTGATGACGATCAACGCGCTGCAACTGCCGCTGCTTTAGAGAGCGCTAAAGGTGTAATCCGCAGCGCAGTTGGTCGGGATCTGCAGACGCGCATCACACCATCTATCGAATTCTTCGAAGACGGGTTACCTGAATCTGCCAAGGCGCTTGATTCTTTATTGGATAAAGTTCACGAGTTAGATGCAGAAGTTGCACAACTACGTAAGAACGCATCATTTGCTGGGGGAGAAGATCCATATAAAGCCCCCAAAATAATTGAAGATTGATTCTCAAAAAACGCTATGTCAGATGGATTTCTTGTTGTAGATAAAGCACCAGCAATGACCAGCCACGATGTTGTGGCGGTTGCGCGCAAGGCTTTAGGTACTCGCAAGGTTGGTCACGCCGGCACTTTGGATCCAATGGCGACAGGTGTTTTAGTTCTTGGTTTTGGAAATGGCACGCGACTGCTGCAATACATAACCGATGGCGATAAGTCATATACCGCCACTGTCGTTCTTGGTGCATCAACCATCACCGATGATCGCGAAGGCGAAGTAATTTCTGAAGTAGATGCTTCAAAAGTTACAGATGATCAGATCAAGACTGGTTTGGCAAAGATGGTTGGCGAAATTCAACAACGTCCCAGTTCAGTATCAGCGGTAAAGGTCGATGGCGAACGCGCCTACGACCGAGTGCGCGCGGGTGAGGTATTTGAATTAGCCCCTCGCACCATCACGATCTCTTCATTAGAAATTCTTGAAATTCGCCGCCTTGGAGTGCGTGTAGAAATAGATATAGAAGTCACTTGTTCGGCTGGAACATTTATACGCGCCATCGCCCGTGATCTTGGAAGTGATTTAAAAGTTGGCGGCCATCTCTCAGTGCTTCGTCGCACGCGAGTAGCAGGTTTTCCAATTTCCCAGGCCATCTCATTCGATGAATTAAAAGCGCAAACTTTTACTCCGCTAGCACTTTCTGATGTTGCGCGCGCCACCTTCCAAGTTCGCGAATTGGGTCTGGATGAAGTTTCAGAACTTTCATTTGGGCGCTCACTTGTCTCTAATTCAAACGATCAAATATTTGCCGCTCTCGCACCGGATGACCGCCTGATTGCGCTCTTAAAGAATGAATCAGGCAAAGCCAAACCAATCGCCGTTTTTGCAGCGGCCAATTAATCGGTAATAATTATCAAATGACTACCGGCAGCGTTGTACTTATCGGAGTCTTCGATGGCGTCCATAAAGGCCATCAGCTCTTGTTAGATCGCGCGAAAGAGATCGCTGACGGACGCAATATCGTTGCGCTAACTTTTGACCCACATCCAATGCAAGTTCTTGCCCCTGATCGGGCTCCAACTTTACTAACGACCTTGGCTGATCGAGTTGAACTTCTAAAGATCCATAACGCAGACCAAGTTGCAGTTCTGAAATTTAATGAGAAATTTGCCGCAATGGCACCTGAGGATTTTGTTAAAGATGTTTTAGTCGGCCAATTAAGTGCATCAACGATCATCGTTGGAAAGAACTTTACCTACGGCCACAAAGCCGCAGGAAACGTTGACTCACTGATTAAAGATGGCCTGAAGTTTGATTTCACAGTAGATGTCCAAGATCTAAAGTCAGGTGAAGGCGAAGTAATTTCATCATCAAGAATCCGTAATCTAGTTACTGCTGGTCAAGTCGAAGAAGCGCGCACGCTTTTATCGCGACCGCATCGCCTTGATGGTGTTGTAGTGCACGGAGAAAAGCGCGGACGCGAAATTGGATATCCAACTGCAAACTTAGGAAATATCGATGGGCAAACTATTCCAAGCGACGGTGTTTATGCGGGTTGGTTAACAGTTGGAATTAATTTCTGGCCAGCGGCTATTTCAATCGGCACTAATCCAACTTTTGCTGGAGTGCGAGCAAGACAAGTTGAGGCATATGCTCTGGATCAAGTAGGTTTAGAGTTATACGATAAAAGTGCATCGATCGAATTTGGTTGGCGTTTGCGCGATACCTTGAAATTTGATGGCCTTGATCCGTTATTGGTGCAGATGAAGCTAGATTGTGACCAGGCTCGCTCATTAACTGAGCAGTAAATTCTCATTTTGCCTTATCCACAGCCCCGCTGGTAATCTAGCCCTTGTCCAACGATCAAAGTGAGTGGCCGTGTATCAAACCGGTCGCCGTCGTGGCGGTAACTAATAGGAGACCAGAAATGGCTTTAACACCAGCAGTAAAGAAAGAAATCATTGCAAAGTACGGCTCTTCAGCTACCGACACCGGAAGCCCAGAAGCACAAGTTGCTTTGCTCTCACGTCGTATTGAAGACATCACTACACATCTAAAGACCAACCCACACGATCACCACAACCGTCGCGGTCTGTTGTTGCTCGTGGGTCAGCGTCGTCGCATTCTTCAATACTTATCAAAGACAGATATCAATCGTTATCGTGCGATTATCGAAAAGCTCGGTATTCGCCGCTAATTAAATAACTACCCGCCAGGGGAGTTCAGAGTTTTCCATTTATTAATGTGGAAGCAATGGTCCTCGGTAGTGGTTTCCGCAAGGCGCTTAAGTCTGCGTGAACTTCGATCGACGATTCATTACTTCACATTCTTTGCTGGTAACTCCTTGCGAACCTGGACGGGTTCATATAAATGAAAAAATAACAAAGGAGGACCCATGGAGGGTCAAGAAGTACAGTCAGCAGTTGCTGTTATAGATAATGGCAAATTCGGAAAGCGCGAAATTCGCTTTGAAACAGGACGCCTAGCGCGTCAAGCAGCAGGAGCGGCAGCAGTTTACTTAGACGATCAAACAATGATCTTCTCAGCAACTACTGCTTCTAAGACTCCTAAAGATCAATTCGATTTCTTCCCGTTGACAGTTGATGTCGAAGAGAAGATGTATGCAGTTGGTCGCATCCCAGGATCATTCTTCCGTCGCGAAGGCCGTCCATCAGAAGATGCAATTCTTACTTGTCGTCTTATCGATCGCCCATTACGTCCATCATTCGTAAAGGGACTTCGCAATGAAGTTCAGATCGTCGTAACAGTTATGGCGCTAGATCCTGATCACATGTATGACGTGATCGCGATCAACGCAGCTTCAATGTCAACACAGCTTGCAGGTTTGCCATTTTCTGGTCCAATCGGTGGAGTTCGCGTTGCACTAATCGATGGTCAATGGGTTGCATTCCCTAACCATTCACAGGTCGCTAATGCTGTATTTGATATGGTCGTTGCCGGTCGCGTAAGCGATGGTGATGTTGCAATCATGATGGTGGAAGCAGAAGCAACTTCTAAGACAATTGAGCTAATCAAGAACGGTCAACCAACTCCTACTGAAGAAGTTGTTGCTCAAGGACTTGATGCTGCTAAGCCATTTATTAAGATCTTGTGCGATGCACAATCAAAGCTAGCCAAGGTGGCCGCAAAGCCAACTGCAGAATTCCCAGTCTTCTTGGATTACCAAGATGATGTATTCGCAGCAGTTGAGAAGGCTGCAAAAGATGATCTTGCTAAGGCAATGACTATCGCAGGTAAGCAAGAGCGTGAAACTAAGATTGATGAAATCTCGGCTGCTGTTAAAGAGTCAGTTTCAGCGCAATTCGAAGGTCGCGAAAAGGAAGTTCCTGCCGCGTTTCGTTCACTTACTAAGAAGCTAGTTCGCCAGCGCGTATTGCGTGAGAAGATCCGTATCGATGGACGTGGATTGCGTGATATTCGTGCGCTATCTGCAGAAGTTGAAGTTATTCCTCGCGTCCACGGTTCAGCAATCTTCGAACGTGGCGAGACTCAGATTCTCGGAATCACAACACTTAATATGTTAAAGATGGAGCAACAGCTCGATACTTTAAATCCAGAAAACCATAAGCGTTATATGCACAACTACAACTTCCCACCATATTCAACTGGTGAGACCGGTCGTGTTGGTACACCAAAGCGTCGCGAAATCGGCCACGGTGCACTTGCTGAGCGCGCTCTGATTCCAGTTCTTCCAACACGCGAAGAGTTCCCTTACGCAATCCGTCAGGTCTCTGAAGCACTTGGATCAAATGGTTCAACATCAATGGGTTCTGTTTGTGCCTCAACTCTTGCAATGTTAAATGCTGGTGTGCCACTTAAGGCGCCAGTTGCAGGTATTGCAATGGGACTTATCTCAGATAACGTTGATGGCAAAGTTGAATACGTAGCCCTCACAGATATCTTGGGTGCAGAAGATGCATTCGGCGATATGGACTTTAAAGTTGCCGGTACAAAAGATTTCATCACCGCTTTGCAGCTTGATACTAAGCTCGACGGAATTCCTGCATCAGTACTTGCTGGAGCACTTCACCAAGCTAAAGAAGCGCGCCTTGCAATTCTTGATGTTATGAATGAAGCGATCGACACACCAGATGAGATGAGCCCATTTGCTCCTCGCATCATCTCTGTGAAGATTCCAGTTGATCAGATCGGTGCTGTTATCGGGCCTAAGGGCAAGATCATCAACCAGATCCAGGATGAAACTGGCGCAGATATTTCAATCGAAGATGATGGCACGATCTACATCGGCGCAGTCGATGGTCCGTCAGCAGAAGCTGCACGAGCACAGATCAATGCGATCGCAAATCCACAAATGCCAGAAGTTGGAGAGCGTTACCTCGGTACCGTTGTAAAACTCGCTGCCTTCGGTGCATTCATCTCACTGATGCCAGGTAAAGATGGCTTGCTCCACGTCTCGCAAATTCGCAAGATGCATGGCGGAAAGCGCATTGAAAACCTTGAAGAAGTTATGAAGGTTGGCGACAAGATTCAAGTTGAAATCGGCGAGATCGATCCTAAGGGCAAGCTTTCGTTGGTTCCTGTACTCGAAGATGGAACAACTCCGAGCGCTGAATAAGTAAAGACGCCAAAATGTCAGTTCGTCGCACAGTATTACCTAGCGGTCTGCGTATCGTCACGGAAGAAGTTCCGTCGGTACGCAGCGCCGCGATTGGTATCTGGGTAAATGTAGGTTCGCGTGATGAAACCCCGGCTGTTGCTGGGGCTTCTCACTTTCTAGAGCACTTACTTTTCAAGGGAACAACTCGTCGTACCGCGCTAGAAATATCAGCAACCATGGAAGCGGTTGGTGGTGAGATGAATGCCTTTACTAGCAAGGAGTACACCTGCTTCTATGCGCGGGTAATCGATACGGATTTGCCTATGGCAATTGATGTCGTCTCAGATTTGATCACATCCTCAATAGTTTCAGCCCTCGATGTTGATGCCGAGCGCAAAGTTGTTTTGGAAGAAATTGCGATGCGCGATGATGATCCGAGTGATCTAGTGCACGATTTATATGCGGAAACATATTATGGGGATACAACTTTGGGTCGCCCGATATTGGGAACGATAAAATCCATTAAAGAGATGTCCCGCAGTAGCGTTTTTAACTATTACAAGAAGAAGTATCTTCCGCAAGATCTAGTCGTTGCGGTGGCTGGAAATATTAAACATAAGCGCGTGGTCGCAATGGTGGAGGATGCGCTATCGCGTGATAATTTCTTAGATGTTAAAGGCACACCGCAAATTCGCCTAAATACTCCGGTGAAGACCAAACCTATGCAGAGCGTTGGTTTGCTGACTCGTAAGACCGAACAAGCACATATGTTTTATGGAATGGAAGGCGTTGCGCGCAGCGATGATCGTCGCTTTGCAATGGGAGTTTTAGCCTCAGCGCTGGGTGGTGGAATGTCATCTCGTTTATTCCAAGAGATCCGCGAAAAGCGAGGCTTGGCATATTCGGTCTATGCCTACGCACAACAATTTGCTGGTTCGGGACAGATCGGTTTCTACGCTGGCTGTAATCCAACAAAGGCTATTGAAGTTGTTGAAATCATCCGAGAAATTTTGGCCGATGTCGCTGAAAATGGAATGAGCCATGAAGAAATTGAGCGAGCAAAAGGCGCGGTCCGTGGCTCACTTGTTTTAAGTCAAGAAGATTCAGGTTCTCGCATGAGCCGCATCGGCAAAAATGAAATTGTTTACGGGCAAGTTATGGGATTTGACGATATTCTCAAAGCTATCTCCCGCGTAAATCCAACCGACGTCAGGGAAATTGCTAGCGAATATCTCACCAAATCGCCTACCCTTGCACTCGTAGGTCCATTTAAAAATGAAGCCAAGTTTGAGAAGGTGTTGCGGTCATGATTAAAGTCGGTGTTCTTGGTTCTCGTGGTCGCATGGGTGCAGAAGTCATCAAGGCTGTCACTGAAGCATCGGACCTCGAATTATCTGCAGCCCTTGATCTCGGTGATTCGCTAGATCAGTTGGTAACTACAGGAACTCAAGTTGTTGTCGATTTCACTACGCCAGATTCAGTTATGGCCAATTTAAAATTTCTAATCGCAAATGGAATTAACGTTGTTGTAGGAACATCTGGATTTGACGATGCCCGAGTCGCCGAGGTGAAGACTTTAGTAGCAACCAACCCCAAGGTTGGAGTCTTAATTGCGCCAAACTTTGCGATCGGTGCTGTACTTATGATGGAGTTTGCGGCAAGAGCAGCAAAGTACTTTGAATCTGCCGAAATTCTTGAGTTGCATCATCCTAATAAAGTTGATGCACCATCAGGTACCGCAACTCGTACTGCAGAATTAATGTCACAAGCGCGCAAGGAAGCCGGCTTAGGCGCAATGCCAGATGCTACTAACTCTGGAGCCACCGGAACACGTGGTGGCAAAGTTGGAGATATTCCGGTGCACTCGATTCGTGTACGTGGCTTAGTCGCACATCAAGAAGTTTTGCTCGGTGGCTTAGGTGAGACTCTGACCATTCGTCACGATTCACTCGATCGAGCTGGTTTTATGCCAGGTGTTCTCCTTGGTGTTCGCAAAGTTATTTCTAATCCTGGGCTGACATTCGGCCTAGAGAAATTTATGTAAGGGGTACGCAAATGGCTAAAGCAGATATCACTATGTATGGCGCAGACTGGTGTGGAGATTGCCGCCGTTCTAAGCGTTTGCTTGAAGAACTCGACGTACAGGTAAATCACATTGATGTAGAAAAAGATGAATCAGCTGCTGCAAAGGTAATTGAAATCAATGGGGGAGCACAATCAATCCCTGTGATCGTATTTTCAGATGGTACACATCTAACTGAGCCTTCAGATAATGATCTAAAGGCGAAGTTGCAAGCTTTAAATATTATTTAATCTTGCTTCAGTTTATGTGAAATAAGGCGGCTGAAGTTGCTGCCGCAGATAAGACAACCACCGGAAACGGTGCACGCAGGATTAACGCCACAATTGCTACACCCACACCGGCCATGCGCTGATCTGCGACCAATTGCGATTCTTTGGTGAAGGTTTGAACTGCTACTAGCGCGCTTAAAAGAGCGATAGGAATTAACGAGTTTATTTTCAGTATTCGCGGATGAGATAACCAGCGCTTTGGAACGCTATGTCCGAGGTACTTCAAAACAAATGCCAGAAGGCTTGTTCCTATAACTGCTAGCCAAAATGGATCTACCAAATTTATCTCCATATATTGGCTCGCAATCCGAAGAAGACCGCTAACAAGGCTGTTGAAATAATTGGTACGCCAGGAACAAAGTAAGGAGTCATTGCTAACGCCAGTGCACAGGCGGCTACTGCGAGTGCGCGATCTGTCTTACTGATCAAGCGTGGCCAAAGTAATCCCAAAAATGCTGCTGGTACTGCTGCATCGAGTCCCCAGGCTGCCGGATTTCCCATCGCTTGCGCACCTAACGCACCTGCCAAAGTGAAGATATTCCAAAATATAAAGACACCGATTCCGGTTAACCAGAAGCCTTGTCGCGCTTCTCGCTCACCTAAATGTTCTTGCGAAAGGGCAACTCCCGTTGATTCATCGATAGTTATTTGTGCGGCAAAAATTCGTCGCAACCCTTTTACATTTAAAACTGGTGCCATCCTTAGGCCATACAAGGTATTTCGTACGCCCAGTAAAGATGCAGTGGCAATTCCACTGAGTGCGCTGCCACCTGCTCCAAGTACTCCAACGACTGCAAATTGTGATGCGCCAGTAAAAGTTAAGAGTGAGAGTAAGCAACTCTGCAAAACTGAGAAGCCAGCGGCAACCGAGGCAGCCCCAAACGCAATTCCATAGGCGCCAACAGTTAGAGATACGCTCAAAGATTGGGCGGCGGTGGCGCGGTTCACTCTAGACACGGGGACATTCTGCCTTAGATATCCTCAAGGAGGTAACGCCTTATATATAAGGTGACGCCCATGAGCCAAGAAGTTGTTTTTCGCGACGATGTCACAGTTGAACTCGTTAAATCCAGCGCCAGCGATGCCGATGTAATTTGGGCAGCTCGCGTTTCAACTGCGGGTGAACAGTCACTTGATGAGATCGGGGAAGATCCTGCGCGCTCAGCCGGGCTAATTAATTACTTAGCACGCGAACGCCACGGGTCTCCATTCGAGCACACCTCAATGACATTCTTCGTTAGCGCACCAATCTTTGTTTTCCGCGAATTTATGCGTCACCGGATCGCTTCTTATAACGAAGAATCTGGGCGCTACCGCGAATTAAATCCAGTTTTCTACATTCCATCAAAAGAGCGCAAGTTAGTTCAAGTTGGCAAAACAGGCGCGTATACATTTGAAGATGGAACAAAAGAGCAATTTGATATTTCAATTGCCGCAATGAAGGAAGCATATTTGATCGCTTACGATAGTTATAAGAAGATGCTCGATGCTGGGGTTGCCCGTGAAGTAGCACGCGTAGTTTTGCCAGTTGCGACTTATTCGTCAATGTATGTGTCAATGAATGCACGCGCGTTAATGAACTTTCTTTCACTTCGCACAGCGCGCGAAGGATCACATTTTCCTAGCTATCCACAACGTGAAATTGAGATGGTGGCCGAGAAAATGGAAGCCGAATTTGCAAAATTAATGCCACTTACCTACGGAGCCTTTGAGAAATCTGGACGGATCGCACCCTAAAACGGTAGGTTTCACCCATGACAATCGAGGCGCCATTCGGACGTATGCTCACCGCAATGGTGACGCCATTTGATAAAGATGGAAAAATCGATTGGCCCGGCGTAGAAAAGTTAGCAGCACATCTAGTTGCAAATGGACACGATGGAATCGCTGTAAACGGAACAACTGGCGAAGCACCTACAACCAAATCTTCTGAAAAAGAGGAGATCATTCGTGTTGTAAAGGGCGTGGTTGGTCCAAAGATTTTCGTAGTTTCAGGTGCTGGAGATAACGAAACTGACTATTCAATTAATCAAGCTAAGCGCACCGAAAAAGCTGGCGCTGATGGATTGCTCGTTGTTACTCCTTATTACAACAAACCTCCGCAAGCCGGCGTTGTGGCACATTTCAAAGCAATTGCCAGTGCAACCGATCTTCCATTAATGATGTATGACATCCCCGGTCGCTGCGGAATTGAAATTGAACCTGACACAATTGTTGAGCTCTATAACCACCCACAGATCGTTGCTTTAAAAGATGCGAAAGGAAATGTCGCATCAACTTCTTGGGTAATTAAGCGATGTGGAATTCCCGTTTACTCAGGCGATGACATCCTTAACTTGCCACTTCTCTCAGTTGGGGCAGTTGGCATGGTTTCGGTATGTGGTCACACTGTGGGTAAAGATCTCAAAGAGATGCTGAACTCTTGGTTTGCAGGAAATGGAGCACGCGCGCTAGAGATTCATCAAAAATTACTTCCTGTATTTACTGGCACATTCCGCACCCAAGGTGCAATCCTTACCAAGGCTGCGCTAAATATGATGGGCCTACCTGGCGGATACACAAGACTTCCTCTCGTCGATGCAACCGAAGATCAGATCACGCAATTGCGTAAAGATCTAATCGCCGGTGGCGTCGCAGTATAAAAATTTATGACCCACCCACATCCTGACCTTGGTACGCCCAGCAAATTAGTCGCGGGTGGCTTGCGTATTGTGGCGCTCGGCGGTTTAGCTGAAATTGGTCGCAACATGACCGTCTTTGAAACAAATGGCAAGTTGTTAATCGTGGATTGCGGCGTACTTTTTCCAGAAGAGAACCAACCAGGTATTGATTTAATCTTGCCTGACTTCAGTTACATCAGAGAACGTTTAGATGATGTTGTAGGCCTAGTTTTAACGCACGGCCACGAAGACCACATTGGTGCAACGCCTTACTTGCTGCGCGAACGTGGAGATATTGCGATCTACGGTTCAGCGCTAACGCTCGCATTAGTTTCAGCAAAGCTCAAAGAACATCGCATCTCTCCACTGACTCGTGAAGTTAAAGAAGGAATGCGCGAAGATATCGGTCCATTTGAAGTTGAATTTGTCGCGGTAAATCACTCGATTCCTGATGCGCTAGCGATTGCAATTCACACAAAAGCCGGAACCGTTCTTCACACTGGCGACTTTAAAATGGACCAACTTCCGCTAGATGGACGTATTACAGATCTGCGCACCTTTGCTCGTCTTGGCGACGAAGGTGTTGATCTATTTTTAGTCGATTCCACCAATGCCGATGTCCCAGGGTTCACACCATCTGAGCGCGAGATAATTCCAGCGCTAAATCGCGCAATAGCGGCGACGAAAAAAAGAGTTATCGTCGCTTCGTTCTCATCTCACGTTCACCGAGTTCAGCAGGTAATCGATACTGCCGCGATGCACGATCGAAAAGTTGTTTTCATTGGTCGCTCCATGGTGCGAAATATGAAGATCGCTGCAGATATGGGTTATCTCAATATTCCAGCTGGCATAGTTGTTGATGCGAAAGAGCTCGATAACTACGACGATAGAGTCGTATTAATTTGTACTGGCTCACAAGGTGAACCGATGGCGGCGCTTTCGCGTATGGCAAATGGTGATCATCAGATAAGAGTTGGTGAAGGCGACACAGTTATTCTGGCGTCATCGTTAATTCCTGGAAACGAGAATTCAGTATTTCGCGTGATTAATGAACTCACTCGTTTCGGGGCCAAAGTAGTTCATAAAGCCAATGCCATGGTTCACGTATCTGGCCACGCTGCTGCTGGAGAATTGTTGTATTGCTACAACATCGTCAAACCAAAATATGCCTTGCCAGTTCACGGGGAATGGCGCCATTTAAAGGCGAATGCTGAATTAGCGATTCAAGCAGGGGTTCCGCGTGAGAACACCTTTGTTATCGAAAATGGCATCGTTGTGGATTTGGTTGATCACGAAGCATCTGTTGCTGGCTCAGTTCCGTGCGGATTTGTTTATGTAGACGGACAGAGCATTGGTGACATCACCGAATCATCGCTAAAAGATCGCAGAATTTTGGGTGAAGAAGGTTTCATTTCTGTCGTCGTAGTAATCGAATCACAGAGCGGCAAGATAGTCGCTGGACCTGATATTCATGCACGTGGATTTAATGAAGATGAAGCGCTCTTTGATGAAGTAAAGGGACAGATAGAAAAGGCGCTGCAACGCGCTGTTGCTGATGGCATAAATGGAACACATCAACTTTCCCAAGTGGTTCGTCGGACAATAGGCAGTTGGGTTGGTGGAAAACATCGCCGCCGCCCAATGATCGTTCCCGTAGTAATTGAGGTCTAGCCAGTAAGATTAAAGGTGTGGCCAAGAAAAAAAGTACTTCCTCGCGCAAGGCTGGCAAATCAGCCTTCTCAATAATTGGCCGCGCACTTAATGGCCTTTGGAAATCTTTAGCAAAAGCAGTCGGTTCTACCATCCGCTTTCTGGCTCGCGGCGCGCGAGATTTAGATCCAGCTCATCATCGCGATGGCCTCGCCTTCCTTTTGCTGATTTTGGCACTTGCCGCTTTTGCTGGAACTTGGTTTGCTGCAGATAATTTTGTTGGTCGCAATCTTTACGCGGTGATTTATGGCGCATTCGGAACTATCGGCTTCTTAGCACCACTTGTAATAATATATTTTGCTTTCCGCTTGTTTCGCGCACCTGATGATCACAAAGCAACATCTCGGATCGTCGTCGGGATTGTGACAATGATATTTAGCGCAGCCGGCTTAGCCCATCTCTTCAACGGCTCTCTTGGTGCCATAAATCCAACTGGCACAACTGCAATGCGCGATGGCGGAGGTTGGTTGGGTTACGCAGTTTCCATGCCACTGGAACGTTTGATGACTTCCATGTTGGCTTATCCATTCTTAATTGCGCTATTCGTTTTTGGCGCTTTAGTAACAACTGCAACGCCACTTTCGTCAGTAGCAATTCGGATTAAAAACACCTTTATCTGGCTCTGGTCCAAGCGCCCACAACGCGAAGAATCTGAATTTGAAATAACAGATACACCACCCTTTGAAACCCCGGTTGTTGCCTGGAATCATCACGCAGATGAAGTGGCTGAAGAAGATTTAGATGAAGAAGAATTTGATGAAGAGTTCACGGTAGAAGTCCCGCGTCACGTACAAGCTCCAGCCACGAATTCGACTCTGCCGGCAACGGCGAAACGGCCAGAGCAACTGCTTCTGACTGCAGATTCTCATTACGTACTTCCACCGCAAGATTTACTGCGCACTGGTCCTGCAGCTAAAGCAAAATCAAAGGCGAATGACACAGTAGTTGCCGCCCTTACTGAAGTCTTTGCCCAATTTGAGATTGATGCCCAAGTAACCGGATTCATGCGCGGACCAACGGTTACACGATATGAAGTCGAACTCGGTAATGCAGTAAAAGTTGAGCGAATCACCGCACTTGCTAAAAATATTTCATATGCGGTTGCCAGCAGCGATGTGCGAATACTTTCACCGATCCCAGGAAAATCTGCAGTAGGAATTGAAATCCCAAATGCAGATCGTGAGATTGTGGCTTTAGGCGATGTTATGCGCTCAACGGTGGCTGGCCAAGACCATCATCCAATGTTGGTTGCCCTGGGTAAAGATGTAGAAGGAAATTTTGTCTGCGCAAATCTGGCGAAAATGCCTCATTTACTTGTAGCCGGTGCAACCGGTGCCGGTAAATCCTCGATGATTAACGCGATGATTACTTCGATTTTGATGCGCGCGACTCCAGATGATGTACGTCTAGTTCTGATTGATCCAAAGCGCGTGGAGCTAACAGCATATGAAGGAATTCCTCATTTAATTACACCGATCATTACCAACCCTAAGAAAGCTGCAGACGCGCTTACTTGGGTGGTTCGTGAAATGGATCTGCGATATGAAGATCTTTCTACATTTGGTTTTAGACATATTGATGATTTCAACAAAGCGGTACGTGCCGGAAAGGTAATCGCACCTCCCGGAAGTGATCGTGTGGTTGAGCCTTATCCATACCTTTTGGTAATCATTGACGAGCTTGCTGATTTGATGATGATTGCCGCGCGTGAAGTAGAAGAGGCCGTTGTAAGAATCACGCAGTTAGCGCGCTCTGCTGGTATTCACTTGGTGCTTGCAACGCAACGACCTTCAGTAGATGTTGTCACGGGTTTGATTAAAGCAAATGTGCCGTCACGACTTTCCTTTGCAACAAGCTCACTTGCCGACAGTCGCGTTATCTTAGATAGCCCAGGTGCTGAAAAGCTGGTTGGACAAGGTGATGGTTTATTCATTCCAATGGGTGCATCACGCGCCATTCGTATTCAAGGCGCTTATGTTTCAGAGCGCGAGATAGAGGCGGTAACAAACCACGTTAAGAAGCAGTTATCACCACGTTATCGTGAAGATGTCACTGTTGCACCACAAACAAATAAATTGGTTGATAAAGATATTGGTGATGACTTAGATTTACTTTTGCAAGCTATTGAACTAGTCGTCGGAACACAATTTGGATCAACATCTATGTTGCAAAGAAAATTGCGAGTTGGTTTTGCCAAAGCCGGACGACTTATGGATCTAATGGAATCTCGCGGAATCGTCGGACCTTCAGAAGGTTCAAAGGCGCGAACTGTGATGGTTAAGCCTGATGAACTAGATTCTGTGCTTGCAACTTTGCGTGACTACTAAATTCATCAGTTGTTAACCGAATAGGGGACTAGTCCCTGGGGTGATATTTCACCTCCATCACCCGTATCGCTATCCATAGGGTGATAGGCGCTCTAGACTTTAGACATCGATTTTCAACAGTTTTAGAATGGTGAAGATAAATGTCTCTGGGTGAATTTCTGCAAGGTGCGCGTGAAAGCGCTGGCCTTAGCATTGACGAGCTTTCAGAGCGCACAAGTCTTCGCGCCGGATTATTAAGAGAAATCGAAAATGATAATTTCGTTCATTGCGGAGGAGATACTTACGCCCGCGGACACTTGCGAAATATTGCAGCGATTATTTCCGTCGATGCCCAAACTCTGATCGACTTGTATAACAATGAACATTCAACAGAAGTTCGCAAAATTCACGATATGTTGGTTGAAAATAATGTGGCTAAGATTCCAACTGAGCGAAAAACAATTTCTTGGAAGTCTTTGGCAATCGCCTCGGTAGTGGTCTTAGTGGCAATTGCAGGCGGCCAGATAATAATTTCTAATTCAACGACTACCGTTACCCCTACAAGTCTTTCCAGTCCTACACCTTCTAACACTCCTTCGAGCACGCCTTCAGCAAAAGCATCGCCATCTGTTGCACCATCTCAAAGTGGCGACGTCGTAACTTCCGCTTCAGGTAAATTGACTCTAATAATTTCAGCGGCCCGTGGTAATTCAAATATAGATGTTGTAGTTGGTGGTAAGAATTTATATAAAGGTCCCCTGTTTCAAGGAGAGACCAAGAGCTTTAGCGCACCAAATTCGATCAGTATCTATTTGAGCAATGCTGGAGATCTTGATTTAACCTTAAATGGCGAAAAAATTGCCCCACTTGGTGCGCGTAACCAAGAGATTCGTAAGACTTTCAGATCTAAGTAGCCGTCAACGCTGTACCATCTGACAAATGAGTCGGACCGTTGCAATTGTCACCATGGGCTGTGCCCGCAATGAAGTCGACTCTGAAGAATTGGCAGGCCGCCTTGCCGCCGATGGATGGACTTTGGTTTCAGATGTAGAAGCAGCAGAAGTTGCAGTGGTAAACACTTGCGGATTTATTGAATCAGCTAAGAAAGATTCAATTGACGCGCTTTTAGAGGCTAATTCGCTTAAGGGCCACGGTAAAACTCGGGCAGTTGTGGCTGTGGGATGTATGGCAGAGCGTTACGGCCAAGAATTAGCTAAGGCGCTTCCCGAAGCTGACGGCATCTTAGGTTTTGATGATTACCAAGATATTTCTGCACGCCTGCAATCTATTGTTTCCGGAAATGCACACACACCGCATGTGCCGCGAGATCGTCGCTCACTGTTACCAATTGCACCAGCTGATCGTCCAGCAGCACGTCAAGAAGCGATAAATGAATCTTATGCATCATCACTCGGCGCCGGTGGCTCGTTATTTCGCAAGCGACTGGGCAATGCACCTTGGGCACCGCTAAAGATCGCATCCGGATGTGATCGGCGTTGTTCTTTCTGCGCGATTCCATATTTCCGCGGTTCCTTTATTTCGCGCAAACCAACTGAAATAATTGAAGAAGGCAAATGGCTTGCTCAAAATGGAGTGAGCGAACTCTTCCTGG
>JBIIPL010000014.1:0-16390 GCA_044342645.1 Candidatus Planktophila sp. | reverse complement strand
GACTTTGCATCTGCTTGGAGCAAGGTAATGGAGCTAGATCGCTTCGATATCTAAACTCTTGCAGTTACAGAGTTAATAAAGAAATTAACTCTGCCTCTGTAAGTAAATCTGCGCTGCGATCTGTTTCACCACTCGGAACGTAATGGAAAGCGGCCGAAACTTGCGCTGGGTCGATTCCCTTTAAATTAGCCCAGGCCAAGCGATAAACCGCTAACTGAACGGCAGAAGATGGACCTAACTTGGTAGACCCGGTCTTCCAATCGATAACTTCGAAACGACCATTTACTTCATACACAGCATCGATTCTGCCTCGTACTAAAACTGGACCAATTACCGTTTCAAATGGAACTTCGACGGCATATGGAATACGCGCTGCCCAATCAGATGAGAGCCACTTCTCTTTAAGGCCTTCTAGAGTTTGATCTGGTTCGAGCGGATCAAGAAAATCAAGATCATCATCATCAAATAAAGTAGCCGCCGTAAAGTGACGTTCAATCCATAAGTGAAATGCAGTACCGCGACGCGAGTACTCATCTTGCGCGCGCGGCATCGGGCGACGAATATTTAACGCTAACTCGATTGGATCTTTATGCAGCGCCACCAGAGTTGATGTAGAAAGACGCGGTGGCAAAGGTATCTCTAGGCCGCCGTTACGGGCGCGCTTACTTTCGCTAATCAACGCCTTAGCATCATCAACCCAAGAGAGAATTTCTAAATCCGTGCCAGCAAATTTATCCAAATCAACCGCAGCGGCGCTTTGCACAGCTTTAACCTTGGCATCAAATGCTTGGCGCCTATCACCAAGTGGATCACGCGGCCAGATTCCAGTTTCTGGGTTTTCTAATTTCGGATTCTTCGCATCTTCTTCAGGCTGCTCAGCGTTATTTAAAATCACTCCAGAACTTTGCGCGACTAAAGCGACTTGTTCGAAGATAGTCGATGGCGGTACCCAATCAGCGCCATCTCGCCACCAAGATGTAGTTGCTATTAAATGTGTGCGTGCGCGAGTAAAGGCAACATAACCTAAACGAATTTCTTCTCGAACTTTGGTGGCGTTACAGATTTTGCCATAGGCATCAATTGCTTTCTTCGCTTCAGAGTTCTTGGTAGCGCCACCAAAAGAGAAGAGTGGGAGTTCAGCGCGATCACCACGAAGTTGAAAAGGAATATGTTTCTCGTTAGTGATCCAGTTATCGGGATCTGATTTATTTATCCCCGGGAAAGTGCCTTCAGCTAAGCCTGGAACAGCGACTACATCCCATTCTGCGCCTTTGGACATATGCACGGTCAGGATCTGCACAACATCGCTGCGAACTTCAGGAGCGGCAGATTTAAGTCCGCCTTCTTCTTCACCAGTGATATCGAGCCATTGCAAGAATGAGGAGAGCGTCCCGCCACTGCGTGCAAATTTTCCGGCTTCATCTAAGAAGCGATCAATGTGGCGACGTCCTGAACCTGTGCCATCGCGCAACATAACTTCTTCTTCGAGTGATAAATAGCGTTCGATCTCATTTATTAAATCGGTGATAGTTCCACCTGCGCGCGAGCGAAGGCGGCGCAAGTCAGCAGCAAAGTTCTTCAATCGGTTATAGCCAACTTCGGTAAATGTCTTTCGATCACTCTTTTCAATCTCATCTAAAGTATCGATAAGTGAACCTAAGAATTGATCATCGGCTTCTGCGCGTTCTGGATTGCCGGCAGCAATCTTTTTAATTAAAGATTTACTTTCAGCGCGCGAACCCTTGGCTCGGTTTCGCGAATATGCACCGAGGGCAGCTAAATCTTTCGCACCTAAATTAATTCTAGGTCCCACCAAGTGGCGCATCAAAGCAGCGCCAGCATCAGGATCGGCGATCACCTTAAGCATTGAAACAATGTCGGCAACTTCAGGAACATGGATTAGCCCGCCAAGACCAATTACATCTACTGGCATTCCAGCAGTTCTAAGCGCGCTTTCAATCGACGCGATTTGAGAACGTTTGCGCACCAAGACTGCAAAAGTGCTTCGCTTCTGCGCCGGTGTTGCTAAACGTTTTTCATCAAACCAGAGTGGTGCAAAGTAATCTGCAACTGCCTGTGCTTCAGCATCGATTGTTTCAAAGACTCCGCAAACAAGATTGCCTGCGCCAGCACCGGGACGAGGTGTGAGTGGTGGAACATCAGCGCCACCTTCGGCGCGAATTTGTGAAGAGACAACATTTGCAAGTTCCAGAATCGCTTTATCGTTGCGGAAAGTAGTTAGCAGTGAATAACGCTCTGCTCCGTTCTGCCCTGAAACCTTAGGAAAGTAGCTATTAAATGAGTTGATTGTGCCGGCCGATGCACCGCGCCAGGTATAGATCGCCTGACACGGATCACCAACTGCCATCACGGGATGGCCTGCACCAAAGAGCGATGAAAGCATGCGCACTTGTGATTGCGAAGTATCTTGGTACTCATCAAGCAGAACAACAGAGTACTTAGCGCGCTCTAACTCACCAACATCAGCAAAGTTAACTGCAATGTCTGCAGCTAGCGACATTTGGTCATCAAAGGAGAGTTGTCCAGATTGTTGGCGTCGCTTAATGAAACTTTCCACCATTGGAAGTAACCCAGTGCGTTGGGTCAGTACGCGATTTACCCGGCGGACTTGATCATTTTGATCACCGCTCATCTTTGACAGCTCTTCTAAGACGGCAAGATCAGCGGCTTGTATCGCATCAGGTTTTACCTGATGTTCTAGCATTAACTTAGTTAATCCAAGTAAATCATCAACAATTGTATTTATCTCTGATTCATTTATGTAAGTTGCATCATCCCAATTGCGGACCACATCATTGGCCAGTTGCCACATTGCGGCATCGCCCATTGGTGAAATATCTGCATCAATACCGAAACGTATGGAATGCTCAGATAAGAGTCGGGCGGCGTAAGAGTGATAGGTAGTAACCGAAACTTCAAGTGGCGTATTTTCTGGAATCAACTTAGCCGCGCGTAGTTGTCGCAAGCGAGTGCGGATACGAATAGCCAACTCACCTGCTGCTTTACGGGTAAAGGTAAGTCCCAAGATTTGATCAGGTCGTGCAAATCCATTGGCAACTAAATAAATAACGCGCGCCGCCATAGTCTCAGTTTTGCCAGAGCCAGCACCAGCAATTACAACTGCAGGTTCGAGTGGGTTTGAAGCGATCGAAATAATCGCGCTCTGTTCAGCTGTTGGGTCATAAACTTTTGCGCCAACTTTCTGCAGCGCAGCGGCAATATCTTGTGGTGAATATTTCTCTATCATTCGATCACCGCCCGACCCTCATTTTGGATAGGGCAAGCCGCTTTAACTACGCACTTTTCACACATTTTATTAACTCGGGCCTGGAAGGTTGCGGCTCCCATGCCATCGGCGATCTCTTCAATCTTTGCTCTGACTTGCACCTCATCGATAATAAATTGTTGACGGGTTGTGACCTTTACTGAATCTTTCGCTAAGTAAACGAGTTCAGCGCCAGTTGATTTACTGCCAGATAACTTCTTTTCGAATCCATCAAGAGCAACAGCTAATTGGTAGCAAGCTAGTTGCAGGTTCTCTTTTGCCTTCTCTTTTGTAATCACAGTCTTACCTGTTTTAAAATCAATCACATAGAAATTGCCGTCCGAGTCGACTTCAATGCGATCAACGCTTCCACGAATTTCGGCGCGTCCAACTTTTATAGTGAAGTTAAGTTCAGCGCCCACAACGGAGCGAGTAGACGCGGCGTGATAACGCGCAAATCGTTCAAGCATCTTGATCGCGCGCTTTAAGGCAGTTGTGCTTACCCAGCCATCTGTTGGATCAATAAGTGACCAAGCGCTTTCCATCTTTGCGATGAGATCAGCATCTGAAATTCCAGGTTCTTCCACTTTGATGCGCGCAAATTCGTGGATTGCTGATCCGAGAATCTGTGCAGTCGAATCTCCGTTGGTTCCGCCATTTTTTTCGAGGAACCACTTGACTCCGCATTCAGTGAAGTTTTCAGCTCCACTTGGCGAAACTTGCACATCACCGTCTGCAGGTGCCACTGTTTCGGTTGAAGAGATCGCAAGAGCGCCAGTCCAATTACTTGGATTAGCAGAATGTATGTTGGATTCAGAGAGTGACTTTAAGAGCGCAGCTGCAGTATCTGCTTGGCCGCCACCTAAATTTTGACGAAGGGTCGCAACTAACGCTGATGTTGTGAGCGGCCTTGGCACTTCAGTAATTGGTGCATCTTCCAGACCAGAACTTTTATCTAACTCTTCAAAGTAAGCGGATGGTTCGTCATCTTCGCGTTGCACCGCTGTGACAATTAAACCTTGGCGGGCTCGGGTTATAGCCACGTGCAGCAACCTGCGTTCATCTTCAGCCAGTGCGCTTGCCGCAATTACATCTAATTCGAGTCGTGCCAGATCACCATGACGTTCGCGTTCTACCAACCGTTCGCTGCCCAGTAGTGAACTGCGTTGGCGCAAATTTGGCCATACTCCTTCTTGTAAACCGCCAACTGCAACAAGTTCCCACTCACGCCCCTTTGCAGAGTGAACTGTCAAGATTTCCACAACATCTGGACGAACACCTTGCGAGGTGATGATGTCACCCACAATTGATTCGCGGGCTAATTCATCTAAGTAAGCAGACGGCTTTGAATATGGAAAACGTTCGGTGAAGCGTTGTGCGCCATCAAAGAGTTGAATCATTGCATCAAGATCGCGATCAGCGGCTGCTCCGCGATTGCCACCACGCAAAGCGGTATTGCGCCAAGCGGTACTTAACTTTTCATTATCACTGGTTTTCGCGTTATCCCAAATAGCCCAAAGTAAATCTTCGGCGCGTGCATCTTTTTTACGTAACGCCTTTCGAGCATTTGCAAGGAGTTCATAAACTCGGGTAAGTGATGCGCTATCTTCAATTGGGATATCGCCTTTATCAAGGGCATCAATTAACAATTGGGTTCCGCCACGTGAATCAGTGGCATCATCACGCGCTTCCAGAAGTGCGGTGCGAATACGACGTAATGAAATGGCATCAGCGCCACCAAATTCAGAGATCAGAAGGCGTTCGCAAGTATCTAAATTAAGTGGTTGATCACCAGCTGCCACACGCGCCAACAAAATAAATGGCACCAGCGCAGGGTTGGCAGATAACGCTTCAAGGTCACCTGCCACCGGAATAGAAACTTGGGCAAAGGCGCGACGGAGCGCACTGGCCTGAGTGCCCGCGGTTCGCAAGATCACCGCCATCTGCGAATAAGGGATGCCGTGCATCAAATGCGCGCGCTTGAAATGGTAGGCGATGTATTGCGCTTCCTCCGATTGCGAACGCAGCCGAGCGACATCAAAAGCCTTATCTAGCGCTGGTTTTTGCGCATAGGTGCAAGTGCGCTTGCGGGTGATAGACGGCGCCCTAAATTGTGAAGTCACAGATTGTGCGATCTCAAATATTTCAGGAGCGCTGCGATAAGAATTTGCAAGAGTTATATGTTCTGCGCCTTTTTCCAAATACCGATCAACTTCGCCTTTTAAGCCATCGGGATCTGCCCCGCGGAAGCGACCGACTGCAGAATCCCCATCGTAGGCAATTACTAAATCGCTGCCACAAATTAGTTGCAACAGCGCGCGTTGAGCGGGATCACTTTCTTGAAATTCATCAACCATTATGGTTTTAAAGCGCGCTTGTAATTGTGCGCGTAAAGGCTCATTGCTCCTTAAATATGCAATTGTGATGCTAATTAACTCAGATGGATCGATACGCATCTTGGCATCGCCGGCAGCATCTTCGCGGATCGCCATTACTTTTTTATAGCGTGACCAGAAATCAGCGGCAGGTGCCCAATACTTTTCTCCAACTTGATTGCCACGTTCGGCTAACTGCTCAGGAGTGATGCCGCGTTCGTTGGCACGCATTATCAAGTCGCGGAGTTCGCGGATAAAACCTTGAGTTAAAAGTGGATTGCCTTTCTTATCTTCTCCATCATGTAACTCACTTGGCCACTGGCGATAACCATCGGTCACATCGCCTTGTAGTAATTGTTCTATAAAATTTTCTTGTTCTGGACCTGATAAAAGGATTGGCTCGTAATAAGACTCACCGGTATTCATTTTAAGAATTGAGTATGCGAGTGAATGAAATGTGCGAGCAAGTGGTTCGTGCGCCGTTGATGTTGTGCGAAGTGCAACTGCATCGCGCATTTCAGACGCACGCTGGCGGCCGTAAGTAAGCATCAAAATCGAATCAGGGTCTTGGCCAGAAACAATCCGCGCAACAGCGGCTTCAATTAATACTGAGGTTTTTCCGGTGCCGGGACCGCCTGCAATAAATAAAGGAGTACCGCGATGTGAAACTGCTTTAACTTGCTGCGGATCGAGCTCCACGGGCGCTTGCACAGCAGGGCTGTGCGTTAGCTTGATGGAGGGAGTCGTCATATGAGGTATTGAACCCCAAGGCTCTGACTTTTATTCCAATTACGCTCGAATTAAGAAGTTTGGTTCGCCTTCTTGGCACGTGAGGTAGCGCGGGCGCGCTCATCTCCGTTGAGGGTTACCTTACGGATTCGAACCACCGCTGGAGTTACTTCAACGCATTCATCTTCGCGACAGAATTCGAGAGCACCTTCCATATTTAACTTCTTAGGTGGAATCAAACGCTCTGATTCGTCAGTACCTGATGCGCGCATATTTGTTAACTTCTTTTCGCGCACGCAATTGACATCCATATCTTCAGAACGTGAGTTCTCGCCGATAACCATGCCTTCGTAAACTTCATCGCCTGGTTCAACGAAGATGCTGCCACGATCTTGTGTTCCGTACAACGCATAAGAAGTAACTACACCAATTCGATCTGAAACAAGTGAACCGGTTCCGCGTGTGCGGATATCGCCGTGCCATGCTTCATAACCATCGAAGACGTGGTGTAGTAAACCTGTACCGCGAGTTTCAGTTAAGAACTCGGTACGGAAACCAATTAAGCCACGTGATGGAACGCGGTAATCAAGGCGGATCCAACCAGTGCCGTGATTAACCATTTGTTCCATGCGGCCCTTACGAAGCGCCATCAACTGAGTAAGTACGCCAAGATATTCTTCAGGGGCATCAATTGTTAAACGCTCCATCGGTTCGTGAACTTTGCCATCAATCTTCTTAATAACTACTTGTGGCTTTCCAACGGTTAATTCAAAACCTTCGCGCTTCATAATTTCAACGAGTACAGCCAACTGAAGTTCTCCACGGCCTTGAACTTCCCAAGTATCAGGACGTTCGGTATTTAAAACGCGCAATGAAACGTTACCGACGAGCTCGGCATCAAGGCGACCCTTTACTTGGCGTGCAGTTAATTTAGTACCGCTCTTGCCTGCAAGTGGTGATGTATTAATACCGATTGTCATCGAAATTGATGGCTCATCAACAATGATTAACGGCAAAGCGTGGGGATTTTCAGTATCCGCCAAGGTTTCGCCGAGGGTAATAGTTTCGATTCCTGCAACAGCGATGATGTCACCAGGATGGGCTTCAAGTGCCGGAACTCGTTCCAGCGCTTCAGTAATTAAAAGTTCGCTGACCTTAACGCGCTCCATTGTTCCATCAGTCTTAATCCAAGTTACTTGCTGGCCCTTTTTAATAACACCTTCGCGCACACGACATAGGGCTAGGCGACCAAGAAATGGTGAAGAGTCAAGGTTTGTAACGTGTGCTTGCAATGGTGCACCTTCGTGATATTCAGGTGCTGGGATTGCAGAAAATATTGTGTCAAAGAGAACGTCAAGATTTTCTTCTACCGGCATTCCACCATCTGCTGGACGCGTAAGAGATGCACGACCAGCTTTCGCTGATGCGTAAATTACTGGGAAATCAATTTGATCTTCATTAGCATCAAGATCTAAGAAGAGTTCGTATGCCTCATCAACAACTTCTGCAATACGTGAATCCGGGCGGTCAACTTTGTTGATCAACAAAATAACTGGCAAATTCTTTTGCAAAGCCTTACGCAATACGAAACGAGTTTGTGGCAACGGGCCTTCTGATGCATCAACCAACAAAATTACGCCGTCAACCATTTCTAGTCCGCGTTCTACTTCGCCACCGAAGTCAGCGTGGCCAGGTGTATCAATAATATTTACGATGGTGTTGCCACGCTTTACTGCGGTGTTCTTGGCAAGAATAGTGATGCCCTTTTCGCGTTCTAGATCCATTGAATCCATCATGCGGTCTTGGCCTTCGCCCTGAACCTTGTGCGCCGCGAAAGCTCCTGATTGCCACAACATGGCATCGACCAGAGTCGTCTTGCCATGGTCTACGTGAGCGATGATTGCGACGTTACGCAGATTTTCGCGCTTCTTAATTGGCAGATCTTTGAGATGGGCTTGTTGCTTTGACAAGAGAACTACTTTCGTAAGGAACCCAGGCGGACTTTTCGACCATCTGGCTTCTAATGGAGGATCCAAAGAAATAGCGGCCAAAACGCGCCGCACGAGGCATATCTTACTAAAGCCCTTGGATATGGACTAATTACCCGCTCACAAAGTAAGTATTTATTGGTGATTTACTCCATAGTTTTAATCTGAGGCTCGGATTAAGATGGCACTTAACAAGGCTAAGTTCATATTTTTATAATCATAGAAATGGAAGACCAGTGACTGAAGCAATTAACGATCCCGCAAAGAGCGCAGCAATTTCTGCAGAAGATAAGGAATTTGTCTTTCACTCTTGGTCTGCGCAAGGCGCAATTAAGCCGTTGCCAATTTCGGGCAGTGCGGGTTCTCGTTTCTGGGATTACGAAGGCAATACTTATCTAGATTTTTCTTCACAATTAGTCTTTACCAATATCGGACATCAACATCCTAAGGTTATAAAAGCAATTCAAGAGCAGGCATCTGAACTCGCTGCAATTGCTCCACAACACGCCATCGAAGTACGTAATCAAGCTGCGCGTTCGATTGTGGAGTTAGCTGGTGGAGATTTCGCTAAGGTATTTTTCACAACCGCCGGTGCAGATGCTATTGAAAATGCGATCCGTATGGCGCGATTGCATACGCGCAAGCACAAGATTTTTTCGGCATACCGTTCTTATCACGGCAATACTGGCGCTGCTATAAATGCAACTGGCGATCCACGCCGTTTACCTAATGAATATGCATATGGGCATGTTCATTACTGGGGACCTTATCTATATCGCACATCTTTCTGGGCTAAAGATGAAGCCGAAGAATGTGCGCGTGCTCTTGAACATCTAGAACAGATGATTATTTTTGAAGGTCCACATACCATTGCTGCAATATTAATTGAATCTGTTCCTGGAACCGCTGGAGTTTTAGTTCCGCCAAAGGGATATCTCGAAGGCGTTCGCGCGCTTTGCGATAAGTACAAAATTCTATGGATCGCCGATGAAGTTATGGCGGGCTTTGGTCGCACAGGCAAATGGTTTGCCTTTCAGCACTCTGCAGCAATGCCAGATTTAATTACCTTTGCTAAGGGCGTTACATCTGGATATATTCCACTTGGTGGCGTTGTCATGACAGGAGAAATTGCACATACCTTCGACGAACAAGTATTCCCTGGCGGACTTACTTATATGGGGCATCCGATTGCCACCGCAACTGCAGTTGCAACTATTCAAGTGATGAAAGATGAAAAAATGGTGGAGAACGCCGCCGCCATTGGCGAAAAGATTTTGGGGCCTGGACTTCACGAGTTAGCTAAGAAACATAAATTAATTGGTGATATCCGCGGGCTCGGAGTTTTCTGGGGAGTTGATTTAGTAACTGATCGCGCAACTCGTGCACCACTGGCGCCTTATGGTGGATCAAGTCCGGCTATGAACGAATTAGTCGCTGCTTGTCGCAAGAACGGGCTGATGCCATTTAATAACTTCAATCGCATTCACTTATGTCCGCCTTGCAACATCTCTGAAGCAGATGCAAAGTTAGGACTTGAGATTATTGATAAATCACTTGGAGAAATTGCCAAGTATTACACCGGTTCTTAGACGTTAAATCTAAACTCCACAACATCTCCATCGGCCATTACGTACTCTTTACCTTCCATACGTACTTTGCCTTTAGCTTTAGCATCCGCCATTGATCCGCAATCGATTAAATCAGTAAAGCTAACAATTTCGGCTTTAATAAAACCTTTTTGAAAATCGGTATGAATGACACCGGCGGCCATAGGTGCGGTGTCGCCTTTATGAATTGTCCAAGCGCGCGCTTCTTTTGGACCTGCGGTTAAATAAGTCTGCAAGCCAAGCACGCTAAAACCAACGCGGGCCAAAGTTGCCAGACCTGGTTCTTTTAAACCGATTGATTGCAAGAGTTCGAGGGCATCCTCATCGCTCAACTCAGCGAGTTCAGCTTCTGTTTTCGCATCTAAGAAGATTGCTTCCGCCGGTGCAACCAACTCAGCTAACTTCTTACGAAGCTCTCCATCGTTTAGTTCCGCAGCATCAACGTTAAAGACATATAAGAATGGCTTGGCAGTTAACAAATGAAGCTCGCGCAATAGTTCAAGGTCTAGACCAGAAGATGAAAGTGGCTTACCGCTTTGCAGATGTGCTTCCGCTTTCTTAACCGCTTCCACAACGTGCGCTGTCTCTTTATTGATCCGTGCTTCTTTTTCCAATCGTGGCAAGGCCTTTTCGATAGTTTGTAAATCCGCGAGCGCGAGTTCGGTATTAATCGTTTCCATATCGCTGCTGGGATCAATTCGTCCATCTACGTGCACGACATCGCCATCAGTGAAGACGCGAATTACTTGGCAGATCGCATCGGTTTCGCGGATATTTGCTAAGAATTTATTTCCAAGTCCAGCACCTTCAGAAGCACCTTTAACAATTCCGGCGATATCAACAAAAGAGAGTGCGGCTGGCAGAAGTTTTTCTGAAGCGAAAATTTCTGCAAGTTTTGCCAGGCGCTCATCAGGTACTCCGACTACGCCGACATTGGGTTCAATCGTTGCGAAGGGGTAATTTGCGGCCAAGACGTTATTTTTGGTGAGCGCGTTAAAAAGGGTCGACTTTCCGACGTTGGGCAGGCCGACGATTCCAATTGAAAGGCTCATAGGAAGCAGAGCCTACGCGTGATTGTCAGTGCTTCCTGCCACGATAGGGCCATGTCAAGCACAGTAGTGGCCATTCTTACACTCGCCGTCGGGCTCTTAATTGGGTTAGCCCTCGGATATTTAATCGCGGGGAGACGTACATCCTCTGATGGCACATCAGCGGCGGAGTTTGTATCCGTGCGCGCTGAACGCGATCTCTATAAATCCGAACGCGATAACGCAATGGCTGGTTCCAAACTTGCAACTGAAGTTGAAGCGATGAAAAGTGCGATGGAGAAATTGCAGAAAGAAGCAGCCGATGCTGATCGCCGTCGCATCGAAGCTGAATCAGATATCCGCACTCAAGTTCGCGCGATGTCTACCCACAACGAATCGTTGGTAGCACAAACTAAAGCGATCGCCGGTGCGCTCTCTAACTCACAAACTCGCGGCAAATTTGGCGAAGCACAACTCGAACTAATGCTACAAGGTGCTGGCCTGCGTAAAGATATTGAATACACCGCGCAACGTTCCACCACTGATGCCGACTCATCAGGCATTCCAGATATCACTGTGCAAATGCCCGGTGGCACCAAGTTGTTTATCGATTCAAAATTTCCCTTTGATCGCTTTATCGAAGCACACGAAGTTGAAGATCCAGCAGAGCGTGAGCGTTTATTTATTGAGCATAAGAAAGATCTCGCCGGACACGTTCTTACACTTGCAAAGCGCGGTTATCACGAGTCCCAAGATTCGCCAGATTTCGTAATCCTCTTTGTGCCATTTGAATCACTCCTGACCGAAGCCCTTCGCGTAGATCCACTCTTTTTGGAAGGCGCATTTAAATTAAATGTAACTATCGCAACCCCAACTTCAATGATGGCTTTGCTGCGCACTATCGGCAATGTTTATTCACGTAATGCAGTTTCACATAACGCTGAAAATATTGCAAAATCTGCTGCCTTATTTATGAAGGATTTAACCTTGCTCCACACTCGTATCGTCAAAGTTGGCACCGCAATAAACTCACTCTCCAAAGCTTATGGCGAGTTAATCCCTACTGCGCAGACCACAGTTAAAAAGGCCGCTAAAGATATTCTGGGCTATGGAGTATCGGGAGATAAAGCTAAACTTGCGATCGCTTACCCAGATGCGCCAGCAGAAGTTCGTGAGTTGAAAAATAGCGATATGACAGTTGATGAAGATTTTATTGATGCTGAAGAAGTAAAGGATGAAGAATGAGTACCTCAGTGCAACCAAAGATAAAGATAAGCGGGCCTGGACTTAAAAAAGAAGGCGTTGTCGTTCTGCAATCACTCTTTATCGCCTTCTTCACCGGTATCGAACTATTGTTTCGCAGCGGTGCTGGAATTATCAGTGGCTTCATTCTCTGCTTAGTTTTATTTGGTGGAATCCGCTTTGGACGTAAAGGCACAACTTATGTCGCAGTTGTTACTCCCCCGTTAGCATTTGCCGCAACAGTTCTCCTATTTGAAATACTTTCTGTTGGGTTAAGGCCATCACGTTTAGGCCTTGAATTCATTGCATCCTTGGCCAGCATCGCACCGTACCTGATGGCAAGTGCTTTATACGGTTGGTTTATATTTCTAAACGAAAAGGCAAAGTCGCGCAAACCTAAGCCGCGCGCTTAATTACTTACTAGCGCTCTTTATATCTTTACGAAGTTCAGGCGGTAGCGAAAAGAGCAACGTTTCTTTGGTAGCAGTGACTTCTTGAACGTCTCCAAAACCATGCTCGGCAAGCCAAGCCAGCAGATCGCGAACCAAAATTTCGGGAACAGATGCACCGCTTGTTACGCCAACGCTTTCAACTCCCGTTAACCAGTTCTCATCAGCTTCTTCAGCATAATCAATTAAGTAAGCGTTCTTAGCGCCATATTCCTTTGAAACTTCAACTAAGCGAACAGAGTTTGATGAATTGGTAGAGCCGACCACCAAAACCAGCTCGACTTGGGGTGCAATCTGTTTAATCGCTTCCTGGCGGTTCTGGGTCGCATAACAAATGTCATCAGATGGTGGATTAGCGATCTCTGGGAAGCGATCCTTTAATATCGCAACTGATTGCATAGTTTCATCGACGCTTAAAGTTGTTTGGGTTAACCAGACTAATTTCTTTCCTGGAGTTGGAATGATCGTTCGCGCTTCATCTAGCCCATCGACAACCCGAACTTTGCCTGGTGCTTCACCGGCGGTGCCTTCAACTTCTTCGTGGCCGTTGTGGCCAATTAACAAAATTTCGGTTTCATCATCAGCAAATCGCTTTACTTCATTGTGCACCTTTGTAACCAGCGGACAAGTTGCATCGATAGTCTTTAAATTTCGGGCAGCGGCTTGTTCGTGAACCGCAGGTGAGACACCGTGCGCCGAAAAAACCACAGTTGCACCTTCTGGTACTTCATCAGTTTCATTTACAAATATGACTCCGCGCGCTTCTAGGGTCGAGACCACATGCTTGTTGTGGACGATCTCCTTGCGGACATAAATCGGAGCGCCGTAGAGCTCGAGCGACTTTTCGACGGTAATCACCGCACGGTCAACGCCTGCGCAATATCCACGCGGGGCGGCCAGGAGAACTCTCTTACTCACGTGGGTGAGTCTATTAGGCTCGGTCCATGTTCGAAACTTCGAGTGAATCCCCCGCACCAGTCCGGGTGGTCTCTGAGGCGATTAAAGATTATGTAGAACGCTTAGGCCCGATTTGGATTGAGGGCGAAATATCAGAGTTAAATGAACGCAGCGGTGGAATGGCATTTATGCGCCTGCGTGACACTTCAGTTGATATGAGTCTTTCGGTGATGTGTTACAAAAACGTTTTAGCTGCGGTGCAGCCATTGCCGGCAAATGCACGCGTCGTAATTCATGCCAAAGCATCTTGGTTTACCAAAAATGGTTCTCTTACTATGTCTGCCAAAGAAATTCGCCAAGTTGGAGTTGGCGAATTATTGGCAAGACTGGAAGCGTTAAAGGGCGTCTTAGCGGCAGAAGGTTTATTTAGCGCAGATCGTAAAGTTGCGCTGCCAAAGTTGCCGCGCAAAGTTGGTTTGATCTGTGGCCGCAATACAGATGCCGAGAAAGATGTTGTTGAAAATGCCCGTCGTCGCTGGCCGGCTGTTGAATTTGAAATACGTGAAGTTGCGGTGCAAGGAGCTGCAGCCGTTGTCGAAGTATCTGCTGCACTGCGCGAACTAGAAAGTATGGATGAAGTTGATGTCATCATCATCACTCGCGGTGGTGGATCATTTGAAGATTTGCTGCCCTTTAGCGATGAGAGTCTGGTTCGCTTAGCCGCAAGTTGTGAGACCCCCATCGTTAGCGCAATCGGCCACGAGAAAGATTCACCACTGCTTGATTTAGTCGCAGACTATCGCGCATCGACTCCGACAGATGCGGCAAAGCGTGTAGTGCCAGATATTGAGCAAGAGATTTCAGATATCAATAAAATTCGCGACCGCATGTATCGTCGCCTTCTTTCTAGCGTTGAATTTGAATTGAATCAGATTGCACAATTGCGCAATCGCCCTGTGATGAAAGATCCTGGCGTGATGATCAAGGTGCGCAAAGATGATTTAACAGCCTTACGCGATCGCTCGCACCGCGGATTTAAAGCCTTGCTCGACATTGAAAAGAAAGAGATAAAAGGCGTTATCGCGCACTTGCGTTCGCTCTCTCCACAATCGACTATGGATCGCGGGTATTCCGTGGTTCAAAGCGATGATGGAAAGATTGTGCGCGATGCCACAAAGTTAAAGGCCGGATCTGTGCTGCGAATACGCGCTGCAAAGGGCGAAGCTAAAGCCAGCGTGCTGGCAAGCGAGTAGATTTATCCCATGGCCGCTAAATCTGAAAAGCCTTCATATGAAGAAGCGCGCGATGAACTCGCCGAGATCGTTGAATCACTCGAAGATGGCAGCGCAACACTGGAGGAATCGCTAAAGCTCTGGGAACGCGGCGAAGAGTTAGCCAAGATCTGCCAAGAATGGTTGGACGGGGCAAAGAAGAAGTTAGATGCCGCAAAGAAGCCAGCCCAATAATGTCTCCACAATTTTCTTACTCTGATTTACTTCCCGTAGGTGAAGATAAGACTAAATACCGAAATTTAGGTAAAGCTGGCGTAAGTGTTATCAAACTCGGAGATCGCGAATTTCTACAAGTCGAACCAGAGGCGCTAACACTTTTAACCGAAACAGCGATTCACGATATTTCACATTACCTGCGCGCAGAACATTTACAGCAGCTAGCAAATATCTTGAAGGATCCGGAAGCTTCACCTAACGATCGCTTCGTCGCTTTAGATTTACTGAAAAATGCGAATATTTCAGCTGGTGGAATTCTGCCGATGTGCCAAGACACCGGCACCGCACTTGTCATGGGCAAGAAGGGTCAATATGTATTGACCACCGCTAAAGATGAACTCGCGATATCACAAGGAATTTATGATGCGTATACCAAGTTAAATCTGCGATATTCGCAGATGGCACCTGTGACCACTTGGGATGAGAAGAACACCGGCAATAACTTGCCTGCACAAATTGAAATTTTTGCTGACTCAGATCATCAAGATGAATATAACTTGATGTTTATCGCCAAGGGTGGCGGAAGTGCAAATAAGTCATTCTTGTATCAAGAGACTAAATCTGTTTTAAATCCCGCATCATTTATGAAATGGCTCGATGAGAAACTGCGCTCCATTGGTACCGCAGCCTGTCCGCCGTATCACTTGGCAATCGTCATCGGTGGAACTAGCGCTGAGCACACTGTGAAGACTGCAAAGCTGGCAAGTACTAAGTATTTAGATTCCCTTCCAACATCAGGTGATGCTGCGACCGGACATGGCTTCCGCGATATAGAGCTTGAAAAACAGGTACTAGAACTAACTCGCACACTAGGAATTGGCGCACAATTCGGCGGGAAGTACTTCTGCCACGATGTTCGCATAGTTCGTCTGCCGCGCCACGGTGCATCGCTGCCAATCGCGATTGCAGTTTCGTGTTCAGCAGATCGCCAGGCCAAGGCCAAGATCACCAAGGATGGAATCTTTTTGGAAGAGTTAGAACGCGATCCCGCACGTTTCTTACCTGATACAACTGATAAACATCTTGACGAAAACGTTGTGAAAATTGACCTTAATCAACCAATGGATGCGGTGCGCGCCGAACTTTCAAAACATCCCGTAAAGACTCGTCTTTCGCTGACCGGGACAATTGTGGTTGCCCGCGATTTAGCACATGCCCGCATTAAAGAATCACTCGATGCCGGGAAAGCTTTGCCACAATATCTAAAGGATTACGCTGTTTATTACGCAGGTCCAGCGAAGACTCCGACTGGTTATGCCTCTGGATCATTTGGTCCAACAA
>JBIIPL010000009.1:0-18927 GCA_044342645.1 Candidatus Planktophila sp. | reverse complement strand
CACGATATCCCTTTTGCAACATTAATTCATCGGCTAAATCTTGAAATGGCTCGTATTGAGCGTCTAAAGCTTTTGTTCCGCGACTCATCCAAATTTTGTGGCTGCCAGGCAGTGGAAGTTCTTTGACAGTTCTATGGACCAGTTCATCGCCACCAATAACCCAGTGAGGCGAGAGCGCAAGGGCGGTCTTAAATTTATCTGGATGTTTATACGCAGCATAAAGAGTGGAAAGTCCACCCATGCTAGAACCGATCAAAGCAGTGTTATCTGCAGGAATAACTAAATGCAATGAGTTAAGAATTTGAGGGACATAAATATTGAAGATATCTTCTAAGTATTTATCACCTCGCAAATGCGCCAAATCAGATTGAGAAACATTGGGATAATTTAGGGGCACACCCTCTTGAAAGAATTGTTGAGGAGAAAGATCCTTTGCTCTGCCCATTGGGTCGGCTTTTGTAGAGCCATGCCAAACTGCAATTATCACCGGTGCTACAAGCCCACTTTCATAACTAACCTTGAAGGCGTGTTGGGCCATCTCCCAAGTCTTGCCACGAAAAGTTGAGCTCTTGCCATCGAAGACATTTTGTCCATCGTGTGCGATTAGCAGGTGGCTACTTGGCTCCTGTGGTGACCATAATTCAACGGTGCGGCCGGCGAAATCAAAGCGAGAAACCTCACCTGGTACCCCACGAATCTGATATCTCTTAACCAACTCCATAGTGCGACAATAGTGCAATGTCCGTTCCGCGCCGAAACATTATGTGGTTTCGCAGAGATCTACGTATTGGCGATAACCCTGCGCTTTTAGCGGCGATCGAATCAAGTGATGAGGTAATCCCGCTCTTCATCTTGGATAAATCTCAAATTGCTGAAGCTGGTGAGAAACTTTTGGCATACATGGGCCAATCTTTGCGGGCGCTCGATCAATCACTTGGAAATAAGTTACACATCATCGAAGGCGACCAAGTCGAAGTTCTGCGCGAATTAATCGAACTATATAAAATAAATGAAATCCATATTTCTGATGAATATGAAAGATATGGAGCAGAAAGAGATGCTCGGGTTGAATCAGCCGGAATAAAGCTGATCAGAACAGGAAGTCCATATGCTGTTAAGCCGGGTCGCGTTTTAAAACCAAGTGATGCAACTCCTTATCGCGTATACACACCTTTTTATCGTGCATGGTTAACGCACGGATGGCGTGCGCCAGCAAAAACTCCAAGCAAAGTTAGCGCTCCAACTCCACCAGATAAATATCGTGCCTTCCCAGACTTTCCGATGCCCACAAATGTTCATGTTATCGAAGCAGGTGAAGCAGCGGCACTTGCTAGGTTTAAATCCTTTGCAAAGAGTGGCTTAGATAATTATGACGAGAATAGAAACCTTGCTGGAATTGATGGCACCTCGAAAATGAGTACATATCTCAAGTTTGGTGAAATTCACCCTCGCACTCTTCTGGTAAATCTTGGAGAAAGTAAAGCGCACGATACTTTCAGGAAAGAGATTGCTTGGCGCGAATTTTATGCTGATGTTCTATTTAACAACCCAAATACCGACACCGAGTATTACGCACCGCGCTTTGATCAGATGCGTTATGACAAGCCTGGTGCGCAATTTCAAGCCTGGTGTGAAGGAAAGACTGGATACCCATTCGTTGATGCTGCAATGCGTCAGTTACTTGTTGAAGGATGGATGCACAATCGCACACGAATGGTCGTCGCATCGTTTCTAGTTAAAGACCTGCATCTTGAATGGCAGTTAGGTGAGCGTTTCTTTGCCGAACATTTAGTTGATTACGATGTGGCATCCAATGCGCACGGCTGGCAATGGACTGCAGGTTGTGGCACAGATGCTTCGCCGTATTACCGAGTCTTTAATCCCATTGAACAAGGTAAACGTTTCGATGAAAATGGTGACTACATCCGCAAATACGTGCCGGAACTTGCCCACTTAACAGCGAGTGAAATTCATGAGCCTTGGTTGTATCTAGATGGTTATTCAAAAGGATATTGCGAACGCATTGTCGATCATGCGGTTGAAAGACTAGAATCCTTAGCTCGCTTGCAAGAGATTAAGGCTGATAAGCCCGAGCTTCCGCGTTAATTCGCTTAGCTTCATACATCGCTAAATCTGCCCGATGCAATAAATCTCCATTGCCATCGTTTCGAACATGTCCAATGCTGACGCTGATAGAAATAGATTTTCCATCAATAAAGAATGGATAACTTAAAGTTGCCTTTAAAGCGCTAGCTAACTCCAAAGTTAAATCATCGCTACCCGCAGCAATGACTCCAAATTCATCTCCACCTAGCCTGGCTAATATGGCACCGCTTGGAAGAGAGCGACTAAAACGTTGGGAAACTTGTCGCAAGATGCGATCTCCCATCTCGTGCCCATAAAGATCATTTACGGGCTTAAATCCATCTAGGTCCAACAGCAGTAAGGCCCCTTCAACATCATTGAAAGAATCGATTTCAGCGATTAACCTGCGGCGATTTGGCAGACCGGTTAGCTCGTCGGTGCGCGCTAGTACCTTCTCTTCACCAAGATTGTTGGCTTGGCGAATAACTAAAGTCATTCGAATAAATGCCAATAAGAGAGTAGTGATTGTTGGAATAACAACATAGGTAGGAAAATAATCCGGTCGAAGCGCGATCGCAGATAAGAGCGCAGGGCTAATGAAAATCGAGATTGCAATCAGCGCGGGGTGAATTTTGCCTTGTGACTTGCTCTCATTTGGCTGGTACCAAAAAGAGAGTGAAATTAGAGCTAATCCAATCAACCAACCTTCATCGCTAAATTGACCAAATTGATAAACACCTTGAATCTGTGCCCATAAGTAATAAAAGTCGGTTAACGTGAATGCAAGAATCCCAGTGATCATCAGAGCTAACCTCATTGAAATTTTGGAGAGAGCGGCACTGGCAATAACGATGACTATCAATGCGATATCGCAAATGGCGTATAGAACTGAGAAGAAGTATCCCAAGTCAGAATCCCCGACCAATTGTTTGAGCAATAACGCAGCAATTATTGAGGTAAATCCCAGTCCAAAGATCACCGAATCTAATAGCTCAATCGCTCGTAATTTTTTGCCTCTGCCAATCGCTCTTGGAATTGCAATGAAAGCAAATGGATAGAACGCCGAGTAAGCAATATTGGAAACTAATTGTTGGTGGCTGCTAAAGCTAAAGAACTGACTTAAGCTCGAGGCAGTTGATCCAATACCCCAAGATGCGATGGCAAGCGCTAGAAATGCGACAGCCAATGGGTCATTGTGAAGCGGTGCTTGAAAGAGTGCGATTACAAAAAGTAGAACTATCGCGTTATATAAAATTAAATCTCTTGAAATTGTTGGTTGAGAAAAGAACAGCCGAAACAGGATGTGTAAGACCAATAAAGCTATAGGAACCCATTTAGCGAAATGGTGAATTCTCACTAACAAAAGTTAGAGTAGATAAGCCTCAAAGATTAATAGGGGAAACCTCAGACCGGTTTGGTTTTAGAATCCTTTGGTACAGATTAACTTAGCCATACTCAGGGAGGACTCAATCTCAGATTTCGAATTCGTGTACTGGGACAGCGCTTGTTCTCTAGCTTTCTTGCTGCGTTCACTCTGCTTACCTACAGTTGAGTAAGCCTTAATTGCAGCTTCATAATTACGAACAGCAGAAGCAAAGCTATCAATTGTCTTCTTGTTCTTAACCAGATTTACAGTATCTGCTCTTAAGACTACGAGACGCGCAGTAATTGTATCGATCTTAGACTGAAACTCAGGAATATTTTTATTTGCTTTTTCTACCTGTAGCGCTTGTTTAGCAATATCAGCATCTAGTTTGGCAACTGCGGCATCGGTTGCTGTCTTAATTTTTGGCAAATTTGCGAGAGCCTTAACGTAAGTGTTTGCAGTGTTGAGGCAGTCGAGAGATAACCAAGCTAACTTTGAATTCTTCACTAAAGGATTCTTAGCGCATTTGTAGGTAGAGCCACTAACTTTGGTCGTTGCACCTGCTTTTTTGCAGGAGACTCCATTACTGACTTTGGTCGCAGCGCTTGCTGGCACGGCAGTGATTGAGGTAGCAACCAGAACTGCGGCACCGAGTACGACGAGAACCTTGCGAAACATGAAGACCTCCATTGATGATGGGCCAATATTAGCCAACCACAAGGCCCAAACTAAGGATGTAAGCAGGGAAAATCGTGTGAATTATCGCTGCTTAACTCGTAGGTTCATCCCTACGCGTCTGACTAAGGATCTTGGTGCGAGAGAAATAAACCCAACTAAGAATTTGTATTGCCAGCCAGGTATGGATACAGGTTTTCCCGCGAGAGCATCTTTCCAAGCCTTTGCAACTAGCTCGTCAGAATTTAGCCACATAAATTGTGGAAGCCCGGCCATTTTCATTCTGCCTCGTTGGTGAAATTCAGTTCTGGTAAATCCGGGCGACAGTGCCGAGATTTTTATATTTGTTGCAGAAAGTTCGGTATGTAAAGATTCAGAGAGAACTGTTAAATATGATTTTGAAGCGCTGTAAGCCCCACCTGCAATGTAACTAGCGACCGATGAAACGTTGATAACTATTCCCGAATTACGCTCTTTCATCTTAGGAAGTGCAACGTGCATTAGCCTCATTGGAGTGCGAACCAGAACCTTTAAGACCTCTTCTTCCTTCGCAAGGTCACTCATCGTGAATGGCTTATTGATTCCGAATCCAGCATTATTAATCAAGACTTCAACTTCATTATTTGCAATGAAATCTTCTACCTTAGAACAGCCTGACTCGGTTGCTAAATCTGCAACAAGCACAATCGAATCTGCTCCATATTTTTCTTTCAATCCAGCAGCGCGCTCGTTTAGCCTGACTTCATCACGGGCGATCAAAACCAAATTAAATCCTTCAGCAGCTAGTAATCGCGTAAAACTCTCACCGATTCCAGATGACGCACCCGTGACTAGGGCCCACTTTTTCATCTTGCCTCCGCTATTTAAGTTCGCCGTGTGCACCGACTGGCACAACTGGATTGTTAGGTTTAATTGGTTGAAGATACTTGTATGGCTCACTTTGTGTGGGACGTTGTTCCAAGCCACCTTTATTTGGCCAAAGCGACATTGCGCGTTCTGCTTGAGCAGTAATTGTCAGAGAGGGATTAACACCCAAGTTGGCTGTAATGGTTGAACCATCGACAATATGTAAAGTCGGATAGTTAAAGACGCGATGGTAAGCATCGATCACGCCAGATTTCACATCACTACCGATTACACATCCCCCAACAAAGTGCGCAGTAAATGGCGCGCTTATTAGATCACCAATATGCCCGCCAGCAATTCCGCCATATTCATTGGCGACATGGCGCACAGCTTCGTTGGCAGCGGGAATATAAGTCGCATTTGGGTGGTCGCTGTTGTTTTTAGACGTTAACTTAAAGCCAAAGATGCCGCGCTTGCCTTTAACCGTTACCGAAGAATCCACATCTTGCATCACAAGTGCGATAACTGTCTTCTCACTCCAGTGGCGGACATTTATGATGCGTGCCAACAAAGATGGCCGAGCAATAAATTGCTTTAACCAATGTCTGCGCCGTTCTTTTCCCGTAAAACCATCGGTCATTATCGTTTGTAGCAGCCCCATAAAATTACTGCCTTTGCCATAACGCACTGGTTCTACGTGGGTATTTTCATCTGGAAAGAATGAAGATGTAATCGCTGCGCCGCGGCTGAAATCTATATCTCGGCTATTCATCAGGGCACCGGTTAGCGCTTCGCTATTTGTTCGCGAGAGTTCTCCTAATCGATCAGAGAGATTAGGCAGATTCTTTCGCTTCATCTTATGCATAAGTTTCTGGGTATTAAATGTGCCAGCTGCAACAACCAGGTCTGTCGCTATAAAAGTGGTACCGCGAGATCCGTCCCAGCTATCAGTCTTTACAGTTTTAACTTCCCATTTATCGTCACTGCGCACTAAAAATTCAGTCACGGTTGTCATGGGAAATACTTGCGCACCTGCACCTTCGGCTAAGCCCAAATAATTCTTAGGCAATGTGTTTTTCGCGTTGTGTCGACAACCAGTCATGCATTCACCACAATTTGTGCAGCCAACTCGATCTGGACCTTTGCCACCGAAATATGGATCACTCGCCGGCTTACCTTCGCCCGCGCCAAAATAAATACCCAGGGGTGCCATTTTAAAAGTGTCGGCAACACCCATTTTCTCTGCGGCGACTTTCATTGCAGCATCACTCGGTGAGAAATAAGGATTCTCTTCTACTCCCAACATGCGTTGCGCTTGGTCATACCAAGGCTCTAATTCGCGCTTCCAATCAGTTATCTGCGCCCATTGTGGATCTTGAAAATATTTATCGCCTGGTTGATACAAAGTATTTGCATAAACCAAGGAGCCACCACCAACACCTGCGCCCGAAAGCACCAAAACATCTGGAAGAAAATGAATTCGCTGAATTCCGTAACAGCCAAGTTGTGGCGCAAATAGAAACTTATTTACTCGCCAAGAAGTCTTTGGAAAATCTTTATCTGCAAACCTCTTGCCAGCTTCTAAAACTGCGACCGAATATCCCTTTTCGCGCAATCTCAGAGCGGTAACCGAACCACCAAAACCCGAACCGATCACAACTACATCAAAGCGCAACTCTTTCGCCATCGCAGTTCACCATTTCTTAAATGGCTAACTCCTCAACTGAGATTCCTGTGCTTGATTCTTCACGTATATGCCAGCTAGTTCCGTATTGCTCCAGAAGATCAAGGAAAGGCTTAGCTGCAAACCATTCAGGGCCATTTACACCTTCAGGTTTCCAAGTACCGTTATGTAAGAGTTCCATTGCAATTACTGGATTGATCGCTGTCTGCCAAACAACTGCTTGATCTCCATAATTTGCCATTGACCACTCATTATCGACAACATTGTATAAATAACATGCGTAAGGCTTACCGTTCTTGTCCAAACCTTTTACCAGCGTTCCTGCACAAGTCTTACCTTTCATGCGCGAACCAAGCGTTGCTGGATCAGGAAGTGATGCCGCCAATAAATCTCGTGGTGAAACTGAATGCCCTTGAACTTCAACAGTCTCTTTACGATCTAATCCGAGCATATGAATTGTCTTTAAAGTTGTGATGAATTGTGCACCAAGTCCATACTTGAAATTTACTTTCTTAGCATCAACTTTCTGTGGAATCAGAACAACTTCTTCGTGCTCAACGTTTACACACTCAACAGGTCCGATGCCTTCGGGAAAGTCAAAGACCTCGAGTTCGCTAAATGGCTCAGTTGTGAACCAGCCACGGCCATCTTCCCAAACCAAAGGTGGATTTAAACACTCTTCAATTGTTGTCCAAATAGAAAATGATGGTGCGAAATCTGCTCCATCAACGACAAGATTGGATCCATCTAGAACAGTAATTTCATCGATACGCGAGAAGAGATGTTCCGATGCATACTTTGCAAAGACATCGCTCATTCCGGGCTCTATGCCCATACCAACTAGCGCGTAAATACCTCGCTCGCACCAGTTCCAATCGCGCGCAAATTGTTCATCACCAAGTTTTACTCCTGTTTCAGAATTTGGGTAATGCGGATGTGGACGAGATAACGACATCGCCATATCCATGTAATTCCTATTTTCAATTTCGCATGCCAAAAAGATTGGCATAACAAAGCGTGGATCTACCGCATTAATCACGATATCGGGATTCGCTTTACGAATTAAGGAACGGATATCTTCGAGCTCTGCAGCATTAACCTCAGCCGCTGAAAAACGAGGGTCTTTAACTCTTGCTACTGCTTCTTCTGCGCGTGACAGGTTGCGATCTGCAATCACCATCGAGGTTATAAATGGACGACGCGATGCGATATTTGCAATTGCCCTGCCAACTCCGCCTGCGCCGATAACGAGCGCTTTCATGGGTGGCCTTTCGTTCTGTATTCCGCACGATCGATATTGAGCGTGTTACACCTAGGTTAGCGATAGAGATAACCTTTGCCAAGTTAAATTGTTTTCCCCGTAAGTCCCCGTAGCTCAGTGGATAGAGCAACCGCCTCCTAAGCGGTAGGTCGCAGGTTCAACTCCCGCCGGGGACACAACTACTCCAATAAACTAAAAATTAACTAAAAATGATTGTGCGTTGTCCAACAATAAAGATGCGATCTTCGGCATAAAGTTTTACCGCTTTTGCAAGAACGCGTCGTTCGATATCGCGACCAAGTGCAATCAATTCATCAGGTGTAGATGAATGTGTTACGTGGGCAACATCTTGTTCAATGATTGGTCCTTCATCTAAATCTGCAGTTACGAAGTGCGCAGTTGCACCAATGATCTTTACGCCGCGATCGTGCGCTTGGTGATAAGGCTTAGCGCCTTTAAATCCAGGTAAGAATGAGTGATGAATATTGATAATTTTCCCTGGCATCGCGTTGCAAAAATCAGCGGAGAGAATCTGCATAAAACGCGCCAAGACAACGAAATCGATTTCGAGTTCTTCTACCTTAGCGATCAAAACCTTCTCTTGCGCTACCTTGTTTCCGGCATCCATCGGCAGATACATAAATGGGATGCCGTGTGATTCAACGAGTTGCTTTAGATCTTCACGGTTAGAGACAACTAGCGGTATCTGAATAGGCAGCTCACCGAGTTCAAGCAAATACATCAGATCGCGCAAGCAATGGCTCTCTTTGGTTACCAAGATCAACGCACGTGGCTTATCGGCAGTTTCACGGATATGAAGCGTCGGTGCGAATTTTCCTAACTCACCGTTGAGACTAGTTTGCGCTGCTGCCATCCCCTGTGAGGTTTCAAAGCGAGTGCGCATCACAAAAGTATTTGTTGTGTGATCTGTATATTGCTGATTCTCAATGATATTTCCGCCACAGTTTAAAACTGCGCTCGTCATCGCATGGACAATGCCCGGTTGATCCGCACATTGCAGAGTTGCGATGAGATCCATGCCTAAAGGATAGAGGCAGCGCCCTTTATATAGAAATTAATGCGTAATAGTGAAGCGACGTAACGGCTTTGGAGCCCACCAATTATTTTCGCCGAATAAGCGCATCAAGGCAGGAACCAACAAGGCGCGAATTAACGTTGCATCAAGCAGCACTGCGAAAGAAACTCCGAAGCCCATCATCTTGATTGAAGTAACTCCGCTGATCATGAAAGCAGCGAAGACCACAGCTAAGAGCAAGGCTGCAGCAGTGATTATGCGCGCAGAGCGTTGCAGTCCAATTGCGACAGATTCGATATTGCTCTTACCTGCCATATGTTCTTCGCGAATACGTGAGAGTAAGAATAGTTCGTAGTCCATGGAAAGTCCGAAGACGACAACCGCAACGAGAATTACTGTGCCGGTATCTAGCGCGCCAGTGACTGTGAAATCACCAAGCAGCCACTTTAAATTTCCGTCAATAAAAACCCAGGTGATCGCACCGAGAGTTGCAATTAAAGAAAGGCCATTAAGAAGCACAGCTTTAATCGGAAGAATTATTGATCCGGTAAATATAAATACGAGAATCATTACCCAGAGCGCGATCCAGCCCAGCGCCCAAGGCAGAGTCTTCGCGATACCATCTTGGGAATCAGTGAAGTCTGCTGCTGCGCCACCAATTAAAGTTCCGTCAGGTTTTGGAATGTCGCGAATATCGTGAATAATTTTTTCTGCAGCGAGGGTGCGCGATCCCTTTGATGGTATTACTTGGATTCGTAGATCGCTTCCGTAAGTTTCAATTGGTGCGATGCGAGCGATTCCATCAACTTTTTGAACCTGTGCGAGATAAGCACTTACTTTTGACTCGCGACCAACCCCATTCGGAATAACAACTTCTATGGGACTTCCTTCAAAGCCATCGAATCTCTCCAGTATTTTTGCGGCACCAATAGCAGCAGGATCACTCTTTGGCAGAACTCGGGAATCTACTTGAGCAAATGCAATATTAGTAATTGGAGCGGCCAAAATTCCCAAAACTAGAAGCGAACCAATAACAACCGGAACCGGACGGCGCATTACATTTCGCGCGGTGTGTGCCCAACGGCCATCTTCTTTCGGAGTAATTCCTGACTTGCGAACTACGCCCTTATCTATCTTGTGTCCCAAGAGAGCCATGATTGCAGGGAGTGGAACTAGCGCACCGATTACAGCAAGTGAAACAACACTAACTCCGGCATAACCAAATGACTTTAAGAAGTCGAGCGGGAAGAAGATAAGCGCGCTTAGAGTTACCAGAACGGTAAGGCCGGAATAGAAGACTGTTTTTCCTGCCGAATTTACCGTTGCTACAACAGAATCCTCAACGCTCTTTCCGGCGTGCAGTTCTTCGCGGAAGCGATTAACCATCAGAAGTGCATAATCGATACCGAGTCCTAAACCAAGGCCGGTAATTAAGTTAAGTGCAAATATGCTGACGTTGGTGAAGAGAGTGAAGATATAGATAATGAGAAATGCGCCAAGTATCGCGCTTACTCCAACGACGAGCGGCATCGCCGAAGCAACGAGTGCGCCAAAGACAAATGCGAGTAATAGAAAGGTTAAAGGAATAGCGATTGATTCAGCCAGCAGTAAATCTTTCTCGATCTTATGGTTGATGGCATAAGTAATAACACCAGAACCAGATGCGTAAACGGTTAGATCTCCGTTTTCTCCATCAAACTCTTCTTGAATCTTCTTGCCAATTTTCCCAAGTTGATCAAAATCATTTGAACTTAAACTTGCATAGGCAAAGAGGAAGGCGGCCTTTCCATCGGTTGATTTCATAGTTGGAGCGCCGCCAGTTGACCAGAAAGAAAGTGTTTTAGAAACGCCCGGCACTTGTGAAAGCTTCTTCTCTAATGCGATTGCGGCCTGTGAAATTTCTGGATCTTCGACTGCTTTTTCACCGGTGTCGACTACAAGGACAGCGACCGGTTCAACTACGCCAAATTTTTCTGTTAGATAAGTTGCGGCTTTTGCTGACTCGCTAGAAAGGTCTGAATATCCGCCTGAATCGAGTTTGCCGAAGGCAAGGGAGCCAATTCCGCCTGCAGCTAAAATCGTGATCGTAAAGACAATCAATACCACTTTACTGCGACGAACTATTAAATGACCGAGTTTCTCAAACACGCTTAGACTCCCTTATCTGAACAATGTACAGATCATAGAGCGTCTATTTGAACATTGTCAAGATTAGGGAGATACTAGGGCTATGACTACCGCCAGGGTTCGTGATCAGTATCACCACGGAGATCTTGAGGTTGCTCTCATCACAACGGCGCGTAAATTTGTTAAGAAGAATGGGCTAGAAAGTCTTTCGCTTCGCCAGATTGCTCAAGAGATCGGTGTTAGCCCAAGCGCTGCTTACCATTACTTTCCAGATCGCAACTCATTGTTGGCGGCGCTCGGGTTCTCATTATTTGAAGAGCTGGCAGATTATCAAGAGCGTGAACTTGCCAAAGTTGCAGGCGCTAGCGCTCGTGCCGCTAGAGAGCGCTTTAGAGTTTTAGGCAGAACATATTTCGAATGGGCTATTCGAGAGCCACATTTCTTTAACCTTATGTTCAGTGATTTCTGCCTAATTGAATCTTCTGTAGAGCAGGCGCGCGAAGAAAATCGTGCCTATCAAACTCTTATTCATTGCTTGGATGACTTAGTAGAAACTGGATCAATGGATAAGAAATTGCGCGCCAGCGCCGAGCTCTTATCTTGGTCGGTCGTACACGGCACCACCAGCCTGATTGTCAGCGGACATTTGGATACAGAAGATTTCGAACGAGCACTTGATTCTTTAGAACTAGCCCTAGGGATTAGAAGGTAGAAGATTATGAGTGAACTTTTCCCAGCAACAACTGATGACGAACGCGATCCACGTGAAGATCAAAGCGATGCGCGCCGACGAGAAGATGAAATTAAAGGCGATAAACCGCCACATCACGACGATTAATTAATCAGATTTTGCAGGAGTAACTGGTGTTGCAGGTTTTGCCACTGAATCTGTTTTATAAAAACCAGATCCCTTAAACACAACTCCGACCGCTGAATAAACTTTACGAACTTCACCCTTACATTCCGGGCAGACAGTCAGGGGATCTTCGGAAAAGCTTTGAAAGGCTTCGAAGGCGTGTTCACAGGCAGAACATTGGTATTGATATGTAGGCATTGTGCTCACTCCTTTCCTAAATCACATCCCTGGGGACTAGTGGACCAGTCTAAGGAAGTGAGACTATAGAGGCGAATTGAGACCACTCTCGCAGCGAAGGCAGGTTTGAAGTGAAGCGTATTGCGGCACTTATTGGCGCAATTGGAATGTCTGTATTTATGACAGTTCCCGCCCTGGCCAATTCACTTGTTGCAACATCACCAATCGCAGGAGCAACGTTAAAAGTTGCACCGAGTGCAGTCACAATTTCAGTTGAAATTACGCCGATGGATATGGGAAATGAAATAACTGTTACTGACCCTGCCGGACGTCGCGTTGATGATGGAACACTGACCGTTGCTGGCAACGACATCGTTATTGGAATGAAGCCAATCACCGAATCAGGTTCTTACAAAGTTAGTTACAACATCATCTCTGAGATGGATGTTCCGCTGGTTGGTTCATTTAATTTTAATTTCTCTACCCCATCAATTTCTGCGCCAGAGGAAGTTGTTCCTTCAACGCCAGCAAAGGTAGAAGGAAGTGATTTCGGAACAAATCTTTTTGTAATTGGTCTGCTCGTTGCCTCCTTTGTTGTACTAGTCACGCTTGCTCTTTACGCTCGAAAGATATTTAAAGAGCGATGACCTTTCTGGCAGCAGATCTAAATTCTGCTGGTCCACTGATTACCTCGTTGACCACAGTTGGTAAATTCATTTCGCTAACCGCAAGTTTTGCAACAGTTGGCCTCTTGTTGGCGATGGCATTTTTTCTAATCGACGACGCCGGTAAGTTATCTAAATCTGCAAAAGCGCTTCGAAATGCGGCTGCGGTAACTGCACTTGTTTGGGTGCTAGGCCAAGGTTTAAATATATTGACAACGCTTGCAAATATTTTGGGCACATCTCTAACAGGGGCGCTAGATTCAACGTCGCTACGGTCTTTTGTTTCGCAGATCGACCTCGGAAAATATATGTTCATTCAGTTTTGTTTGGCACTGATTATCTGCGTTCTAGTCACACGTATTCGTACCGTTGCAGCCACCAACGCCCTGCTGCTCTTATCTTTAATTGCGGTGATCGCCCCGATATTTGCTAGCCATTCAGCCTCTAGCGGCTCTCACGCTTTAGCAATCGGTTCTCTAATTGTGCACGTTGTGGCACTTACTTTCTGGGTTGGTGGGCTAATTGCAATAACAGTTCTCTCCGCTGCTGACCGCGCTATCGCCCTACCTCGATTTAGTGCACTAGCACTTTGGTCGGTTATTGCTGTTGTGGCCAGTGGAAGCGCAAATGCTTGGGCCAGACTTAACTTTCAGAGCGCTTGGGGCTCAAACTATGCGCGCTTGGTAATACTTAAAGTAGTTCTCACCGCAGTGCTAATTTACTTTGGATATCTAAACCGGAAACACTTATCTGGCAAATGGCAGATTACTTTGAAAAATCTCAGCCGTTTATTAATTGTTGAAGTGACAATAATGCTTGTTGCTGTATTGGTTGGATCTCGCCTTTCAAATATGCAGCCACCAGCGCGCGCAGAAAGTGCAATTTTGGATCCCGGTTTAGCGATCGCAGGAATAGCCACCCCACCACCACCAAACCTTTGGCGTTTAATTTCACTTTATGATCCCGATGCTTTAATGATTGGCGTGTTGGTAACTGCAGTAGCGATGTATATAAAGGGTGTAATCATCTTGTCGCGCCGCGGAGATAAGTGGCCTGTAGGACGCACTGTCGCATTTGCTCTTGGAATTAGTTTTATTGATTATGCAACAAGTGGTGGCTTAGGTGTTTACGCTAAATTCTCTTTTGAGTATCACATGATTGCTCATATGGCTTTAGGCATGATTGCGCCGATAGGAATAGTTTTAGGCGCACCAATTACTTTGGCGCTTCGCACTTTGCCACAAGGACGAAATCAAGAAGAACGCGGTGTGCGCGGGACGTTAATCGCGCTATTACATTCCAAGCCTGCTGGGATTTTTACTAATCCAGTTGTGATATTGGCGCTATTTGATGGTTCACTCTTCGCTCTTTATATGACGCCGTTATTCGGAAATATGATGCAATCACACCTGGGTCACTTGGTAATGAGCGTTCATTTCTTACTAGCTGGAATTCTCTTCTTCCACGTAGTTATTGGCATCGATCCAAACCCAAGAAAAGTGCCACATATTGTTCGGATAGTTATTCTCTTTGCGGCAATGAGTATCCATGCATTTTTTGCAGTGGCCCTGATTTCATCTTCAACCCTGATTGATCAGGGTTATTTTGCTTCTCTACAAACGCCTTGGAATCTAGACTCTCTTGCGGATCAGCGGGCAGGTGGCTCCGTTGCCTGGGCCATGGGAGAAATTCCAATTTTGCTAGCCCTGATCGCAACCTTTATTCAGTGGATGCGCGATGACAAGCGGGAAACTAAACGTATAGATCGCAATGAAGCGCGCTTGGCCGCGATGGGTGAACCCGATGAACTTGCTCAATATAATGCCTACCTAACTTCATTAGCGACAAAGGATGCAGAGCGAGATAAATGACAACTAACGATCTATATGCGCTGCCTTCTGAATACAACGACTTACGCGCAAGTGTGCGCGCTTTGGCGGAAAAAGAAATTGCACCGCATGCCGCTGCAGTTGATGAAGACCATCGCTATCCGCAAGAAGCTGCTGATGCTTTACTCAAAGCAGGTCTTAGCGCAGCACATGTTCCAACAGAATTTGGTGGAGAAGGTGCAGATGCGTTAGCTGTAGTAATAATTATTGAAGAAGTCGCGCGCATCTGTGCATCATCTTCCTTAATCCCAGCAGTAAATAAACTTGGATCACTGCCGCTAATTTTGGGCGGAAGCAAAGAACAGAAAGAACGTTGGCTACCGCAACTGGCAAAAGGAAGCGGATTTTCATATTGCCTCTCTGAATCAGAAGCAGGCTCAGATGCTTCTGCGCTAAAGACAAAAGCCGAGCGCAAAGGTGATAATTGGATTATCAATGGAAGCAAGAAATGGATTTCAAATGCCGGAGTCTCAGAGTTTTACACCGTCGTTGCGCAAACTGATCCATCTAAAGGCTCTAAAGGTATTACTGCATTTATAGTTGAAAAATCTGATCCCGGTGTTTCATTTGGTGCGCCAGAGAAGAAGATGGGATTTCGTGGATCTCCTACTCGCGAAGTTTATTTCGATAATGTAACTATCGGAGATGATCGCCGCATTAGTGAAGTCGGTGCGGGTTTTGCACTAGCCATGGATACTCTCGATCACACACGCATCACGATCGCCGCACAGGCTTTAGGAATTGCACAAGGTGCACTCGATGTTGCCGCCAAGTATTCACATGAACGCAAGCAATTCGGCAAAGAAATTTTCGATTTCCAAGGCATTCAATTTATGTTGGCTGATATGGCTATGAATATCGAAGCAGCGCGTCAATTAACTTATGCCGCTGCCGCCCGCAGCGAACGTGGAGATAAAGACCTTAAATTCTTCTCGGCAGCAAGTAAAACTTTTGCCAGCGATGTGGCTATGAAAGTAACCCAAGATGCAGTGCAGGTTTTAGGTGGATACGGATATGTTTCTGATTATCCAGTAGAACGAATGATGCGCGATGCCAAACTTACGCAAATTTATGAAGGAACAAATCAAATTCAAAGAATCGTGATGGCTCGCAATATTCCTGGAAATTAATTTTTAAAGCGCAACAATAAATCAGGTGTAGCGGCCGCGTTAAGCGGAATATCAAAGTTTTCGCGTGGCAAATCTTCGCTGGAAATTTCATCGGGATGAATCAATCCAATACTCCAAGTGCTTAACTTTGTGAGAGCCCGATCATAAAAACCTCCGCCTTGCCCCAATCGATAACCAGATCGATCTATTCGAAGTGCAGGAACGATTATCAATTCAATTATCGACTGGTCAGAAATCGCCGGTCCAGTAGGTTCCAAAATATTCTTTGATAACTTGCTGGGAGTTAGCTGACTGGCATCTCCTTGCCACTGCACCCATTCAAGTTCGTCGCCGATAATCCTTGGAAGATATAGCGACTTCCCGTTCTTAAGAAGTTCGGAATTGAGATCTGTCGTACTCGGTTCATCCCCGTAAGAGATATAACTTGCGACATTTGATGCTTTTGCAAATTCAAGTGAAGTCGCAAGATAAGCAAATGAGTGATCTAGATATCTTTCGCGCCGCTCAAAGCGATAGCGATTGCGGAGATCGGATTTCTCACTCGATGCGCTCACGTAAATCCCCAATATTTGGTTACTCAAGAAGTATTGTTGCTGATTATGTCAGACCGTATGCGCGTAGATGAGTTCCTTTCCTCTCTTATTGCGATATGCCGACCACTCGAACCTTTCAGCATGTCACTCCTCGATGCGCACGGAGCAACTCTTGCCGAAGATATCTATGCGGGAGAACGCCTTGTTTTAAAATCTGGTTCACGTATTCGCTCCACGCAAATTGGATTAGCTGCCTCAATTGGTCGCGATAATCTGCCAACTCGCCCTCACCCTCGTGTAGTAGTTCTTTCAGCGGGGCCAGATCTAGTCGAGCCAGGTAAAGAGTTAAAAGAAGGTGAAGAGTACGAAACTAATTCTTGGCTTCTGACCACCGCAGTGCGCGAAGTCGGTGCGGTCGCCTATCGCGTTCACACAATTCCAGATGATGAGGCGCAACTTCAAGCTGTTATTGAAGATCAACTCGTACGGGCTGATTTAATAATTATTAGCGGTGAACGCAAAGATGATTCCTTTGATTTAATTACGCGCACTTTGGCTGCGATGGGCGAGATTACAACTGTAGATATCGCAATCGAATCTAGCGGAAGACATAACTTTGGAGTTATAGGACCAGATAAAACTCCGGTCGTGACACTGCCAGGTGATCCGGTTGCTGCTTACATATCTTTTGAATTATTTATCCGCCCAATGATTCGCACGATGCTGGGTGCAGCTACGATTCACCGCCCCTCAATAAAGGCAAAACTTGAAAAGGCTATTACTTCGACAAGTGATAACCGTTCTTACATCCGAGCAGTCCTATCTGAAGACGGTAAATCTGTTATGCCACTGCTCTCGCAAGGCTCTAGCGTTCAAGATGAACAAACCACTCTTTCAGATGCGAATGCATTTATTGCAGTACCTGAGGGCGATGTAAAGATCGCCGCAGGTTCAAATGTCACTGTTGTTGTACTCGAACGTCGATATATTTAAAACCGGATTAGATAAATGTCTGAGAATTGGCCCGTTTACCTCAACTCGGGAGAGTTAGTTCTGCAACCACTTCGTTGGCGAGATCGTAAACGCTGGCTAAACGTTCGCAATGAGAATAGAGATTGGCTAACCGAGTGGGAGGCCACACTTCCTCAAGTGCCGGGTGAAACCGATGCCAAAAGCCTGCCCACATTCTTGGAAATGGTCAGTTGGCATCGCCGCGAAGGTCGGCAGGGGCGTTCTTACGCACTCGCTATCTGGCATATAAATAGTCAAGGTAAAAATTTAATTGGCCAAATAACAATGGGTGGCGTGATGTATGGGGCAATGCGCGCTGCGCATATCGGATATTGGATTGACCGCGCATATGCCAATCGTGGATTTACAACGCAAGCGGTTCAGCTAGTTACAGATTTTGGCTTTAACGCCCTTAAATTGCATCGATTAGAAATAAATATCCGTCCCGAAAACGCGCCATCAATTCGGGTAGCCGAAAAAGCAGGCTACTTATTTGAAGGAATTCGACCGCGTTACTTGCATATAGATGGAAGTTGGCGTGACCACGTCTGTTACGTCAAAGAAAATTCTCGGGTTATTTAGCCCTCTAAATCCACAGAGTAAGCAGGGTGCTCGTCTAATCTTGGATCATCATGGCTTCAGGAATCATCTATCTATTGATAATCGGCATGTGGGTGGCTTACTTCCTCCCACGCTGGGTCCACGATAGAAATGAGTTCTCCGGAAAGAGCGTTGAAAGATATAAAAGCGCGCTTCGCATAGTCGCAAGTAATTCTCCTGGTGGAAGTTCCGGAACCGGAGTGATTCATACAGATTTAGATCGTGAAGCAAAAGTTGCACAACAACTTCTGCGCCGTCGAATAATTTTCATGCTTATTACAGTTTCATTCGTTATGACGATAGTGGGTGCAATTATGCAAACTCTTGCAATTTCGTTTATTGGAATCCCGGTGGTTGCCTTTGTAATGTATCTGGCGCACGTTCGCCATCAAGGCAATGCCGAACGCATGCAACGACGTCGCGTGACACAATTACATCGCAGCACCGCAGGTGTATCGTCAACAAACTTGTCAGAAGTAGTTGCGCCAAAACAAAGCACTGAACATTGGATTCCACTTACTGAACGAGAATTAACTGGAGTGACAATTCTGCCGAAAGGTAGCGCAGCAGCTCGCGGCGAATGGCAACCAAATTCTGTACCGGTACCAACTTATGTAAATGCGCCAAAGGCAATTGTTCCAAAGCGAGTACTTGACCTAACCACACCTGGTCAGTGGAGTGATGAACAAGAAAGACTCGAACGTGAGGCGCTCGCTGCAGCTGCACCATCGCGAGATGAAATTTTTGATCAGCAGCTAGCCGATGAGGCGGTCGCTCGACTTAAAGAAAATCGCGCAGCGAACGAATAAAGGCTAGATCCACGATGGTAGCCACATGCGGGCCTGCCAAGAATCGTAGGCAATCACATCGCCGGTAAATAACGGTAAGAAGTAAATAAAGTTAGCAAATATCGCAATTCCGATAACTCCGATAAAAATATAGGTATTTCGGCTATTTTTAAAGTGAAGCAGCGCAATGTAGGCGCA
>JBIIPL010000070.1:0-6481 GCA_044342645.1 Candidatus Planktophila sp. | reverse complement strand
CCGCTAATTTCTAACACGATGCGTTTATTAAATCTGCCTCTTTCGGTACAACGTAAAGTTGCAGCGGGAGTAATTTCTGCAGGACATGCTCGAGCGCTGCTCGGTTTAACTGATGAAGCAGAGATTGAAAAACTAGCAGGGCGGATAGTTGCCGAAGGCTTAAGTGTTAGAGCAACCGAAGAAGCGGTGGCGATTCATTCACCAAAGAAGAAGAGCGGCACAGGTAAAACCACAAAAAGTGGGGCCAGCGGTGAAACTTTGGCCGCGGCAGAATTACTTAGCGATTATTTAGATACAAGAGTTAGCGTCCAAGGTGTCGGCGGCAAGGGAAAGATTGTTATTGAATTTGCTGGCCGCGAAGACCTGCAGCGGATCGTTGATTTAATTGAAGGTAAGTAAGGTTATTTAAGTTCAGAACTACGGCGCGACATTTCTTGCTTAACGATTCCACCTAGAGCTTTAACGCCTTCGCGAATTCGCTCAGGAGTCGGGTGGCAATAAGACAAGCGCATTGACCAAGAGCCAAAACCATCGGCATAGAAAGCAGTTCCGGGCACATAAGCCACCTTGGCAACGATCGCCTTTGGCATCATCGCTTTAGTATCAATTTCTGGCGGCAAATTAACCCAGACATAGAATCCACCACCTGGTTTAGTCCAAGTAGCTTCCTTAGGGAAATACTCTTCGAGTGATTCAAGCATTGCATCGCGACGAACCTTATATAACTCGCAGAAAGATGCGATCTGATCACGCCAAGGTTGGTCAGCTAAATAACTTGAGATTGTCATCTGCGTAAAGTTTGAAGGACAGAGAATTGAAGATTCGGATGCAATCACTAACTTATCTTTAAGCGATGGTGGGACAAGCGCCCAGCCAATACGTAGCCCAGAAGCGATTGTTTTGGAGAAAGAACCCAGATAAATAACATTTTCAGAATCTTCTGCGCGCATCGCATTTGGTGATGGTCGCTCAAACCCTAAAAGCCCGTAAGGATTATCTTCGACGACAAATATTCCTTCTTCGCGGCAGATTGCCAGAATTTCAGTTCTGCGATCGGCGGGCAGCAAGACACCGGTTGGGTTTTGGTAATTTGGGATTAAATATAAAAACTTAATTTTGCGGCCAGCGGCGCGTACCGATTTAATCGCAGCGCGCAGAGAATCAGGAACTAAACCACTCAAATCCATTTCAACGTGCACAACAGATGCTTCATATTGTCTAAATGTTCCAAGTGCTCCAACATAAGAAGGGGCTTCAACAAGAACAACATCACCTGGATCGATAAAGATTCGCGAAATTAAATCTAACGCCTGCTGCGAACCAGTGGTTACAACAATGTCATCGGGATTAGCGCGAATACCTTCCAGCGCCATAACATCACAAATTTGTTCGCGAAGTTTTGGATGGCCTTGGCCACTTCCATACTGAAGCGCTTCAGCTCCGTTATTTAAAATTAATTGATTTACAACACCCGCCATCATCTCCATTGGCAGCGCAGAAAGATTTGGCATTCCACCAGCTAGCGAAACAATTTCGGGGCGGGAAGCAACCGCGAAGAGTGATCGAATTTCTGAAGGCAACATTCCTGCAGCGCGCGTAGCAAATCGTTGCTCCAGATGTTGCGGAGCACCCGTTTGAAAGCGGACTGATACTTCAGACATAAGATGAAGTCTCCCACACACGCGCACATGAGCGCGAACCCATTAAAGCTAGCGACGAATCCCTGCGCTACGTAGGTCAGATAAACGTAACGTTCCTGTTTTTGCATCATCTTCAGCCGATAAATAAAGGCGTTGAATCGCGATGATAAACGCCTCGGCTAAAGTGTCGCGAAAATCAGGGCGCGCTAATCGGGCGGCATCGCCTTCATTTGTTAAGTATCCCAAATCAACACGAACCGCAGGTGCTTGAGTCAAGCGAAGCACATCCCAAGTCTTTCCGTGGGTCCGGCAGTTTAAAAGATCAGTACGCGCACAGATTTCGCGCTGTACAAGGGAGGCGAATCTTTCACCAACTATTGAGTGAATTCCGTGTGCATCGCTGCCATAAAAATAGGTTGAAACACCGTGCGCTAAAGAATTTTTATGGTTATCGGTATGAAGTGAAATTACAAGATCTGCGCTATTTTTATTTGAAAAAGAAATTATCTGGCTTTCAGTAAGTACATTTCGAGGACCGCGCGTTAGAAAAACGCTCGCGCCAAGTGCTAAGAGACGCCCTTCTAAACGTTGCGCAATGTCATAAACAATTTCTGCCTCGGTCTCACCAAATGCTGGATCAATAACAATTACCTTATTTGCAAGTGCCGGACCACGATTCCTTTGAGCAGCGCTCTCGCGCATTTGTGTAGGAGCACCACCAGAAACAATTTTAGTTAAGCGAATCAAAGCAATTATTGTGGCCGGACCGCATTTACCATCAACTTTTATTCCTACCGACCTTTGAAACTCTTTAACTGCAGATTCGGTGCGTTCACCAAAAATACCGTCGACCCGACCGGCATTAAATCCCATTTCAGTTAAACGTGCTTGCAGCGCAGCAACATCATCACCACGCATCATCGGCGAAGGTTGCAAGTTGAGTGAGCGATCGCCTAATTTCCAGCGCGCTTCTTCAAGTGCACGCCGAGTTGAATCATTTAACTCACCCGTGATGTGGAGTCCACGCTCTTGCTGAAAAGAACGGATCTCATCAGGAGATAGTTCTTTCATAATTAGCCTAATTCAACGATTTGATTAGATGAAAGCTTCTAGCTCTTTAAGAAGAGCTGGTTTTGGCTTTGCACCAATGATGGTCTTCACAACTTCGCCATTTACATAAACATTTAACATTGGAATTGATGTAACTCCATATTTGATGGCAATTGCTGACTCTTCATCAGTATTTAACTTCACGATTGTTAGTTTTTCACCGTATTGGTTGGAGATCTCATCCAAAATTGGTCCAACTGCGCGGCAAGGGCCACACCATTCAGCCCAAAAATCAACAAGAACTGGTTTGCTGCTCTTGAGAACTACCTCGTCGAAGTTAGCCGCTGTGACTTTGCCTGCACTCATCTTTACTCCTCTTATTGATCTTTATCGGTTAACTTAATAAATTTAATATTTGAAGCCTACTAGTGCGAAAGGAACTTTTCAGCATCAAGGGCTGCCTGACAGCCTGAGCCTGCCGCTGTAATTGCTTGGCGATAGGTGAAATCGACTAGATCTCCACACGCGAAAACGCCATTCAAGTTTGTACGTGTTGAGCGTCCATCGACAGCGACGTAGCCTTCTTCATTTAAAGTAATTTGAGATGTAACAAGTTCACTGCGAGGGATATGACCGATAGCAACAAATAACCCAGTGAAATCTCGTTTAGATTCTTCACCGGTTACAGTATTGCGCAATTGCAAACCTTCAACCTTGTCAGCGCCAAGAACATCAGTAACTTCGGTGTTCCATAACATTTCAATCTTCGGGTTAGAAAGTGCGCGCTCAGCCATAATTTTAGAAGCGCGCAAGGAATCACGACGATGAATCAAAACAACTTTGGATGCAAATTTAGTTAAGAAGGTAGCTTCCTCAACAGCAGAATCTCCACCGCCAACAACTGCAATCACCTGATCACGGAAGAAGAAACCATCACAAGTTGCACACCAAGAAACACCACGACCGGATAAACGTTTCTCGTTGGTTAAACCGATCTCTTTATATGCAGATCCCATCGCCAAAATAACTGCCTTGGCTTGCACGGTGTTTCCGGAACCATCTTTAATAATTTTAATATCACCAGATAAATCCATTTCAACGACATCATCTGTAATCAGTTCTGCGCCAAAACGCTTAGCTTGTTTGCGCATACTGTCCATTAAATCTGGACCCATTACGCCATCAACGAATCCAGGAAAGTTTTCCACCTCGGTTGTGTTCATTAGCGCGCCACCTGCGGTAACAGAGCCTTCGTAGATAACTGGATTCAACTGGGCACGCGCAGCATAGATAGCAGCTGTATATCCAGCGGGACCAGAACCGACAATTACAAGATCTTTTACCATGTGCTCAGCGTATCCACTTCTACTTATCTTTTACGAGATGACTTACGTTTGCGCAATAGTGAGATTGCGAACTCTTTAATCGCGGCTATCTCAGTAATCTTAAATGCGTGCGCTAGCAATAAGAAACTAGCCCCACCGCCAAATAGGACAAAAGCTAACCGTAAAACACCAATCATTGGCGGCGCATCATCGCTTACCCAACCAAAGAAGAGCGCGATAGCGAAGAAGGGAAGCATCGCCAAGAAAGATGCCAAATATAAGCGCAGATGCTGTCCGAGAAAGTGCGAGTACTCAAATTTTCCTACATGCCTTTTCAAAAGTGAGATAGTGACAAATAAGCCAAGAATATAACTGATTGAAAATGCCAAACCAAGTCCGATTGTGACGTACTCATTCTCCAGTGAAGCCAAGAAGAGATATGAAAGCCCTGAAGAAATAATATTAATAATTAATATTGAAACAACCTGAGTCTTTGTATCTTCAAAAGCGTTAAATCCGCGGATCAAAATCAGATTTATAGAGAAAGCGACTAGACCCAAACTCAAACCAGAGAGTACATAACCAATGTATCGAGAATCTTCTAATGAAATACCAAAGTAAAGCACCTCAGTCATTAGTGAACCGAAGAGCAGGAAGGCAACTGAACTGGGCACGGTAACCACACCACACATACGAATTGCACGTATCAACTGCTTCTTAACTTCGTCAACGTTTTTATCAATAGCTAACTTGGATAAATGTGGCAACAGCGCGGTGACAATAGATATCGTCACAATGGAATATGGCAACAACATTATGTAATAAGCGCTGGTAAATGGTGTAAAGCCAACACCAGTTGTGATTCCAGCTTGCGCGCTGCGAACGGCGGCGCTAGTTGCAACATTTACAGTAATTAAATAACCGATTTGCGAGATAAGGACGTAAACCAAAGTCCATCCGGCTAAAGAAAATGACTTACCTAATCCTGCAACTCCAAAGATTGGTCGCAGGCGAATACCAGAACGTTTAACAACTGGAATCAAAATTAGCGCTTGCACCACAATTCCAAGGGTTGTTCCCCAACCCAATAACTGAACCTGACCATCAGAAATGTTTTCAACGGTTAAAGTCTTCTGCATAATCAAAACACCAGCGAAGACCACAATCACAACTAAGTTATTGGCAATTGGCGCCCACATAAGAGGGGCGAAAGAACCTCGAGCATTTGCTACCTGCCCGAGCATTGTAAATAAACCTAAAAAGAATATTTGCGGAAGGCAATAGCGCGTAAATGCCACAGCAATTGAAAACTCTTTTTCAAAACCAGAAGTTGCAAATTCTGGAGCGTAGAGACGCACCAACGCAGGTGCGAAAATTACACCGATCAAAACCAGCAATAAGAGAATTCCAGAGATGGTAGTTACGAGTCGAGATGCGAAGCCGTGGCCACCATCTTCATCGGAGAAAGATCTAACAAGTTGTGGAACAAAGATCGCAGTTAGAGCTCCACCAACTAATAAGTTATATAAAATATTTGGCATAGTGTTTGCCACGTTGTAAGAGTCAGCTAAGAGAGCAGTACCAAGAACAGCAACGGCTAATATTGCGCGGAAGAATCCGGTGATTCGCGAAAGAATTGTGCCAATCGCCATAACACCAGAGGCGCGAAATAGGTCATTGGTTTTCATTGCGCCCCTTTCGAACCCTGCGAATAGTTTGGGTCAACGCGGCAACGAATAACAGAACCGCCGCGCCGATTGTGAAGCCAGTGACCCTCGAATCAAAGATGGTGATATTTATAGCCAATCGAGAAGGCAGTCCAACTTTTCCGCCATCGCTGTTGGTAATTTGAGCGGTGACCGTTGTTGCACCCGGAGCTACAACTGTAAATGGCATCGCTAATTGGGTTCGGGAATTTGCAGGGATTTGTAGCCCAATTATATTTGAAACTTGAAGGCGCGAATTTAAGGTCGTAAATTTGATGTTTACGATTACCGGAACAGTAAAGTTATTTATTACAGTAACCGGCAACTTTCCGGTCTTTGACGCAATCTGATACTTACCGCTGGTGACTCGCAATTTATTTAGAGTCTTAGCAACTACCGCACTAGCGTTATAAGAAAATAGTTGACGCTGCTCTTTATTTAATGAAGGAGAAAGCAGTACAGCGAGCTTGGCACGCAGGGCTTGCACTTCAGCATCTTTTACAATTGAAGAAAGCGCCGTCAAAGCTTGGCGATCTTGAGTGTATTTCTTGCGAAGCGGAGCGCTCAGACCAGAAGTACCAGAGCTCGAAAGAGCGCTATTTTCTGCCGTGATTCTTCGGTTTAAATGGAAAGCCGCTCTTTCGTAAGCATAGGCAGAATAAAGTCGAAGTTCGCTGGGCGCGAGTTTCTTTGCTAAAGCAAGATCAGGATTTCCATATGGCAACACAACTATCCGATCACCCGATGTTGCAAGGAGTAA
>JBIIPL010000069.1:0-6838 GCA_044342645.1 Candidatus Planktophila sp. | reverse complement strand
GCAGGCCTTGCCAAAATGTCAGCAACGATAACTGCTGCACTTTTCACCGCAGCTGATCAGATCGCATCCGAACGTGAGTTAACTGGATATCGCACCGTTTTTAACACCGGCGCCGATGCTGGTCAGAGCGTTTTTCACGCTCACCTGCATCTCTTAGGTGGCCGTGGGCTCGCTTGGCCGCCCGGTTAAAAGTAGTATCTCTGACTATATGGAGCGAACTCTGATCACCATCCCGCCTGCAATTGCGATGGTTTCACTCATCGGCGCTGGCGATGCCAACTTAAGAGTAATTGAAGCGGCTTTCTCAAGTGTAAATATCACGGTGCGCAGCAATGAGATAACTCTGCGCGGGCCACATATTGATTGCCTTGCACTAGAAAAATTGTTTGCAGAAATGGTTGTTGTTATTCGCTCTGGCCAAACCCTGACAGTTGATGCAGTAACGCGCAGCATCTCTATGTTGGGACAAGAACCAGCAGAGAGCCCTGCGGAAGTTCTTTCGCTAAATATCGTCTCAAATCGTGGTCGCACGATTCGTCCAAAGACAGCAAATCAGAAACGTTACGTTGATGCGATCGAAGATAACACCATCACCTTTGGTATTGGCCCGGCTGGTACTGGTAAAACTTATTTAGCAATGGCGAAAGCAGTTGCTGCGCTGCAAGCCAAGAAAGTAAATCGCATTATTTTGACGCGTCCTGCAGTTGAAGCGGGCGAACACCTTGGCTTCTTGCCAGGTACTTTAAGCGAGAAAATTGACCCTTACTTGCGCCCACTCTTTGATGCACTGCACGACATGATTGATGTGGATTCGATTCCGCGCTTAATTCAAACCGGTGTAATTGAAGTTGCACCTTTGGCATTTATGCGCGGTCGTACCCTTAACGACTCTTTTATTATTTTAGATGAGGCACAGAACACCACGCCCGAACAAATGAAGATGTTCTTAACCCGTTTGGGATTTGGTTCAAAGATGGTCATCACTGGGGACGTAACCCAAGTAGATCTTCCAAATGGGGCGCAATCTGGACTTCGCATCATCACAAATATTTTGAGCGATATTGACGATATCGCTTTCTTGGAACTTACTGCAGAGGATGTCGTGCGCCACCGCTTGATCGGCGATATCGTCAAAGCTTATGCAAGATATGACGAGACAAAATCTGTTCCTCGCAATATACGTAATTCATAATAAAATGACCATTGAAATTACCAATAAATCTGGCGAACTCGTGCCTTCTGATGGCGTGCGTGATTTACTTCAAAGCGCGTTAATCGAGTTGAAGCTAAACCCTGAATGTGAAGTCAATTTGGTCTTTGTCGATATTGAAGAAATGACCGAATTGCATATTAAATGGATGAATGAAGGCGGCCCAACAGATGTGCTTTCATTCCCAATGGATATGCCCGAGTCTGGAAATGAAGCGGTGACTTTAGGCGATATCGTGATTGCACCGGTTGTGGCAGCACAACAAGCAGCAACCGCTGGTCATTCGATTGATCACGAAATCTTTATCTTGGCAGCACATGGCTTGCTCCATATCTTGGGTTATGACCACGCCATCTCATCTGAAGAAAAAGTAATGTTTGCCCTGCAAGAGAAGTTAGTTAAGAACTATAAGGAGATGGCATGAACGCCTTTAATATCAGCGCGATAATCGTTCTGATCGCTTTTGCTGGTTTTCTCGCTGCATCAGAATCAGCGCTGACTTCTATTTCACGTATTCTGATTGAAGAGCTAGAGAGCAAGCGTGGTGGGCACTTACTTAAAAAGTACTCACAACAGCCATCTCGTTATTTAAACGTATTGCTCTTGGTACGAAAGATCTGCGAATTTACTGCGGCTGCTCTGCTTGCAGTTGCTCTGTTGCGCCAATATTCATCAGCGCAGGCAATGGCAATGACTGTGGCAATAATGGTCGTGCTTTCATATGTAGTAATTGGTGTTGGCCCAAGAACATTAGGTCGCCAGCAACCACATAAATGGGCGCGCGCCGGGATATCAGTTGCTTACTTCTTAGCCTTTATCTTGGGACCAGTTACCAACCTGTTGATTGCAATCGGTAATGCGATTACACCAGGTAAAGGTTTTCGCAGTGGCCCATTTACAAATGAAGCCGAACTTCGCGACCTAGTAGACCAGGCGCACGAACGCGGCTTGGTTGAATCTGATGAGCACGAGATGATCCACTCAGTATTTGAACTTGGCGATACCTTGGTTCGCGAGTTGATGGTGCACCGCACGGATATGGTCTGGATCGAACGTGATAAATCGCTACGTCAAGCTCTCTCTTTAGCGCTGCGCTCTGGCTATTCTCGCGTTCCTGTTGTTGGCGAAAATCTAGATAACATTATTGGCATCGCATACGTGAAGGATTTGGCCAAGCGCGCACTTGATCATCACGAATCAGAAATAACTGAAAAAGTAGAGCAACATATGCGCCCTGCAGTCTTTGTGCCAGAGATAAAGATTGCTGCGGAATTATTAAAAGAGATGCAGCGTGATCAGATCCACCTAGCAATTGTGGTTGATGAATATGGTGGAACCGCTGGAATTATCACTATTGAAGATATTATTGAAGAGATCGTGGGCGAGATCGCCGATGAGTTCGATGATGGCGTTGAAGCCTTTTCTTGGATTACTGAAGATAAAGCTCGCGCTAAGGCAACGCTGCACATTGAAGATTTAGCAGATGAGTTAAAGATCGAAATTGATAAAGCCGACTTTGAAGATGTCGATACCATCGGTGGCTTGATGGCGCAGAAACTTGGTCGCGTCCCGATTGCAGGAAGCACGATATCGCTATTAGGTTGGTCGATAACTTCCGAGCGTCCTGTGGGCCGTCGACGTAAAATAAGTAGCGTGATTATTGAACGGTTAAAGGATGAGACGCTAGAAGATCATGAGTAATTCCTTTACTAATCCTGAAGATCAAAAATTAGCAACTCTTGCAACCTCGACACTTGCGCGCACTGGCGCTAAGCAAGCAGCTGCACTGCGTGATACAACTGGGCGAACGTATGTTGCGATTAATATTTCTGCTCCAGCATTGACGCTAGATGCAGTTCAAGCAGTATTTACAGTTGCTGCTGCATCACAAATCGCCGGAATCGAAGGCGTAGTCATTGCGGGGGAGAAAGCCGCGATTACTGCAGTGATTACTGATAATTCTCCGCAGGCAACGATCTTTCATATCGATGCAAATGGCAGCGTTACGAGGGCGTAAGATAGCCCAATGCGTATCGTTCGATTCACTCCAGGTCCTGAATCTGGCCTAGGTACGGATCCGCTCTTTGGAGTTTTAGAGGACGATAATTTAATCACCGTTATTTCGGGAGATCCGATTTATCACGGAGTCACAAAGACTGCGGCAAAGGTAGAACTTTCAAAGGTGCGCTTGTTAGCGCCAGTGATTCCCCGTAGCAAGATCGTTGCCGTTGGCAAGAACTATGCCGACCACGCAAAAGAGATGGGATCAGAAGTTCCCAAAGAGCCGATCATCTTTTTAAAACCAAATACATCTGTGATTGGTCCAGGAGACACAATTGTTTGGCCGGCGATGGCACCCACAATTGATTATGAAGCAGAGTTGGCTGTAGTAATTGGTCGTGTCTGTAAAGATGTTCCGATAGAGCGAGTTAACGAAGTTATCTTCGGTTACACCTTGGCAAATGATGTGACTTGCCGTGAACTTCAAAAGAGCGATGGACAATGGGCGCGCGCAAAAGGCTTTGATACCTTCTGTCCGATTGGGCCGTGGATCGAAACTGATTTTGTGCCAGGCACACAGCGAATTTTCGCAACGGTAAATGATGAGATTCGCCAAGATGCAACGCTTGATCAGATGATCTTTGGTGTTCCAGAAATCGTGGTCTTCATATCTCAAGTTATGACTTTATTGCCAGGGGATGTAATCATCACCGGTACCCCAGCTGGAATCGGTCCAATGATCGCGCGCGGAAACGTTGTTGTAGGCATTGAAGGCCTTGGTCAACTAAGTAATAAGGTGAGTGCAAAGCCGTGAGCGAGAAAAAAGTAAAGGTACGTTTTGCGCCATCTCCAACTGGCGACTTACACGTTGGAAATATTCGCACCGCCTTATTTGATTGGGCATATGCCCGCCACACAGGTGGCACATTCTTATTTCGCATTGAAGATACCGACACAACTCGCGTAACCGATGAATACATCCAAGCAGCGATAGATACTCTGAAATGGCTCGGCCTTAACTGGGATGAGGGTCCAGAAGTTGGCGGCGAAAATGGCCCTTACTTGCAATCACAACGTTTAGATATTTATGCACATTGGGCGCAAAAGTTTTTAGATCAGAAAGATGCTTATCACTGCTACTGCTCACCAGATGAGTTAGAAGCGGTGCGCGAAGCACAACGTGCGGCAAATGTTGCACCGGGATATAACGGCCACTGCCGTGATTTAACCGCCGATCAAATTGCAGCCTATAAGGCGCAAGGCAGAGCAGCTGTTGTGCGTATGCGCATGCCAGATGGCAGCACTACCTTTACCGATGAAATTCGTGGCGATGTCACCTTTGATCACAAATTTGTACCTGACTTTGTATTAGCCCGCGCCGATGGTTCACCGCTTTACACCTTGGCTGTTGCCGTTGATGATGTTTTGATGAAGGTCACGCACGTATTACGCGGAGAAGATCTCCTTTCATCAACACCACGTCAGATTCGGGTTTACCAAGCAATGGGCGTAGCAATTGCTGATTACCCAGTCTTTGCCCACCTTCCATTTGTGATGGGCCAAGATAACGCCAAGCTTTCCAAGCGCAATGGCGAAGTATCGATTGCGTGGTATCGCGAACAAGGTTATTTACCTGAGGCCATCTGTAACTACCTCGCACTTTTGGGTTGGTCACCAGGTGATGATCGTGAAAATGTAACTATGGCCGAACTCTGTGAGTTATTTACCGTTGATAAAGTTCATTCATCTCCAGCGCGCTTTGATATGAAGAAGTTAGAAGCGATCAATGGCGATAAAATTCGCGCGCTGACCTTAGATGAATTTCTAAAGTGGTCACTTCCATTTTTAACTAAGACTGGTGTCATCACCGGAAGTGATTCAGAAATCGAACTCGTTAAGCAAGCGCTGCCACTAATTCAAGAACGTATAGTTAAGCTTGATGAAGTACCTGCGATGTTGCGCTTCCTATTTGTGAAAGATTTCGCAGTGGAAGAAGCATCCCTTTCTAAGGTAACCGATAGCGCTTCCAAAGATGTTTTAAAGCGGACGTTGGCCGAGCTAACTCCGCTTACAACCTGGAACCACGATTCCATTGAGGCGGCACTTCGTGCATCACTTATTGAAGAGATGGGCTTAAAGCCACGTATTGCTTTTGGCGCAGTGCGCATTGCAACAACCGGAAGCACTATTTCACCGCCGCTCTTTGAGTCGATGGAGTTGCTCGGTAAAGATGCCTCTTTGGCGCGAATTGCTGCGGCGATAACGCTTTAAATTTTGAGGTATTCTTTCCCCTGTTCTATTGGGGTATGGGGTAATTGGCAGCCCTGCTGATTCTGGTTCAGTAAGTCTAGGTTCGAGTCCTGGTACCCCAGCGCAGTGCCCAGCAATACAAGCAGTAAATGATTTAAAAATGTACTAGGGCCCCGTCGTCTAGCGGCCTAGGACTCTGGCTTCTCAAGTCAGCTACGAGGGTTCGAATCCCTTCGGGGCTACCAACTGTTGTTGCCTAGGCCACCATCGAAGTCGTAAGTACTTCCGGTGGCCCAGGCATTAACTTCCGATAATAAAAATTCTGTAACACCAACAACTTCTTCTGCACTGGCATAACGTCCAAGCGGTGCAGCCGCTTTCCAAGCAGCAACACCTTCTGGCCAAGCTTGATCTATTCCAGGGCGACCGATCAATCCAAGGCGCAGACCAAGAACGCGCATCGGCGCATGAGCGCGTGATGCTGAACGAGTCAAAACATCAAGGGCTGCTTTGCTTGCTCCATATATTTCATGTCCAGCACGGGGGTTTAGCGCTTCTACTGATGAAATATTTAAAACCACACTAACTCCAGATTTAGCAGATTCATCAATAATTTCCTTCGGGGCATCCACATTTATACGCATCATCAATTCAATTTCAGCGCGCGTGGCATGTGCGGGATCCAGTATTGCTTGATTGGCAGCGTTATTGATCACAAAATCTAACTTACCTGCGCGCGATAACGCTTCCTGCACCAGAGAATTTCCGGATTTGGCGACGGATAAATCAGTGGCGATAACGCTTAAATTATCGTGTGCAGGGATTTCTCCGGTATTTACTTGTGCACAAACTGTTGCACCAAGCTGCAGGAAGCGCGCAACGTAAGCCTGACCAATAAAGCCAGATGCTCCTGTAATCAAAATGCTCTTGCCAGTTAGGCTCACTTGAGTGGTTCCAGAGCCTTTACTCGCAGGTTTACTCGGTTAATCAGATCAGTTAAATCAATCTTGGTACTCACGCGTTTTGCAACGACTTGATCACCAGCCACCCAAACATCTGTGACATCGCCGCGCCCAGCAGCAAAGACCAGCAACGCATTTACATCGTGGACTGGCGTTAAATGTGCAGCGTGTAAGTCGAGGGCAATTAAATCTGCTTCCTTGCCGATTTCGATACTGCCGACGCGATCTCCGAGCCCAACAGCTTTTGCGGCTTCAATGGTTGCTGCGCGCACTATGGAAGTTAGGTCAACATCTGCGGGGGATTGGCGAAGGGCTACGACATGTGCTGCCATCCGCATTACAGAGAACATATCTAAGTCATTAGATGAAGAACAAGAATCTGTACCAAGACCGACGGTGATACCGGCTTTACGCA
>JBIIPL010000068.1:0-6899 GCA_044342645.1 Candidatus Planktophila sp. | reverse complement strand
TTTTACGCGCCGCAGCGCGTGGCGATCTGCAAGATCTGGCTGCGATGAAACTTCGAAGTCATTCTCGTCAGCATCAAAATCAGCGGCAACTCTCGCACTTTCGCGAAGTAGCTCTTCAAAGAGATCGTTATCGCGCGGGACTTCTTCTTTCATGCATCCTGCAAAAAAGTGGTCAAATCATGATCTGAGATCAGTAAAGCCGGTCCCGTTAAGGTTGCGTTGGAATGTGGATCGATATCTACAACTAAGCGGCCACCTGGAGGGTAGATAACCCAACGCGCAGGCAAATTCTCTTTCTGCTGCATGGTTGCTGCTAACGCAACTGCGCAGGTACCAGTGCCACAAGATTTCGTTTCGCCACTGCCGCGTTCGTGTACACGCATCTTCGCTTCATGATTGGGCATGATTTCAACGAACTCTACATTTACACCTTCAGGATATGTATCTTTTGGGCGCACCACCGGTGCATCTTCAAGTGATCCAACATCTTCAATTTTTTCGACAAAGACAACTGCATGCGGATTTCCTACATTTATGTTGTATCCATTCCAAATCTTGCCGTCAACGGAGGCAGTGATCTCTTCATTCTCATCGCTAACTTTGCCCATATTTACAGATATGTCATCAACTTTAGGTACTCGTAAATGCTTGATTCCATCGCGGGTATTAATCGCGAAAATACCTTCTGGTTGATGTCCACGCTCTACCAAGTAGCGAGCCATAACCCGAATTCCATTGCCACACATTTCAGCCAGAGAACCATCGGCATTGCGATAATCCATGAACCATTTGTCATCCCGCTTTGTGATCCGAATCAGCCCATCGGCTCCGATACCGCTCTCGCGATTGCAGATTGCCGCGGTCTGGGCAGTGGTTATAGAAATTTCATCAGCGGGATCAAAGACAAGAACAAAATCATTTTCGGTGCCATGTCCATATGTGCCAATTACAGAATTAATCATGATGGAGATGAGTTTATCTTCTCGAGCACCGTTTCTAGCCGCGGTTGCGTTGGAGATATCCATTTAATTCGCACATCGCGCGAGAACCAGGTCTCTTGTCGTCTGACATATTGGCGCGTAGCTCGCTTTGTTTCTTCAATTGCTAATTTCTCGGACATACCACCGGTTCGCATTGAGATTATCTGCGCATAACCTAAGGCGCGTCGCGCAGTTGTGGCCTTTGTAATACCTTCATCTATCAACCTATCTACCTCGGCTACAAATCCCAACTCCCACATATGATCTACTCGCGCCTCAACTCGCGCCCCAAGTTCTGCTCGGTCCATAACCAGTCCGAATTGCAGAGCGTTTGGATAAAGTGAACTATCTTCACGTGGCAGATTTGCCGTAAATGGTTTACCGGTAATTTCAATAACTTCTAAGGCGCGAATCACTCGCCTCTCATTTTGCTGATCTATCGCTGCCGCTGCTGCCGGATCTAATTGTTCTAGTCTTTGAAATAGCTGAACTATTCCAAACTCTTTCGCCTCCTCTGTCAATCTCTGGCGAACAACAGCATCTGTGTCAGGGAAATTTAGATCATCTAAAATAGATTTAATGTAAAGACCAGTTCCTCCAACAATAATTGCGTGCTTTCCACGATTATGAATTGCAGTAACCGACTGCCGCGCTAACTCTTGGTACCAAGCGACCGTGGAATCTTGGGTAACAGCCAAAATATCTAACATGTGATGTTCGATCCCACCTCGATCAGCCGGTGCAAGTTTGGCGGTACCGATATCCATACCTTTATAGATCTGCATTGAATCAGCGTTGATAATCTCTGCGCCAATTTCCTGTGCGACTGCAACCGCTAAATCACTCTTGCCTGTCGCGGTCGCGCCACAGATAACTATCGTTTTCATTTCACCGTGGGGATTCCGAGCATGGTTGGTTGTGGACCAACATTTGCCTCACGTGCGGCAAATGCATCTCCACCTCGTGTTTGTAAGTGTGCTTCTTCTCGCCCAATTAAGTAATGCGCAGATGCATCGGTGATAGTTAGATCTACAAAATCTCCCGGTCTTGCCTTACTTACAGCATCGAAATGAACCAACCGGAAATCTTCTGTCTTACCTGTTAAACGTGATTGCGCCGCATCGCGTCGACCTTCAACTTCGGAGACAAGTGCGCGATGTTTCGATCCAATTGAGCGCTGATTGACGCCCAGTGATATTGCTTGTTGGTGCTCGTGCAGTCGCGTATAGCGTTCACCAACAACTTCTGCTGAAACTTGGTTTGGCATTGCACCCGCAGGTGTTCCGGGGCGGATTGAATATTTATAGGTATAGGCCGCAGCAAATTGTGCTTGCGTTGCTAAATCCATAGTTGCTTGGAAATCGTCTTCAGTTTCGCCAGGAAATCCCACGATGATGTCAGTTGTGATCATGGCATCGGGCATCGCCTGCCGTACTCGCTCCAAAATTCCTAGATAACGGCTGGCGCGGTAAGAACGACGCATCTCTTGCAGGATGCGATCGGATCCAGATTGCAGCGGCATATGTAAATGTGGCATTACATTCTTGGTCGTTGCCATAACTTCAATTACATCATCTGTGAAATCTCGCGGATGCGGTGACATAAATCGAACTCGTTCTAAACCATCAATTTTCCCGCATTCGCGCAGTAAGTTTGCAAAAGCGCTGCGATCTCCAAAATCGACTCCATAGGCATTTACATTCTGGCCCAGCAAGGTAATTTCAATTACCCCTTGTTCAACCAGGGCGCGAATCTCCTTCAAAACATCAACAGCAGGACGATCTTTCTCTATCCCACGTAAAGTCGGGACGATGCAGAAGGTGCAAGTGTTATTGCAACCAACAGAGATTGATACCCACGAAGTAAAGGCAGAAAACCTGCGGGCGGGCAATGTAGATGGGAAGTGTTCTAGCGCTTCTAGAATTTCAATCTGTGACTCTTCTTCGATTCGGGCACGCTCTAAAAGAATCGGTAAAGAGCCAACGTTATGTGTACCGAAAACCACGTCTACATATGGCGCTTTCTTCAAAATTATTGATTGATCTTTCTGCGCCAAACAGCCGCCCACCGCGATTTGCATGTTGGGATTAGCCTTTTTAATGGGTGCCAAGAAACTTAAATTTCCGTAAAGCTTGTTATCGGCATTCTCGCGAACCGCGCACGTATTGAAAACCACGATATCTGCTTGCACCCCTGGTGCAACGGGAAGATATCCAGCCTCATCCAGTAGCCCGGCGATGCGTTCAGAATCGTGAACGTTCATCTGGCAGCCGTAAGTTTCGACTGTATAAGTGCGGGACATAAAGGTAAGCCTAACGCGGTGCTTAGAGAGGTAAAACCTCAAATGATAAATCACGTCGGTTAATGATAAGAATTGAATGATTTTGCAGGCGGCTCCAATGGTCTTTGCCCCATCCAGTCGATGCCACTTTAACTACGCCTTCCTCAACGCTGTAGCGGAGTTCATAGTGGCTATCTACTGTCCATTCAGTCACATCGGACTCATTAAATTCGCATACGGCAATCATGTGCTCAGGTGAAAGAAGCATGCAATTAATACTCGTAAATTTGCAGTTAGCGACTATGGTTCGGACCGCTTTACGAACGCCCTCAAGCAACCCTAATTCATCTATCGCAGTGAGCACTGTATAGAAATAACGCTCACTATCGGTGGTCGAGGTAAATTGCGAAAGGTATCTTGGATCTACAAATTTCTCGATCTCGCTAATTGATTTGATAGTTCCGTTGTGCATAAATGAGAATTCTCCATGCACAAATGGATGGTTATTTGATAAATCTACGGTCAGCCCTTTTGAGGCTAGGCGCAAGTGCAGAAGCGCGCCATCGGATTTGAGTCCATTAGCGGATTCTGCAAATTTTTCACTCTCTGCCGCCAAAGTTAAATCTCTTACTAAAGTCGTACTACGGTTTGTTGCTGAGTTAGCTGAAATTCCCCAACCGTGTTTATGTTCTTTAGAGAGTTCTACAAAGTTTTCAAAACCTTCGCCAATTACATCTGCGAAGGTGCGCTCTTCATCCGCGACATATCCAAGTAATCTGCACATGGGATAAATCTATCGTTGAAAATTACTTTTGAATACGAATTGGAGATTGACCACGGGCGATAAGTCTTTCAAAGTGGACTTCGCGCTTATCGTTAAAGACCGCTGCATCTTTGCCGGCTTTCTCCATAAAAGCAGTTATCTCATCTCGGGCGACTAAGCCATCACCGGTGAGATCATTTCTCTCGAAGACATTCCATGCGCGCAAGACCGGTGAGACCACATCATCTAAATGTTGTTGTAGATCATAAATTCCAGCCAAAGCGATCTGTACCGCCTTGCGACCAAAGCCAGGCATATTTGCTCCTGGCATATCGAAATTAGTAACCACATCGGCAATGGCGCGCATTGAAGCATTTGGCTCCATATCTAACGCTGCAGAAAGCGTATTTCGGTAGAAGAGCATATGCAGATTCTCATCGAGTGCGACACGTTGCATCATATTTTCAGCGATTGGATCGTCAGAAATTTTTCCAGTGTTGCGGTGAGAAATTCTTGTTGCTAACTCCTGAAATGAAACGTATGCGATCGTGTGCAACATATCGTTCTCATAAGGTGTCTGGTATCCCAATGACATATGTGCCATGCGCAAGTCTTCTAGTACGTATGGATCGACGCCGCGCGTGGCCATTAAGTAATCACGAATTACGATTGCGTGTCGGGCTTCTTCAGCAGTCCATCTTTCAATCCAGTTTCCCCAAGCGCCATCGCGACCCATCGAAATTGCGATTTCGGTGTGGTAGCTCGGCAAATTATCTTCGGTGAGCAGATTTAAAATTAAAGAGTCTTGAGCAACCGGAGTTAGGCGAGAATCTTTCGCTTCCCAAGCATCTCCATTTAGTGGTCCTGCGTAATCTCGGCCTTCTGACCAAGGGACATATTCGTGGGGATACCAATTCTTCTGTACTCCTATATGGCGTTCGAGTTCGACTGCAACGACGGGTTCCAAATCGCGAATTAATCTCGCTTGAATCTCTGCCGTTTCATCACTCATAGATGAACGCTACGGGAGAAGTGTGGTTACTGACGAGTCAAAAGGCCTTTTTAGCGCGTTCTTGGGCCTGTAATTCGCGCCACTTTGCGATTTCACCGTGATTTCCACTCAATAAAATCTCGGGAACGCTAATTCCGCGCCATTCTTGTGGCTTAGTAAAGTTGGGGTATTCGAGATATCCATCAGAATTATGTGACTCTTCTGCAAGTGATTCCGGATTGCCAAGGACTCCTGGAATCAGGCGAGTAATTGCTTCGATCATAACTAGCGATGCAACTTCTCCCCCGCCAAGCACGTAATCACCAATTGAAACCTCGTGGACGCGAACACCATTTTTTGCATAATCTGCGCCTAAATAGTGTTGACGAACTCGATCATCAATTCCTTCGTAACGCCCACAGGCAAATACTAAATGTTTACTCTTTGAAAATTCCTCCGCCATTTTTTGAGAGAAACGACTTCCCGCAGGTGTCAGAATTATTAGATCAACATCTGAAATTAATAGTGGATCCAGCGCCTGGCCCCAAATTTCGGGGAGCATAACCATTCCGGCTCCACCGCCGTATGGAGTGTCATCTACTGTGTTGTGATTATCGTTTGTGAAAGTTCGCAAATCGTGAATTTGTAAATCAACTAGGCCTTTATCTTGCGCTTTACCGAGTAGCGAAAGCTGAGCCGGAGCAAAGTACTCAGGAAAGATCGTGATCGCATCAATTTTCACTGACTATCCTCACTCTCGTAAAAATCAGGTGGGATTACCGTCATTCGCTTTGCTTTGATATCTACTACTGGAACGAGCTGATGAACAAATGGAATCAAGACTTCGCCAGATTCACTTTTAATTGAAAGCACATCCTGGCCAGGCAGATTGAGAACGTCGGTAACTTCGCCAAATAAATCGCCATCGACCAGATAAGCCTTACAGCCGACTAGTTGTAATACGTGGTAATCATCTTCTTCAAAGCCGGGTTCATCGATATTAACTTGTGAGAAAAGCAGGACATCACGAAGTTTTTCAATTGCATTTCGATCGCTAAATCCTGCAAACCCAAGCAGTAAAATTCCATTGTGCACGCGCGCAGAAACTACAGATAAATTACCGTGGTCATCGGTTTCAAGTTGTGCGCCGATAGCAAAACGTTCTTCTGCTAAGTCAGTGCGAACTTCAATAGTCGCCTCACCAAGAATTCCGTGAGCGCGACCGATGCGACCTACATTAAGGCGCATACCAAATAACTTTGTTATCGAGCCTCGTCGGTATCGATGAGATCAACACGTACTGTGCGACCTGCAATCGCGCTTACGACTGTGCGTAGCGCCTTTGCAGTGCGACCGTTACGGCCAATTACCTTGCCGATATCTTCAGGATTAACACGAACTTCTAGAGTTGTGCCGCGACGATGTGTCTTTTCCTTAACGATGACATCTTCAGGATTATCAACGATTCCTTTAACGAGGTGCTCGAGAGCTTCGTCCATCATTGTTATTCGGCAGCCGCATCTGTTGAAGTTTCAACAACTGCTTCAACCACAACTTCAGCTGGAGCCTCTGCAACCGCTTCGGTCGCTTCAACTACGGTTTCTACAACCTCTTCGGTCGCAGTTGGTTCGGAGGCTTCAACTACAACGTCGGCAACCGGAGCAGGATTAGCCTTTGCGGCTAACTTCTCTTGCGCCTTCTTCTTCATTGTTGTTGCGCCTTCTTTTGGTTCATCCATTGCTTGCTTAACAGCTGCTTCGTAAGCGATGCTCTTAGCTGGCTTTGGTGTTGCATATTTAAGTGTTCCTTCAGTTCCAGGAAGACCCTTGAACTTCTGCCAATCGCCGGTGACCTTAAAGATCGCCTCTACAGCGGCAGTTGGTT
>JBIIPL010000015.1:0-16042 GCA_044342645.1 Candidatus Planktophila sp. | reverse complement strand
CAAAGTCACCAAGTTCGTATTCATTTGTTAGGTAGACAATCTCAGCTAATTCACGCACACCTGCTTCGCGAACTTCGTGTTCGACATTAAATGCATATTCGAATGCAGCGCCTTCACATGTACATGTTCCATGACCAACCCCAACGACTAAGCGCTGACGTTGCCCAGCTTTCATCTTGGCGATAACTTCTTTGAGTTCCGCTGCTGCCTCAATTGCATGCGACGGTGTGCACACCGAAACGGTATGACCATCAGGCCCAAGTCCTGGAGTAGCAGCGAAGTTTAATTTGGGACCTGTTGCATTAATTAGATAGTCATATTCGATATTTGCAATTTCGCCGTTTTTTTCAGTTGATGTGTATTTCACAGTCACGAAAGGCTGGTCACCAGCCGCATCGCCCTCTGGATGAATTTCGGTTCCGAGCGCCTGGTGAAACTCAATTCCTTTGCGCTTATAGATTGGAGCCAGTGGAAAGGTAACTTGATCTGTTGTCATTTTTCCAACACCGACCCAGATATTCGACGGAATCCAGTTCCATTTCGAATTTGGTGTAACCATTATTACTTCGTGCGCTTTTGATAGTGACCTGCGAAGATGTAAAGCGGCGGTATGGCCCGAAATGCCTGCCCCTAAAACAACAACCTTGGCCATTTTCAGCCCTGACACTTACAGATTTGATCTTCGGGCACACCCGCGAGGGCATCATCAATATGCTGGCCACAGCCAGACCAGGTGTACTTCTTACATTGTTGGCAGATTACGCGAGAACACATATTTAACTCCCTTTTAGTTGCTTAGGGAGTCAATCTAGCATACCCCTAGGGGTATATGGCAAATCGACCTTACGGCTAGAAATACTTGCGGAAAATCTTCCTAATTCGCCTAGTAATGCGCTTATTTAACTTAAGCGTTTGATCGATAGGCGAGACCGCCATAACTCTGACGTGGGCGGGTTCATCGGGTGTGATTACATCCTTGAGCGCAGGTGAATTCTGATCGAGTGAGTCTGCAATGCGTTCAATATTTGCCACCATTGAAAGTCCGCGAACAATCTGTTCTTGGTCGGCATCTTTAGCATCTTCAATGAGAGATTCAGCCAAGGCAGCTCCGGCTTCGCGAGCATCATCTGTTGCGGTGGTGGTTGTTTCAAAATCTTCTTCATCATCAAATTTTGTTGAAATCGCGAAACTCGCCGCTGAGAGCGCAACTGCAATCTGCTTTTGGGTTGAATCAGCAATTCCTCCACTTACTGCAGAATCAAATAGTGTTCGCGCAATAGTGCGTACTTGCAGCAAAGTATGTTCGATCGCGATTCCTTGAATGTAAACGCTTTCTGCTTCATCTTTTTCTGCAGTTGGGAACCATCGCGCATGCCCGCGCGCTTCCACGGACTGCGCTCGAATCGATGGAATTGCTTCCATTAATAAGCGAGCCTTCGCCAACCAATTTCCCGCATCTTTCTGGGTGTAACCGGCAGCAACTCCTTCGGACATTTGTGCAAGTAACTCTGCCGCCTTGGTGCTTACATCAGTGATCTGGTCAATAGCGCGTCCCACTGGAGTTTTTGCATGTGAGAAGTAAGAGAAGAGAATTGCAACTGCCGCACCAATTAAAGTTGATCCCAAGCGATGTGCAGCAGTTGTTCCGCTGATTCCCGGACCAATAACAATGAGCGCAGTCACAGGAACATTTACAGAAGCAACTTCTCCTAAGTGAAGAGCGCGCGCAACAACTGCGCAGAAAACAACAGTGAGACCGACGGCGATAAATCCAACATCAAAAATTGAGACATTTAGAAGAGCGACAGATGCTCCAATCGCGGTGCCGACAATCTGACCAAAACCTTCGCGTACTGACTTATGGAGCGAGATTCGAATCGATAAGGTGCAAACGATCGCAGCGACTACGCCACCACCTTCAATTAGCAGATCGCCAATCTGCCAGGCGGCAGCACCAGCCAAGCCAGCGACAATTATCTGGCGAACCCACACTTGGCGGTCGGTAAATAATTTCTTTAATTTCTTCCACATGATGTGGCTAAGTTTAGTAGGAGCGAACCATTTCGCACATGCGAGCAGCGTTATCTGCAAGGTGTCCGCGAGATAGCGCACCACCGATCAATAAAGCGCTGTCTTTTCCATACATATCAATCATTTCTGGGATTCTCTCCAAAGTCATTCCACCAGCGGGTGCAATCGTGATTGGTTTTAGAGACCCAAGCTTGCTACGTGATAAATCAGCAATTTCTAAACATTGCTCGGCGGTAAATGAAAAACGCCCTCCAATATTTGGAAATATTGAAATATCTGCCCCAGCCAACCGCATCAAAGTTCCAAAAACTAATCCGTGAGCAATTCCAACTTCTTTTGATATAACAAGTGAACCCAACATCGCTGGATGACCCATAATCGGCAGAGCCAATGTTTCATCTTCAGCCATGACTCGCAAGGAATCGAATCCGGTAATCCCAGGAAGAACCAGTAACCCACCTACTCCGAGATTTTTTGCTGTGTGTGCAGCATCGATAACCTGATCAAATGGCATATTTAAACTTGGTACATAGGCTGAATTTCCACCGGTAATTTCATTGGCATCTTTGACTGCGGCAGAAATTAAAGCAACTCGCTCTTTCCAAGTTGCCCAAGGTTGGTTGGCCAGACTGTGATCATCTTTAATTAAATCAAATCCGGCAAGAGCCAGCGTGCGAGCCATTTCGGCAAGCGTCTTTGCATCAGAGCCCATTGGCTTGAGCGCTGTAGCAATCAGAGGTCGAGTATCTGCTTTAAATATTTTACGCAATCCGCTAATTCCAAAACGTGGTCCTTTGAAATTATTCAATATGGAGTCCGGAAGTTTCAGTCCTACTACCTTCACGCCAGGAAATAGTGATGCATTTCCCCAAAGTACATTTAGTAGTTGTGTTAGCTCTCCCCCGGTTACATCAGGGTTATAAGAGATAGTTATTAAGTGGTTGTTCTTATCACTTGATGTAATCTCTTCAACTTTTCCAACAACTTCATCCTGGATCCAAGTTGGCGCTAATTCAAAAGGAAATTCAATTGTTTGCTCAACCCGAATAAGGTCGGCGATCGCAGTTGGGTTATCACCCAAATAGGCATAGGTGACGTGAATGCGTTCCATTAAAGCGCCTCCACCTTATATATGCTGATAATTATCTAGGGAAGGCAGAAGATACACCGCCGTCTACGGCGATGACACTTCCTGTTGTACGTGAAGATTCATCGCTCAAGAAAAAGGCTGCTGCACGCGCAACATCAAGACTTCGAACCCGAGCATTGAGCAGGTTGCGAGAGGCATAGAAATCTTCAAGTTCTTCGGGCTTTACACCGTGCGCGGCTGCACGTTGTTCACGAATTCCACCTTCCCACAGCTTGCTGTTATCGAAAACAGCATCTGGATTAATTCCGTTACAGCGAATGCCAGCGCTTCCACCTTCGAGGGCTGCAATGCGCATCAACTGCAACATTCCTGCTTTGCTCACTGAATAGCCACCAAAGCCCGCTCCAGGTGAAAAGGCGTTCTTGCTTGCTACATAAACTAGAGATCCGCCCATTTTCTGTTTGCGCATAACTTTCATTGCCTCTTTCGTCAGCATAAATGCGCTAGATAAATTGATTTCTAATCCACGGCGCCATTTTTCAACATCTAGATCTTCTAATCTATCGCTGATTCCGATACCGGCATTAATTACAACACCATCGAGGCCACCAAAGTGTTTAATAGTTTTTGTGACAGTGGCCTGCACATCGGCTTCCTTGGACTGATCTCCTAAAATTAGCAGCGGTGGATTGCATTTATTTTCTGCAAACTCCTTCTCGACGGCGATTAACCCTGCTTCTTCGATATCTGCAAGAACTAAATGCGCACCGCGCTTAGCAAGTTCAAGTGCAACGCCTCTGCCAATTCCGCTTCCTGCGCCTGTAACAATGATGATGTGGCCATCGAGTTGTGCCGGTGCAGGCTTATTCTTTAACTTGAACAATTCCATTGGCCAGTAATCAAAGCCAAAAATCTCTGAATCAGAAATAGTGTCACCATCACCGAATACATCAACTACTCGAGCGGCCACACTGTGGGTGTGCGAAGCGATATCGGCCAACATTGTGTTCTCTTTAATTGTTGTCGCTGCAGTTACTGCGCCGACTCCAGGCACAATGATTACCTTTGGATCATTGCCATGGCTTACATAACCAACTGGGAGTAGTGACTTATTTGCTTCGAAATACGCTGCGTAATTATCGCGAAATTCTTTGATTCCGGTTTCAGTATCGTCCAATGTAACGGTGGCTGAGTTGGGACGAATGCGCAACATATGGTCTGCACTAGATGAGCCAAGTGCAAGAATTTTCTTAAGATCTGGGCGAGCTGCAATTTCGGCTAAGCGAGAGTCAGTTCTGAGTAATTGCTTTTTGCCGATTGTTCCACGCAACTTAAGGAGCAAATCTTTTAGCTCTTCATCAGGCAGATCTTGATGCTGAAAATTAGCTTTAGGGCGCCTATTGAGCGAATCTAAATACTTATCTGCAAGAGCCACTACATCTTGAGTTTTTTTGTAGCAACGATCGGAATCTTCATCCCAAACAACTAAACCGTGATGGGCAAGCACAACGCCTGCATAGTCTGCTAAACCACCGACAATCTTCGAAAGATTAAAGCCAGGGCGCATCCAATCAACATAGGCAAAATCTTTACCGAGTGCTTCCTGGACTGCTTTTTCTCCTTGTGGGTGATTAGTCAGTGCACAGATTGCATCTGCGTGCACGTGATCAATATGTTTTGCCGGCAAAAATCCGTGCAACAAGGTCTCGATTGACGGTCTGCGCGATGTTGGATCAACCAGAGCGCGAGTTACATAATCAACCATCGTGTCATCATCTAAAGCATCAAAGTCACGTAGCGCCAATAAATCTTCTAAATACAAAGCTGGGTAATCACGATCGACTGCGTACTGCATATCCGCGCCAGATCCTTTAACCCACAAAACTTTCTTCAGTCGTCCCAGATGATCCTTAATTTCGCCCTTACTCGAAGTGTTTCCACCACCGTAAACAACCATTGATTGATCAGCACCGATCTTCTGTGAACGTGCGACAAGATCGTGAAGTGGCTTTAATTCACTCATAGCGTTTCGCCTTTTTCTATTTCATAGGATTGTTTCTCGGTAATAACTGCGCTTATGTACTTTGCTGGCGTCACATCAAAAGCCGGATTAAAAGTCTTTGCCCCGATTGGTGCAACCTGAACGCCCTTAAAGTGAGTTAACTCCTCATCGCCACGAATTTCGATGTGAATCTCTTCACCAGTTGCGATCGAGCGATCTACTGTTGATTCAGGTGCAACGACTAAGAACGGTATTCCTGCTGCGTGACAAGCCAGTGCAACCCCAAGTGACCCAATTTTATTTGCAGAATCGCCATTCTTAGCAATCCGATCTGCTCCAATAAGTGCAGCATCAATTCGTCCACTCAAAATAGCCATCGCTGCAGCGCCATCTGGTTCGATTCGATAAGGAATCTCGGATTTCATTAACTCCCATGCTGTAAGGCGTGAACCTTGCAATAAAGGCCGTGTTTCATCTGCATAAACTTCTTTTACATTTCCACGCTTATGCAACTCTTTAATCACACCGAGTGCTGTGCCGGTACCGGTCGTAGCAAGAGAACCAGTGTTGCAATGTGTGAGAAGTGTTAACGGTTTAGCGCCTAACTTATTGATGAGCCAATCAGCGCCAATATTTCCCATACTGGTACTTGATTCTTTATCTTCGCGAGCTAATTGATGGGCTGCCGCAAGGACTGCATCTCTGCCCGCCGGTAAATGTTTGCGAATTTGTTCTACCGCCCAGCCTAAATTAACCGCTGTTGGTCTGGCATCACGAAGTAGATCAATATTGTGGTCTAACTCTTTAGCGCTGAGTCCTTTGCGATTGGCTTCATCAATTGCCAGTACGACTCCATAAGCGCCAGCGACTCCTAGCGCAGGTGCGCCACGGACTACTAAGTTCTGAATTGCCCCAATGAAATCGGCGACTTCATCGTATGAATTAAAAGTTTCGGATATAGGAATCTTTGTCTGATCTAGCAAGATGATCTTTCCTTCTTGCCAAACGATTGCCTCAAAAGCGCTAGACATTTACCTACTCCTTATTCAAGGTATTGAACTTATCACCTTAAAAATTAAATCTAAAGTCGCCCTGCTTGATGCACTCGCTTTAAGAACTCCTGCGTCTTCGGATTTGAAGGGTTTTTAAGTACCTGCTCTGCGCTTCCGCGTTCGAGAATATTTCCTGACTCAAGGAAGCAAACTTCATCAGCGACTTGAGTTGCAAAGCCCATCTCGTGGGTAGCCAGAACCATTGTCATTCCATCGTGTTTCAAATCTCTCACAATACTTAATACTTCATTTACAAGAACTGGATCGAGCGCAGATGTAATTTCATCCAGCAAAAGAAGGCGAGGATTTACTGCAAGTGAGCGAATAATTGCTACACGTTGCTGCTGGCCCCCGCTTAGTCGATCTGGGTACTCATCTGCTTTATCAGCCAATTCAAATCGAGAGAGAAGTTTTATGGCTATATCCCGCGCTTCTTCAACGCTCTTGCTTTGAACTTTAATCGGTGCCAGCGTGATGTTCTCTAGTACGGTTTTATGTGGAAAGAGATTAAAAGACTGAAAGACCATGCCTAATCTGCGGCGTACTTCATCAACCTTAATTGCCGGATCGGTTATTTCTAATCCATCTAAAAAAATCTGTCCATCATCGATCGTTTCTAGCAAATTAATGCAACGAAGCAGAGTGGACTTTCCGGATCCTGAGGCGCCAATTAACACTGTGGCGGTGTGCTCTGGCACTTGTAATGAGAGATCATTTAATACAACTTCTGAACCAAAGGCTTTGCGAACACTTTGTAACTCCAGGACGTTTGCCATTAGATCGCGCCTTCCGAGTTCTGTGCTTGTGTGCGCTGTCTAATAGCACGATCGGTGTAGCGAGTCATTGGAATCGTTATGAGCAAAAATAGAATTGCAGCGACAACATATGGTGTGTAATTAAAGGTACGGCTAGCATTGATTTGTGCTGCACGGACTGCATCTGTGACACCGAGAATTGAAACCAAACCAGTATCTTTTAATAAAGATACAAAGTCATTTAAGAGCGGTGGTACAACACGGCGCAGCGCCTGCGGAAGAACTACAAAGCGCATTGTCTGCCCAGAAGTTAAGCCAAGCGATCTTGCTGCGGCTCTTTGGCTGGGATGGATTGAGAGAATTCCCGAGCGGATAACTTCGGCAACATATGCCGAGTAAGTAAGCACTACAGCAATAGTTCCGAGCACAATCACATTGCTGGAAATACCTTGTAGCCGAAGGGCTGGAACGCCAAAGCCGACTAACAAGATAATCAAGATAAGTGGAGCGCCGCGGAAGATATCAACGTATGCAGTTGCTAAAAATCTAAATGGCGTAAGTGCGGGAGATTTAGTAGTTCGCAGTAGCGCTAGGCCCATCGCGATAACACCGATAGCGATTCCACCGAAGAAAGTTAGCTGCAAATTTATCCAAAGTCCTTTAACAACTGTTGGAAATACTTCTTTACCGTATTGGATATCAAAGAAAGTGGCTTTTACTACTTCCCAACCTGGGGAGGTAATCAAAATTATTGTAAGTGTGCCAAGCACCAATATTGATGAAACTGCCGCAATAAGACTTTGCTTCCGGCTTAACTTGCGACGTAGCGCGCGACGATCTAATTCGCGTGAGCTTGGCGACCAAGCAGAGGTTTTCTTCTCTGACATGGTCGCCAAACTACCGCGTTTATCTAACTTTTATTGCAATTTACTTATGGTGACTTATGGCTTTAGTACTGGAGCGCCTGCATCGGTGGCTAGCCACTGATCGGTAATCGCTGCCAATGTGCCATCAGCGGTGATTGCATCTACAGCGCCAGAAACGCATTTTGTAATCTTGCTATCTTTTGAAAGCAAGAGTCCAAATTGATCACCAGAACCAGTTGATGGAAGTTGGCCAACAATTAAGCCATCTTTTACTTCAACACCTGAAAGATAGAAAGCAGTTGGTAGGTCTACTACTAATCCATCGATCTGACCATTCTTAAGGGCAGTAACACCAGCGGCATTGTCATTAAATACCTGTGGCTTTGCGCCAATTTGGTTTTCGATTGCATCAAGTGAAGTTGTGCCAACTGCTGCACCAAGCTTTACGTTCTTAAGGTCTGCGATAGATGTCTTACCAGCAATTTTGCTGCCCTTGTAAGACACGATTGCTTGTGGAGCGGTGTAATAAGGTGATGAGAAATCAACAGCAGCTTTTCGCTCTTCTGTTATTGAGAATTGTTGCAAGTTAAAGTCGAAGTTCTTTTCTCCTGGTGTTACCGCGCCATCAAATGTGGTGCGAACCCAGACAACTTCATCATTGGTGAATCCGAGTTGCTTGGCAACAGCGTAAGCAACTGCGCCCTCAAAGCCTTCACCGGTCTCTGGCTTATCGTCGATAACCCATGGATAGTAAGCAGGTTCGCCTGTTGCAATAGTCAGTTTGCCACCGGTAACTGTTGCAAGATCAGCCTTTTCGCAAGATGCTGCCGCAACATCAGTAGATTCAGATTTAGAACACGCAGTTAATCCAAATGCAAGAGCAAGTGATACTGCAAATATGAGTGACTTCTTTTTTTGCACGTTGTCTCCCTTTCGTGGAATTAGCAATACTTGCAAAGGCTATTAAAAGAGTTGGATACTGTCTAATTGCAAGTGTTTCGCGCTTGCAATTCAGGTACTGGGGTTGACTGACCTTAAAGTCCGGTTATCTGAACTGCCGCTAGCGAGACTCCGGCAACGATTACCCAAGCAATCAGGCCCATAAACATTGGTCGAGGACCAATTGCACGGATTGATTTCCAGCGAACGCTAGAACCTAGTGCAACCAAGCCAGCACCTAAAAGCAATTTGCTTAACAGAACTACTGCATCGTGTAACTGAGTTGGAATATCAAAAACGTTTTGAATAGTGGCTACTGCGATGAATCCGATTACAAAGAAAGGTATGAGAGGTACTTTGTTCGACTTCAAAGTTGAGTTGCTTGAATTCTGATCTTTCGTTTGCGAAAGTGATGTGAGATAACGACGATGGCGAATTGAGAGAATTAGAACGATTGGTGCTAACAGGCAGACTCGAGCGAGTTTTATTACGACAGCAGATTTAACAGCATCATCACTCCACACAGAGGCAGTTGCAATTACTTGTCCAACGTCGTGAACGGCAGCACCAGCCCAGGAACCAAAGGTTTGATCGGTTAATCCAAGGGCGTGTCCAATTAGAGGCAGTGTGAAAATAGATAGCGTTCCGCAGAGTGAGATTAAAGCGATTGCGTAGGAAGTTTCTTCTTCAGTTGCTCGAGTTTGTGGGCGTATCGCTGCCACTGCAGTAGCACCGCAAACTCCAAACCCAACACCGATTAAAAGACCAAGCTCTCCACTCATTTTAAAAAGTTTTGAGAGAGCCAAAATTCCAAATATTGTGAGTGTAACTACCAGAACCACTGTTATTACACCCTTGACGCCAATTGCTTTAAGTGAAAGCACGCTCACTTGTGCGCCAAGCAATGCAACGCCAATCCGCATTAATTTCTTGCTTGCAAGCGCGGTACCAACTGTTGCAAAACTAGGCCAAGATGCAAAGTTAGCAATGACAAAGCCAAATGCGACGCAGAGAGCTAGTGGGCTTATCGCTGGTTGAAAATTATGTATCTGAAAAGCGACAGCAACTATGACGGCAATTAACCCTAGCCCTGGTGCCGACTTAACCATTTATATTCCCAACTTATTTGACCATTGATTCAATTGATCTGCGACCTGATCGGTGATGACTATATCTTCTGAACTATCTAGATTCTCTGGGTTTGCTCGGTTAGATCCAGGTAGACGGCCGCCTGTCTCGGTAACAAAATCTGCAAAATCAGCTGATCTTGAATTTTCTCCATCCACAGAGAGTTTGGCGGCATCTATCGCAATTATAAAATGTGAGATTTGTTGCGAGTTGGCATCTTGATCAGCTGAAAACATATCCGGAATATTCTTAGCTAGCGCTGGTCCAATTAGCATCCCAGTTAAGGACTCAACCAGAACTGCAATTGCATATCCCTTTACTCCACCAAGTGGTGCAAGCATTCCGGCGAGAGCTTCTTTCGCATCTGTTGTGGGAGAACCATCTTTGGTGAAAGCCCAACCAGGTTCTAGTTCAGCACCTGCTTGTGCCTTTGCTTGGATTTTTCCTCTAGCAACTGCACTTGTCGCAAGATCAATAACTGTTGGAGGATTTGTAGGGATACCTGCTGCAATCGGTGAAGTCGAAAGTAACACAGAATTTCCACCCCACGGTGGCATAACAGCAGGGCCAGTACTAAATGCGATACCCACAAGTCCTTTATTTATCATCGGCCATACATAAATACCCAATGCACCACAATGATTAGAGCGACCGACACCTACTGCAGCAATTCCATTCTTTTGTGCGCGCTCTACTGCGACTTCTGCAGCCTTCTGTATTTGCCAATGACCCAGTCCATCATCTCCATCAAATACGACAAGGCTTGGCAAATCCGTAACTATTTTCAGCTTTGCATCCGCTTTGATTCCACCTGCTTGTAAACGAGATAAGTAAAAAGGAAGGCGCATTAATCCGTGACTTCCAATACCCCATCGATCACTGGCCACGATGCAACGTGCGGTTGTTTCCGCTTCATTTGCCGGAACGCCTGTAGCGATTAGTAAAGCTTTTGCTTGCGCGATCGCAGCTCCAATGGTTAATTGCGCCATTACTTGTTGCTTTCTTTCAATGAACCTACTGCATGTGTCGCTGATTCATTATTTAAAACTTTAAGAATATTTGAGGCAAGGATCTCATTAATACGCAACTGGCTTTCACTGGTAATCCCCGCAACGTGAGGAGTTAATATTAAATTGGGAATATTTTCTAACTCAGCCTTTATCGGTGGCTCTTGAGCTCGCACATCGAGTGCTGCGCCGGCGATTACCTTTGCTTTCAGCGCATCAATGAGATCAGCTTCGTTGATCACTTCACCCCGACCAACGTTGATTAAAATCGAATCAGGCTTCATTAATCTAAGCGTGGTTGCATTGATTGAGCCATTGGTCTCTGGTGTAGACGGCATATGAATACTAACCACATCACTGACTCTTAAAACTTCTTCAAAGGTACTTAACGCAATACCTTGTAAGTTTTTAGCATATGGGTCATACCCAACTATTTTGCAGCCAAAGCCTTGAAGGAGTTTTGCAGTTGCTAAACCCGTTGCACCACAACCTAATAAGCCCCAAGTCAATCCTGACAACTCGCGACCAGGAGTACGTTGCCAATTTCCTTGACGTGTTAGTTGATCATGAGTTGGGATATTTCTTAATAGCGATAGCGCCAATCCAAGTGTGAGTTCTCCAACGCTAACTGCGTTAGCGCCAAGGCCAGCCACCACCACAACGCCTGCAGCATCTGCAGCCTTGATGTCAATATTGTCTAACCCGACTCCAGCACGAGCGATTACTTTTAACTTTGGAGCTGACGCAATTACATCAGCTGTTACTTTCGTTCTATTTCGAACAACTAAAGCGGTTGCATCTCTTAAAGCGTTCTTTAATTCTTCTGGATTACTCCACAAGTCATCATTTCTAACAATGGGAAAACTCCCCTCCAGCTTCTGGAAGGGAGTTCCCCATACATCTTCAGAGATGAGAATCATTATGCGGAGATATACAACTTCGTGAAAGTGAATTCACGATGCCCCATAACTTCTGCTTTGCAAAGGCGTCCATTAACTGTCTGGTTAATGACATCCATCATCATGTCACCAGCCTTGGTTAAATCGTATTCATAACGCAATAGACCAGAAACATCTAAGTCGATGTGCTCGGTCATTGAGTTTGCAGTCTTGATATTTGCAGTCAACTTCAAAACAGGAATAATTGGATTTCCAATCACATTTCCTTGTCCTGTTGGGAAGAGGTGAATCACCGCTCCGCCTGCTGCCATTAGCGTTACGCACTCTGCCGCCGCTGAAGAAGAATCCATAAAGTAAAGGCCCTTCTTCTTTGGATCTGGCGCCTCAGCTGGCTTTAGAACTCCAACCACTGGCACAGAACCGGTCTTGGCAATATTTCCAAGCGCCTTCTCTTCAATTGTGGTCAAACCGCCCGCAATATTTCCTTGCGTTGGCTGTGATCCCAAAAGATTTGCACCAGTTGATTCAATTACCTTTATGTAATTGTCATAAGTTAGCTGGAATAAATTGCGGCACGCTTCGTCGATACAACGGTCAGCAATTAGATGTTCGCCACCAGTTAGCTCAGAAGTTTCGCCAAAGAATACGGTGCCACCTGCAGCTACCCAGCGATCAACTGCTTGGGATGTAGTTGGGCATGATCCAAGTCCTGAAGTTGTATCTGATTCGCCACATTTGATCGACATAATCATGTCGCCCATTTCGGCTTCTTCGCGGATTAATCCGGATGCATCTTGCAAGAACATTGCGGCTACACGGCTTGCTTCTTGGATAACCTGAAGATCGCCTTTACCCTCAATTGAAAAAGCTGCTACAGGCTTTCCTGTTTTAGCGATTCCATCAGCAACACGTTGTGTCCATTTTGGCTCAATACCAATCACCACTACTGCGGCAACGTTGGCATTAACACCAGTACCAATCAAAGTATCAAAAGTTAGTTCTAGATCTGCACCAAATTGCAAACGCCCAAAAGCATGCGGAAGTGCGAGAGTGCCCGGGATAACTTTTGCCACAGCTTCTGCTGCAGCATTTGAAAGGTCATCAAGGGGCAAAATAATGACGTGATTGCGGATACCCATAGTGCCGTTTTCGCGGCGGTATCCCATTAAGCGCGGCTTGCTTCCCATCGATAACTCCTCATATTGTGTGTGTGAATGTAATCGCCTTTTTTGATCGCAGCTGAAGCAAGTCCAACCTTGATTCCGTATTTAATAATCGCTTCGCCGTTTGCAATATCTGTAAGGGCAAATTTGTGGCCGAGCGGAATCGCGTGATTTAAAACTGCGGTGCTCTCTGTTCCTTCTTTCACGGACCTACCGTGAAGAGTTCCTGGCTGCATATCCATCATCGCAACGGCGACGTTATCGCCATCATGATGAAGCAGATACTGCGGCGGGGTAATTGCCATATCTGACGTTCCTCTCTCGCATAATTCGGGGTAGTGGTCTGACCTCTTGCCAGAGTCTAGGATAGATGAGCGTGTTCCGTCTAGCCCTCTGCCCAAATATTCCGAAGTGGTCTAACCTGTGGCTATGAAGAGCGAGCTTCGTTACGGCGTTATCGGCGTTGGGAGCATGGGGCGTGAACATATCTCCAATATCAAGGTGATGGGTGGCGCAACAGTCACAGCCGTCAGCGACCCCCACAGCGCCTCGATCGATGCCGCCCTTGAAATGGCGCCGGGGGCGAAGGCATTTAGCGATCATCGCGATCTCTTGGATTCAGGGTTGATCGATGCAGTGATTATCGCTACCCCCAATGACACACACGCATCTGTTTTAAAAGATGCGTTAGCAACTGATTTAGCTGTCTTTGTTGAAAAACCACTTGCCACCACCATTGCAGATTTGAAATCAATTCTTGAATGGGATGCCAAGCGAAGCGCCATGACGTGGATGGGTTTGGAATATCGATTTATGCCACCGGTTACTGAAGCTATTGCAAGAGCTAAAGAAGGTGGCGCTGGAAAGATTCATCAGATTTCGATACGCGAACACCGTGAACCTTTTTACCCAAAAGTTGATAACTGGAATAGATTTACTGAACGCACTGGTGGCACGCTGGTTGAAAAGTGTTGTCATTACTTTAATTTGATGGATTTAGTTTTAGGCGAACAACCAATCAGAGTTTTTGCCTCAGGTGGTCAAAGCGTTAATCACCTAAATGAAAAATATGATGGTAAACAGTCAAACATGCTAGATAACGCTTATGTGATTCTGGAATATGCCAGTGGCGCTCGAGGCATGCTAGATCTGTGTATGTTCGGCGAAGGATCTTTTGATAAAGAAATTCTTACAATTGTTGGTGATGCAGGCAAAATCGAATCGTTCTTGCCGTCACAAACCGTAACAGCATCACGGCGTGATTCAATTGGCGATCTTTCTAACTGGGCTCAAGGAGCAAGTCGAGCGCGTGGCAGCGAAGTAAAGATTGTCCATAATTACGATGTTAAGTACATGGGACATCACTACGGCGCTTCATATATTGAGCACGTGAGATTCCGTGATGCAATCCTTAACTCAACTCCAGCAGAAGTAACGTTGTTAGATGGAGTCACCAGCGTTGTCACCGGTCTTGCTGCCCACAAGAGCATCAATGAAGGCCGCGTTGTTGAGATAAAAGAACTCTGGAACTAGTTACCAACTACCCCAAGGCTTTGCGTAAGTATCAACAATTTCTGCCAATTTTTCCAAGCGAGGTATTGAGATCTCGCGCAGTGCTTTCGGAATATCGGGAGCACCGACAATATCTGCCCAAACTGCTCTACCTGCAAGGAACCCACTTGCTCCCCCAATTGCACAAGCTTTAACTGCATCGTTAAAGAATGGTTGTTTAACACCATTTGATAAAACAACCCAAGGAGATCCAATCGCCTCTGAGATTCGTTCGGCGTTTTTTGTGATTAATGAATGATCACCTTCGCCGTGGAACGGAACTTCTGCTTTATACAAATCTGGTTTCCAGGTTGCAGCTTCGCGAGCGGCGATAATCAACTCTTCTTCGCGGTTAAAAGATCTTGAGGTATCAGTCGGTGGCTTAACAATAATTTCGATAATAGATGGCAGTCCAGATACCTGACACAACTTGTTAAATTCGGAAACTAATTTTGCGCGGTCATCCGGTGATTCATCATTTTTCCACAAAACTAAGAACTTAAGACCTACGCTATTTATGTCGCGCATTCTGATTGGATCAACATCTGGATCTACAGCTGTATCCGTGGCGGCTCCACCTGGTGGACCAACAAGTAAGTCAGCGGCAGCGATCAAGCCACAATTTCCTTTTAGCGCTCCTTCTTTGACAATTGCATCAATTCCAAATTCTTGATCGACCAGTAGGGCCGATGCGAATGGCGATAATTCACGTGCAACATCTACTTTAAATTTGGTCAATTGAGAATCAGGAACCGGTGCACTTTGATGCGCTGCAAACATGCCACGCAGTGCTTCGCGTTGATCTACCGCCACCATTGCAAGAGCACCAGATGGGCGTGCCAATTTAGTTAAGGGTGCTCTCATGATTTCTCCTTTAGAAATGAATTTAACTCGGCTGTATTTGGAATCATTGATTGACCGTCTAGACCACGGCACGAAAGCGCCGCAACAGCATTAGCCCGCTTAAGTGAATCCGCCAAGTTGTGCCCCTGAATTACTTGAGCCAATAGCGCACCGTGAAATACATCGCCGGCTCCAAGAGTGCTAACTACATCTACTTTAAAACCATCGGCTTGAACCAGCCCAGATTCAATTGAATAGCCAGTACTTCCTGCAGATCCTTGCGTTGCAACTGTAATGTTTTTACCTGCTATCGCATCTCGCTCGACCGCTGCAGCTAGATCAATCCCCGGAAAGCGCAGTTCCATTTCTTTATCAGTTGGCACAAAAAGATCAACCAGTGATGAATCAAAATCGGCCACGTTATATCCAGCATCAAAAGAGATTTTGGGGCCTTTTCCGCGAGAAATATTCTCGGTCGCCAATTGTTTTATTCCGACATGGTCTACATGAAGCCATTTCGCTTCGCTTACCAATTTCTTTGCCGCAGCATTTAGCGCCACTTGCTGCATTGGCTGTCGCGTACTAATCGCCCGTGAGCTATTTACTTTAGATGCGACTATTACGCTGCCAGATGTTGCGTTTGCTCCAATCGAAATTCCAGAAGTATTTACTCCTTCGCGGGCAAAAATCTTTAAAACTTCAGCACCATCTTCATC
>JBIIPL010000079.1:0-5604 GCA_044342645.1 Candidatus Planktophila sp. | reverse complement strand
ATTCCCAGTCGACTCAGGGTTACGGCAGCAACCGCGGCAGGTCCACCTCCGGCACGCATAATTTGATTTGCGAGCACACGTTCGTCTTCAGCGGGGTACTTATCAACTTGGGCAATTGTATCGATTGTGATTACGCCAAGGCATACAACTTCAACACTACTCAACGATCATTCTTTTCTTTTGCATCAGCTAAAGCAACTGCGCGCGCTCCTGAAATATGCTGCAGTGTTAACTTTGAAACTAATTCGCCATCTCCAGCTTCTATGGCATCTAAGATCAGATTGTGCTCTGACTTTGAAACTTCAGATCTTCCGGGTAAGCGCAGGGTGGTTTCCATAGACATTTTCATCACATCTTGCAGAACGTGCAGGGTCTGATTGATAAATCTATTTCCCGCGATTCCAACAATAGTTAAATGGAACTTAGCATCGAGAATTTGTAACTGGTCATAATCAATAGGTGTAATCGATGTAACCGTTTCAATTTGATTCAATGTAGCGCGCAGTAGTCGAATATCCTCTTTCGAAGCTTTCGCAGCAGCCCACTTTCCGGCAGGTACTTCGAGAACTTCACGGACATCGAAGAGCTCATTTAATCCATGAGTGGTTGCCATCAATGATGCTCGCAACTCTTGAGCAACTATTGGTTCTTGAACAAAAGTTCCTTGGCCGTGTTTTATTTGCACATAGCCCTGCGCTTGCAAAATATGAAGCGCTTCGCGCAGTGATGGTCGACTGACTGCTAAAAGTTCGGCTAACGCTCGCTCTGATGGAAGACGGTCATTAGGTCTAAGTTTTTGGATTTCTATAAGTTCAACTAATTGAGTAGCAATTCTTGCGGCACGTTGCGGAGCAATTGGTGTGACTGCGCTCATTTTTAACCTTTCACCGCTCCGGCGGTTAGGCCAGCAATAAATGAGCGCTGCATTAACAGGTACATGATGACCATTGGTAGTGACGCTACCATCACAGCGGTGAATAACATAGAGAAACTGACGAAGTACTCACCACGATAGGCCAGCATTGCAAGCGGAAGAGTCTTCTTTTCAGATTGCTGAATAAGCAACAGCGGCCACAATAAATCGTTCCAATTGATTACAAATAAGAATATCGCTGTTGCTCCCATTGCAGGACGCGATAAAGGTAGGGCTATCGAACGATAGATTCTTAGCGGTGAAGCGCCGTCGACTTCTGATGCCTCATACATCTCTTTAGAGATCTCACGGAAAAATGCTGTCAGAATAAATATAGAGATAGGCAAGGTAGTCGTTATGTTAATAAGGATTAAACCAAAAAATGAGTTGGTTAATCCTAAGTCTTGAAAAATATAATAAATTGGAACTAAGTTAATTTGTGCGGGGATAGCAAGCCCGAAAGCAAACAAGGTGGCAAGTACTTTTCCTGAAATCGTGATCATTCGGGCGATAGCGAAAGATGCCAGGCTAGCCAGTATCAGTGTAAGAATTACTGATGCAAATGTTACGAGCACGCTATTGCGAAAGCTGACTTCAAGGTCACTTTCGCTGAGCAACCTACGATAATTATCAAAGTTCCAGTTCTCTGGTAAAGATAGCGGCTTGTTATAAACCTCAGCATCAGTCTTAAATGATCCTAATACGACTATTAAAGATGGGATGAGAATTAAAGCGGCGAAGGTGATTAGTGCAAAAATACGAGTGCTCTTAAATATCATTTAGTCATTCTCACTTTTCGTATCTCTTGCCAAAAGCGCTACGTTGCAGCCAAGTAATTAATATCAATGTCAAAACCATAAATATTGTTTGTGCTGCCGCATATCCCAGGCGCAATTCATTAAATAAGGTGAAATAGACCAAAGTACTAAAAATGCTCGTCGAATTATTTGGTCCCGCAGTGGAGTTAGTCATAACCATAATTAGGTCAAAGGCTCGGAAAGATTGAATTGTTGTGTAAGCCATTACGACCACGGTAGTTGGCATCGCCATCGGCCAAGTTACCTTCGTAAACTGCTTCCAGCGCGAAGCACCATCAACTTCTGCCGCTTCGTACAACTCTTTCGGAATTTGCTGCAAGCCGGCGATGTAAACAACCATCATCTGTCCCGTGTGGAACCAGACCTGTGTAAAAGCAATTGCGTAGAGTGCACTAGTTTCGCTACCGAGCCAATTGAGCGCAAAAGATGGCAATCCAATACTTTTTACGAAGAGATTGATTGCTCCAAAATTTGGGTCGTATAAGAAGAGCCAGATCATGCCGACCGAGACGGAGGAGAGAATGGTGGGAAAGAAGTAAAGAGTTCTAAGCGCGATCGTGGTCTTTGTATTTTTAACTAAATAGACTGCGAAGAGAAGTGCTAAGGCTGTTTGAAATAAAACAACTAAGAAAGTGAATTCAATATTATTGCCGAGTGTTTTGTAAAAAAGATCATCATTGGTAAGTAGGTTGGTAAAGTTTCTAAAGCCCACGTTTTCAGGCTCAGAAATTCCATCCCAACGACGAGTCGCAAATTGTAAGTTTTGTAAAGCGGGATAGAGATAGAAAGCTAAAAAGAGAAGCAGTGCAGGTGCACCCATAAAGTAATAAACAAGCGCATCTTTCTTGCGCTTCTTACGGGTAGCCCGAGAACCGCTCCCACCAATGGTGGGAGCGGTTCCGGTTGCTACTTTGGCTTTGATCAGCCCGCTAGTTTCTGCTTGATTTGCTTAGAGAAGTCAGGCAGAACTTCGTCAGGGCTCTTGCCGCCGACGATTTGAATGAGCGCGTCCTGAACAAGATTCGAAACAGCATCATTAAGAATCAAGAAACGAGGAGCAAGCATTGTGTTCTTTGCTTGGAATGCAGATGTATTTACCAAATCAACGTTTGATGAGTAATCAGCATTTAGCACGTTTACGTGCTGTGTTGATGATGTCGCATAGTATCCAGCGACAGAACCAGTTGCGAGGTAGGACAAGAATGACTTCGCAATTCTCTGGTCTGTTGGGCTTGATTTGCTATTTACCATCAAGTTGAAGGTGTTATTCATGATTCCTTCTGCGAGGACTTTGCCATCGGTGAGAACCATGCTCATCAACTGCATCTTTCCGGTTAGCGCTGGGGCCAGTGCCTTGATTGATCCCATTGAGAATGTACCGGTAGGAAGAATTGGTGATTTACCTGTTGCGAATAGATTGTATGCAGCTGCTTCAGTAACTCCTGTTGGGTTATCTGGGAAACAACCTGCGGTGCGTAGCTTGACGTAAACATCAGCAACACCCTTAAACCAGGTAGAAGTTAGATCAATCTTTCCTGTGTTTAGATCTTCGAGATTTGCAGCAAGTGCATCGTAGCTAGCAGCTGAGTTCATAAATGCAGAGTTTGAGATCTGCGCTGCTTGTCCACGAGTTGCACCAGGCCAAGCCAAAGGAACATAGCCCTTTCCTTTTGCATCCTTACACCAAGCGACCCAACCAGTTAGGTTCTTTGGAATTTCCCACTTCTCTTTTGCCCAGAGCTCAGTGTTATAGACCGGGTTGTTAAAGAGATAGTGATAAGGAATTGCAAGGACTTTACCCTGAACGGTTCCAGCGCCTAAGCCTTTAGCGATTAGGTTTCGCTTTACGAAACGCTCGTTTGTTAGATCAGCTGGCAGACCACTCTTTAAGAAATCGTTATAAACAGAACCACGTGCTGCTGCAAATATCGCTGCTTTATTGTTTGCAAGAATTTGCACACGAGCAGTTGCGTTGTAATCAGTGGTTGTCTTTACAACCTGTGTGATTGTGGTTCCAGGATACTTCTTCTCATAATCTGTGATAATTTTTTCGAAGTAAGTTTTATCTTCTGGGCGGTAGTGCCAGAATTCAATTTTTCCCGCAGGTGGGCGAATTTCTGCAATTGGCGCACCGGCGCTTGAACCAAGACGCACCTTCTGCCAAGTTAGCTTGCCATTTGTTCCAGCTTGGCAAATGAGTGAAGTGGAGCTTGTGCCTGTAGAAACTCCTGCAACTTTGCAAGCCTTTCCGAATACTTCTCCAGCTGCGAATGCCGAAGGCAACATTGTTGCAGCTATTGCAAATGCAACCGCTGCTACTGCACCAAGACGAAGCGCACTGAAGGATTTATTTCCTTGAGTTTTCATCATTTATAGTCCTTTTTCATTTGAGGGTTTATTTGAGGTTTTTACCATTCGGTGAGGGGTATCCCTAACTGCTTTGCCAATTGACGAATACCCGGACGCACATCTATCCACGAGATGACTAGATGATGCGGATATCCGCCAGTGACTATTCCATTTACTAACGCAGCCGCATCAGGTTCAGTGACAACGGTTGCGGTATTTCCTTGGAAGTGATTGGGAGCAGGGATGGATTCCCCTCGGCTCACAACCATTCGTAAACCCGTGCGGTTGCTCGGATCTACATCCCGATCAATCCGGAACAGGGTCACTGGTCCAGTTTTGAGCGGAAAATTACCTGCAACGCCTAATTTGCGATTGCAGTGGATTGATTGAGTTGCGTTTTTTGGATCAGCAGCTAATTTCGTTGCTGCAGAACCGCAATGCCAAAGACGCACTAGGCCTTGCTCTGCATCTAAATCAACTATATCTACCAAATAATTTTCATCTGATCCTAAAGATTCGCAGACCATCATTGTTACTGCGCCAAGGACATCGCGTTCGCAAGTGGTTACTGTTCCACGATCTGAGAGTCGTCCTAATGATGAGCAAATACAGGCGCCTAAATCTGTCGGAAATTCTGGCCAACAACGTATCGCAATTGCATCTAAGGACTCTTCTGCGCGCCAGTCATCGAGGGCAACTTCTACTCCATAAACTTTCTTTGCCTCATCCACATTTACAGCGGCGAGTGAAGGCTGGGCTGCAAGCGCTCCTGCATAAGCCATCTCACGCCGCGATTCTTTTACTTCTGCGATTCTGCCAAAAGCATCTTCGATGGTTATTGCTCGCACATCTAGTCCAAAATATTTGCGCAATTGTTCGCTATCAAATAAACAAGGTGTAAATCCAACAGGTGCTTCTCCGACTGCGCCAATTTTCTTTCCCTTTAACCATGCGAGAGATTTTGTGGCGTCACTTTCAGATCCGAGTTCGCCTACTTTTAATTTTGGAGTGCTCGCATCAGGGAGTTTGCCAGCGAGCGCATCTTTAATCGCGCTGCGCACCTTTGGCTCATCAGCATTTCCATGTATATGACGAATTGATTGCCCAACGTTCATTAATGCATGTGCAGCTAAATTAACGCCACACATTGAATTCAATTTCAATCTTTCGCCAACTTCACCTGGTTCGCGCATTGACCAACCAAGTACAGGCCCTTTAACTTTTCCAAGGAGCTCAACTGCCGGAGATGCATCTGAAAATGAGGCCATAAATAAAATGTGAAGGTCGGCGCTCGGTAGTTTCACTGCAGCGACATCATCAACAGTCATTACGAGTTCAGGTGGTCCGACCACTGTCGCACCGAGTTCAATCAGTAATGCGCGTGCGCTATCAAAATTGGCTTGTGCGCAGGTGAGGTCGAAGGTAGGTCGCGCTAACGCGACAAGAGCGACAGTGCTCATTACTCCTCCAGTGGTAAGACCTCTTGGCAGAGCGTGCCACTGGGTATGCCCTGTAGTCAATGAC
>JBIIPL010000008.1:0-22063 GCA_044342645.1 Candidatus Planktophila sp. | reverse complement strand
ATTTTTTATTTCAAGCTTACTTCTTTGGAAGCTTTGGAATTTCACCGTTCTTAGCAAGTGCTGTACCAACTGCCTTGACTGGCGATAAATCTTTACCACTCTTCCAAGCATCTAAATATTTCCAAGGCAATACAACTCCTCGCCTCACCCACCAAACATTTGGTTGCGAAGGAGTCGGCCAAGATATTCCAAAGTGAAGATGTGGCGCAGTTCCTCGTGCGCTACCGGTAGATCCAATTTTTCCAAGCAACTGACCAGCTGTTACTGAAACTCCTGGTTGAATATCTGCAGCTACTGAAATCAGATGCGAACCGTAATAACGAACGCCATCTTCGCCAATTACTGATACGTACAACCCGCCACGATCAATGCCTAAATTAGTTTTACCACTCCAAATGTCTTTACGATTTACTTCATCGATTACTCCGTTTACGGGAGATACAAATTTGCAGCCCTTTTTTGCCAAGATATCGGTGGCGGCATAATCGTGATGAGCGCGCGCATAATTAACAACGCAATCGGCAACCGGAAATACATAAGCAGGTGCTGCGCTAGCGGGTTGCAAAGAAATAAGCGTTAAGACTGCAACCAATAAAATCTTCAAGAAAGCGCCTTTCGGTCCAGTCGTGCAGTAACGGCCATGTGTGGAACGGTTAACGCCCAAACAATTACTAGCGTAATCCATAAGAATTGATCGCTGACTGAGCCACCACGCAAAATGATGACAATTCCTGCGACTACAAAGGTCCCAACAAGTGCCGGAACTCCTGGCCAAATCGCACTTAAAAATGCTCTCGAAATTTTCCCATCTTCAAATGCTTTTTGTGATCTCGCAAGTACCAGAGTTAAACGAGCGGTGTGGCGCATGGCATGCCAGCACCCAAAGTAAACAGCGAAGGCAACAAGTGGCGGAGCGGTTAGTGCCAGTAGATAGAGAAGAGATAAATCAATTGCATCCGAGATTCTGCGCTTCTGCAAGAGACGCAGCAGAGCAAATACAAATATGGCCATGGCAAGCAGCAGAAGTTCGTCATTTAACCCTTGGTGCCAATTGATGAGGGCCGAGTTAACGCGCTCGAGGGCCGCAGAACTCTTATCGCTAACCAGCGGGATTACAACAGGCAGCGCACCCCCTGCTGCTGCGTATGAAAAACGCGGAAACTTTTTTGGCTCAAAACTTCTACGATCCATTTCAGAGATAAATGCCGCATCCCCAATACCAAAGTGCACCGCGCTCATAGCCACAACGAAGATAAAGCCAGCAACGTTCCAAGTTAAAAGTGCGATAACCGCAATAACTGCCACTGCGACGTAGACCGCAATGAAACCAGCCATCTTTATCGCTGAACTGTTAGGCAATGTGACTAGATGATCCAGCGCACCATGCGGGATTCCGACGGCAAGGGCAATCACCGCGATCACGACCTGCCAGGTGTTATCACTGTTTTCAATTACCCGAGCAAATATAAGAGAGGCGATGACTGCCATTGCCACAGCCAGCCTTGAGAATTTTCTAACCTTCTGAAATAGGGCTAACTCAATTGATCCCACTAGCTACCCCTTTCTCTTCTAGTAATCTAAAAAATACGCGATATCTGTAACACTACCAAAGCGTTAGGCGCTAACTGGGTTCCTGCGTGAGAGGATCTACTCGTGCAAAAGTGGAATTACATGGCGATGCTAATTTTTACCGTCTGCGGTTCTTTCTGGCTAGAGATCGCCCTAAAAGTAGGAGTGCTGCGCCGGATTAAACGAGTCGCACTCAGCGTTCTCCCAATTAGTTCTTTATTTCTGATTTGGGATGCCTATGCAATATCTAAGGGTCACTGGTTCTTTGACCGTGAACAAATACTAGGTATTTACGGTCCATTAAATATTCCACTTGAGGAATATCTCTTCTTTATCGTTATTCCGATGGCAGCAATTATGACAATTGAAGGTGTAACAACAGTTAAACCTCACTGGCGCAAAGATGAGTTCGGACAATGAACTACAGCGATATCGCAATTACCGCCTTTGCTATTGCCGTTATGGCCGATCTTTTCCTATTTAAAAACTCTCTGCTAACTCGTCCTGCTTTCTGGACCTCATATGCAATCATTTTGCCTTTTCAGTTTTTAACTAATTGGTGGCTAACTTCGAAAAATATTGTTATGTACAGCCCTGATGCCATCGTCGGACTAAGAATCTTTTCCGCACCGGCTGAGGATTTACTCTTTGGTTTCGCTCTCGTCCTTAGCGTTATGGGAATGTGGGAATTCTGGGGTCGGCGCGGAATGCAACGTGATCCGCGTCCAAATAAAGATAAAGGAAAAAATTGAAAAAGATTGGTTTTCTCTTTGATCTAGATGGCACTTTAATTAACTCTCAAGCTGCCGTCCTCAATTCTTGGATCACTATGGCCAATGAAGCAGGTATTCCACTTGAAGCGCTTGCCGGTCATCACGGCGTTCCCGCAGAACAAACTTTAAGAAAAGTATTAGCAGGACGCGAAGAAGCCGAGATCCAAAGATGGATTCGTCGAGTCACCGATTTAGAGATTGCCGGTGTTGACGGAGTGCACGCCGTTCCTGGCGCGCTCGAACTTCTTGCTGAATTAAATGATCGTGAAATTCCTTGGACGATTGTTACATCCTGCACAACTGATTTAGCGATTGCGCGCACACGCGCTGGCAAGATTCCGATGCCAGCAAATTCAGTTACCTTTGATCAGGTAAGTCGCGGAAAACCTTTTCCTGAACCATTCATTCTTGGTGCAGATCGTTTAGGTCTGCAAACAGATATGTGTTGGGCAATTGAAGATGCTCCTGGTGGAGTTACATCCGCTAAAGATGCCGGCTGCATAGTCGCAGGAGTGTTGACTACACATACACGTGAAGAGTTACCTCACGCAGATCATCACCTTGAGCATCTAAACCAATTACTTGGCAAAGCCGGTCTCTAAGTACAGTAAAGTTCGCTCAACCCCACCAGGGACGGTAGCTCAGTTGGTTAGAGCCCCGAACTCATAATTCGGTCGTCGTCGGTTCAAGTCCGACCCGTCCCACTCACGCCTTGATACTCTTTATATGTGACGGACCCAGGCGATTCGCTTAAAGATTTAGATCGAAAGAATTTCTTTCACCCATTTTCATCGCTAGGAACCCACGAAAAAATCGGTGCAGAGATATTTATAGAAGGAAAAGGATCGACCTTAATCGACTCAAACGGCAAAAAGTATCTCGATGGAATTGCCGGCCTTTGGTGCGTAAACATTGGATATGGGAATAAAGAAATGGCTAGCGCTATTTCTGAACAAGCTACAAAATTGGCCTTCTATCAAGCGTTGACCTCATTTGGGACAGATATTGCCGCCGAATATTCCGCCAGATTAATTGATATCTCACCGGTTCCAATGTCGAAAGTCTTCTTTGGAACATCTGGTTCTGATGCTAATGACACGATGGTAAAAATTGTATGGTCTTATCATAATTACTTAGGGAAACCAGATAAGAAGAAGATTATCTCTAGAAGGCACGGTTATCACGGTTCCACAATCTTCGCTGGAGGGCTAACCGGCTTTTCAAATTTACACAATAACTTTGACTTACCAATTGCCCGCACGCTGCACGTTAGTTCCACTCATCCTCTCTGGGATAAAGAGAAGAATTCTGATGATACAAAATTTGTAAATAAGCTCGCAGAAGACCTAGAGAATTTGATTCTCGCAGAAGGCCCAGAAACGATTGGGGCATTTATTGCTGAACCAATTATGGCCGGCGGTGGCGTCTTAATTCCTCCACCTGGATACTTTGAGAAGATTCAAGCAATCTTGAGTAAATATGAAATTCTCTTTATCGCCGATGAAGTAGTTACTGGTTTTGGCCGCACCGGGGAAATGTTTGGTACACAAGCCTTTAATCTCAAGCCAGATTTAATTACTTTGGCTAAGGGAATAACTTCTGGATACGTTCCTTTGTCGGCTTGCTTGGTCTCTGAAAAAATTTGGCAAACTCTAGTCTCAGGAAGTGCCACCGCCGGAGCATATGGACACGGATATACATATTCTGGTCATCCACTTGCTATGAAGGCGGCGATGGTTAATTTAGATATTATTGAAAGAGAAGATCTGCTTTCTAGCGTTGTCAGCAAAGGTGATCAACTCTTAACGGAGTTAAAGGCAGCGCTTGGACAACACGACTTTGTTGGGGATATCAGAGGTTATGGCTTGTTATCTGCTGTTGAGTTTGTAAAAAGTCGTGCGCCACTTACTGCATTTGATCTTAAATCTAGAGTTGCTGCTCGAATCGCACGCAGAGCATTTGAGAATGGCTTAATTGTGCGCCCATTATCTGAATCAAGCACGATCGCTTTTTCTCCGACATTTGTAGTAACTGATTCAGAAATCAGCGAGATGGTTGAAAAGTTCGTTAAATCAGTAGATTCTGTCTTTCTTGAACTTCGCAGTGAAGGTTTATTGAGCGACTAAAGAGAGTGCGCAAAATCTTTCAAAGCTTGATCTAAATCAGCAGGATTTCGCAACGATACTTGTCCCTGCCAATCCACTCCCGGAAATCCCAAGAATTTATGTCCTTCTTTTTCAGCTAAAAGTTTGGTTCCTTCAAATAGGAATTCGCCCTCAGCTGCTGTCATAAGTATCGGACACTTTACATTCTTGATTTTCTCTTCTGCGCGATACTTGAACGCCTCTTTGTAGGCCCAGTTGTAGCGCTCTAGGTTGTAAATCAAATCAGCGGTAGCAAGTTGAATATGGGCTAATGGAGCGGTCGGCCACATCTTGCGATATCTATCCCAGGCCCACATCACGTGCGATCCATCTTCTTTGATCTCAACACTCGGTGCATAACTGCTGATTCGCTCAGCGCGCATTTCATCAGTGTATGTGGGTAAACCAATAGGCATTAAACCTGCACAAAGATCTGGGGCTTGGTTTGCAATTTCTATACACAAACTGGCGCCAGTATGAACTCCACTAACAATAACTTTCTCACCCTTGCTCCAAAGTCTTATGCCTTCGATCAACTGAGCTGCAAAATCACTCAGCGTTGCAGTGCTAGATAATGGAGTTGATTGTCCGTATCCAGGAGTATCCGGTGCAAAGACTCGACTCCAAGTGCTCATTCGCTGCATTACATCGAAATAAACTCGATTCGATAATGGGCTTTCGTGAAGGAGAACAATTCTCGGCCCAGCATCCCCCGCTTCTGCAAAGTGCATCTGGCCAGAATTTAAATTTAAATAGTCTTTAAGTACCATCCATTAACTCTAGGTGCTAGCGACCGTAAGATCTAGAGCGATTTAGTGTTTGATGCTAATTGCCCCGCCAGATTTAATGGATTCCTCACAAGCAATCGCAACTCTTAGCGCTTCGCGAGCAGATTCTGGTGGGCAAGGATTAGATATTTTTCCACTTACGAATTGATAAAAGGCGGCAGTTTCTGCGGCAAATGCATCGCGAAATCTTTCAATGAAACCTTGATATCTAGTTTCGGCAAAAGTTATTTCACCTTCGATGTCATGGATCGGTGTCTTACGGTTTAAGCCCATAGCGAGAGAATCTTTAGAGCCAAAGATCTCAATTCGAACATCGTGCCCAACTGGGTTGTGGCGAGTGCCGGTGATCGCAATCTGAACTCCACTTACCGTCGTAACTGAAATGAGAGAAACATCGGCATCATCATATTCTTCATATTGCTTATGTTCGCGCACTGCCTGGGTGGCATAGACCTTGGAAATCTCACTTTGGGTAATCCAGCGAATTAAATCAAAATCATGAACATGAAGATCACGGTAAATACCGCCACTTCCCTTAAGAAATTCTAGAGTCGAAGGCAGATGATCGTGGGAATACATGTGCATCGAATATAAAGTTCCAACATCACCGCTTGCGACTAACTTGGCAGCCTTGCTAATGGACGGATCAAATCGTCTTTGGAAGCCAACTTGAATCTGTGTTCCAAATTTCTCGCAATCGGCGATGACTGAATCGGTTTCTTCGACAGTCAAGGAAATTGGCTTCTCGCAGAGAATTGGTTTACCCAGCGGAATTAAATCGGCTAGTAAACCAATGTGTGAATCCGTTGCGGTGGCGACGACGTATCCATCAAATACATGGTTCTTGAGTTTTGAAATATCTTCGTGATGGCAGCTAAATTTATTTGCAAGTGTCTTCGCGCCTTCTAGCTTTCGATTAAAGACTGTGACATCTGCTCCAACATTTACGAGATCTTCAGTTCGCAAAGCGCCCATGCGTCCAGCGCCAATAACGGCAATTTTCATTTGGCGCTCAATCCCCCGCTTCCACGTGGCTAGGTCTTCACTATATAGTTCGTATCTATAAATCTGAAGTTCTTTCGTTTAGTAACCTTGAAAAGGATTGTGAAATCAATGCAACTCGACCTGATTACCGTTGGTCGAATTAGCGTTGACCTCTTTGCCGAGCAGATCAACACTTCCTTTAGTCAGCCACAAACATTCCACAAATCCATCGGTGGCTCCCCCACAAATGTGGCTGTGGCTACCGCGAAGTTGGGCCATAAAAGCGCCATCGTTACCAAGGTTGGAGTCGATCCACTTGGGCAATATGTTGTAAATAAATTAACGGAATTTGGAGTAAATACCGATTTCGTTAAGGTCGCCGAAAGCGGCCTGACTCCAGTCGTGCTTGCTTCACAAGATCCGCCAGAGGATCCAAAAATTATCTTTCATCGCCAACCACAGGCACCTGATACACAATTGACTGTTAGCGATATCGACGCAGAAACTTTGCAAGCGGCCAAGATTTTCTGGGTGAGCGCTTGTGCGCTTTCAAATGGTGAAACCGCAAAGAGTGCGATTACTTGGCTTAAACAACGTGATCGCAAAGCAGAATCAATTATCGATTTAGATTACCGGCCATCATTTTGGCCAGACGTTGAAGCCGCCCGCGCTGCCGCACAAGAAGCAATTTCTATGTGCACAATCGCAATTGGAAATATTGCTGAATGCCAAGTCGCACTTGGAATATCAGACCCGCAGGAAGCGGCAACAGAACTTTTAAAGCGTGGGGTTCGAATTGCAATCGTCAAGATGGGTGGAGATGGTGTTCTGCTGGCAACGCAAAGTGAGCGAATCGTTATCGCCCCACGTCCAATCAAGTTGGTATGTGGCCTCGGCGCTGGAGATGCTTTTGGTGGCGCACTAGTTCATGGCTTGTTAAACGGGTGGGGATTACAAGAAATAGGTGAATTCGCCAACGCTGCTGGTGCCTACTTGGCTTCTGAGTTAATGTGCTCCGATGCAATGCCAACTATTGAAATTCTCAATAACTTTGTTGGCACAGGAGGTAAGCGGTAATGACTCTCGATCGTAAGCGCTATCTCGAACTAATCGAAGCCAGGATAAAGAATCCGGCATCTCTACAAAAGGCTTTAAAGAATCGTGTGCGTAGAACCGTTGCAGGTAAAGATGGCAAATTATTATTGCTGGCGGCAGATCACACAGCGCGCGGAATCATCGCAGCAGGAAATAATCCAACTGCGATCGCAGATCGCTACCTTTTATTAGATAAATTAATTCGCGGTTTAGCAGTTGCTGGAGTAGACGGTGTAATGGCAAGTGCCGATATCTTGGAAGAGCTTGCTTGGTTAGGTGTTCTTGATGAAAAAGTTGCGATCGGCACAATGAATCGTGGTGGAATTATTGGGGCCACTTGGGAGCTCGATGATCGCCTAACCGCTTATGACGCCGAGCATATAAAGAGCATGGGCTTAGATGGCGGAAAGACTCTGCTGCGAATTGATGAAACAGATCCTGGCGTTGCCAGAACTATCGAAATGGTCGCCAATGTAACAACGCAATTGGCTGAACTAGAACTCGTTTCAATGATCGAACCCTTGCCGTATATGAAGAATGCAAATGGCAGAGCAGTACTTGATCCATCCGAAGAGAAGTTGATCAAGGTGGTTTCTATCGCATCTGGACTTGGTTCATCATCGGCATTTACCTGGCTAAAGATTCCGGCGCCTACAAATCCTGAAAAAGTTGCTGCGGCAACTAGCTGTCCAATTTTGTTATTGGGTGGAGATCCCGGAAGTAATTGGGAAGAAGTCTTCGCCAATTGGGAGAAAGCGTTAACTGTCCCAAATATTCGTGGCCTGGTTCCGGGGCGCGCACTTTTATACGGTGAAGAATTAGATGTAGAAGCTGCCGTATCTCGCGCAGCCAAGATGGTTAGAAAAGGTTAATGATGAGTTGGTATAAACCTGCTGGAACGTTGGCAACTGCGGAAGCGGAAGTTTCGCTGACGCCAAAGGATGCTGGGTGGGAGTTCTGCGGTTTCTACTTATATGACTTTACAAAGACTGCTGAAATTAAAGTTGAACTCAAGGGGCGCGAAGCAATTTTGCTTCCATTGTCTGCCCAAGATGTGAAGGTAGACGTAGATGGTCAATCCTTTACTTTAAAAGGTCGTACTGGAGTATTTGCGGCAGTTTCTGACTGGATCTATCTTCCAGTTAATTCATCTGTAAAATTTTCTGGAAAATCTGGTGAAGTTGCGCTAATGACCACTGAAGCAAGTGAGCAATTCCCGGTTTGCTACACACCTGCTGAAGATGTCTCGGTTGAAGTTCGTGGTTCAGGAAAGGCAACCCGACAGGTAAATAACATTGCAACACCAACTAGTTTTTCTGGCTGTCACAAGATCGTGGCCTGTGAAGTGATCACTCCCGGTGGAAATCTCTCCTCTTGGCCTCCACACCGCCACGATAAATTCCCGGGTTGTCCCACAATTAATGAAGAGGTCTATTACTTCCAGATCGGTAAAGAAGGATCTGATCATGGGGACAGTGAAGGCGTTGGCTTCTTCCACGTTTACACCGTCGATGGCTCTGTAGATGAAACAGTAACCATTCGCGATAAAGATACTTACCTTGTGCCGCATGGTTATCACGGGCCATCTATCGCATCACCTGAATATCCAATGTACTTTTTAAATGTAATGGCCGGCCCTGCTGCCGAACGCAGTATGGCTTTTTGTGATGATCCTGCGCATCACTGGATTAGAGATTCTTGGAACGATCAAGTGCAAGACCCACGTTGTCCAGTTACTTCAGCCCAAGGTAAGGTTAAAAAATGAAGAAAGAGATTCGCATTGCTGTTCTCGGTCTAGGTTGGATGGGTCAAGCGCACTCTCGCTCTGCATTGCGTATTCCATCGCTATTTCCTGATCGCGGTTTCCAACCAATTCTTCAAGTGTGTGCTGACGTAGACCCAGCGCGGCAGAAGAGCGCAGTTGAAGATTATGGCTTTGCACGAGCCACTGGCGATTGGATGGAAGCGGCAACCGCATCCGATGTTGATGCAGTTTGGGTAACAGCCCCAAATATGTTGCATCTTCCGATGATTGAAGCGGCAACCAAGGCCGGTAAAGCGGTATTTAGTGAAAAACCAATTGGTGGAAAACCAGAGCAAACGGTAGAGGCTTATAAATTAGCGAAGAGCGCTGGAGTTCCCACTGGGGTTGGCTACAACTATGTTTGGGCTCCCCTGGTCTTGCACGCAAAGAATCTGATTGCTAGCGGCGCACTTGGAGAAATTACTCACTACCGCGGACGGTTCTTGAGCATGTACGGCAGCGATGAACTCGGATTGCTAACTTGGCGTTTCAAGTTAGCTGATGCTGGCTATGGAGTATCTAGCGATATCTTGAGCCACAGTGTTTCCATGGCGCAATTCTTAGTTGGCCCAATTTCTGAAGTTGTCGGAATGCAGAACACCACAATTAAAGAGCGCCCGCTGCCATCAGGAAATGCTGGACATTACTCACGTGGCAAGGCGAGCGATCCAAAGGGCGTTGTGGAAAATGAAGATTTCGCTTCAATGCTCTGCACCTTTGCCAATGGTGCTACTGGAACTTTTGAAGTTAGCCGCACAGTCGTTGGACCAGAAAGTCAGAACGCCTTTGAAATTTATGGAACAAAAGGATCGCTCTTATGGAACTTAGAAAAGATAAACGAATTACAGTATTACGAACTTGGAAGTTCGCTTAACACCGGATACACCACAATCTACGGTGGCGATCGCTTCCCATTCCACGGTGCATTTGTGCCTGGTCAAGCAAATGCCATAGGGTTTGAAGACTTAGTTGCAATTGAAGATTATGTTTTTATGCAATCAATTGTTGAGGGCAAAAAGTTTGGACAAAGCTTCAAAGAGGCGGTTGACGTAGTTAGCGTGCAGCAAGCGTTGATTAACTCTTGGAGCTCACGTACTTGGGAGAAAGTCACAGATTTAAGTCGCTAAACCAATCTAAAGATTCAGGATTGGCTAGTGCCCCTAAGTTGTAATTTGCCACTTTGTTTACTGCGTTAGAAACGGATATTTCTGAGAGTTTGTTGCTCTTGGTACGTGGGAATTCTGGTGCTTGCACTATTAGTGCAGGAACATGGCGTGGGCTCGCTTTCAACCTTAACTCGGATTTAATCTGAGAGATCAGCTCTTCACTTAAAACTTTTCCTTCCACCATTTTTACAAATAGAACCACCCTGGTATCACTATCCCACTTTTGCGCGATCGCCAAAGATTCTGCTACATCAGCAAATTCGTCAGTTATGCGATAAATCTCCGCGGTTCCAATTCGTACTCCGCCCGCATTTAGCGTTGCATCCGAACGACCTTGCACGATATATCCACCCTCGAATGTCTTTTCTACATAATCTCCGTGCGTCCAGACATTGGCAAATCGCTCAAAATAGGCTGAGCGAAATTTGGTACGTTCTGGATCATCCCAAAAATAAAGTGGGACAGAAGGAAATATATTTCGACATACAAGTTCTCCGTTGACTCCGACTTCTGCGACTTCGCCATTTTCATTGAATACCTGCACATCAAGTCCTAACGCCGGAACTTGAATCTGACCTGCGTAAACCGGCAGCGTCGGGGAACCAAGCATAAAACATCCACAAATATCGGTGCCACCTGAGATTGAAGCTAGATGTACTTTGGAGCAGACATTTTCGTAAACAAAGTTAAAGCCTTCAGGGCTAAGCGGTGAACCAGTCGATGCGATCGTACGCAACTTTGAAAGCCTATGGGTTTCTATTGGTCGTAAATCTAATTTACGAATCGAGTCTATATATTTAGCAGAGACGCCAAGAAATGTTAATTCGTTCTCCTCTGCGATATCAAATAGCCGTTGTGGGCTTGGGTATAAAGGATTTCCATCGAATAAAACTATTCCCGCGCCAGTGGCAAGACCCATAAAGAGCCAGTTCCACATCATCCATCCACACGTTGTGAAGTAAAAAATCTGATCATCTGGCTTTATATCTAAGTGATATCTCTGTTCACTTAACACCTTCAAAAGTACACCCGCTGCGCTGTGCACGATACATTTTGGTTTGCCAGTAGTTCCAGATGAGAACAAGATAAAGCCTGGTCGATTAAAGCCACCTGGTATGGAAATTTCATTCTTTGAACTACAGGTGGCAATCCACTCGCTAAAGCTTAGGTATGCAGAACTTACCGAGCCAACTGCAATCACTTTCTGAAGAGTTGGCAGTTGTGAAACAACTTCGGCAATTTTTTCTAGGCAATCGATTTGCTTTCCGTTATATTGATAATTCGTGGTAACTAATAAGACTTTTGGCTGAATCTGTTCAAATCGGTCTAATACGGATGCGGTTCCAAAATCGGCAGAGGTGCTTGAAAAAATAGCGCCTATCTTCAGAGCCCCTAGCGCGAAAAATATCGTCTCAGCAACATTTGTAACTATCGCTGAAACCACATCGCCTTCCTTGAGACCAATTTCTTGTAAACCAAAAGCTACTTGGTTAGCTTTTTGTCGCACTTGTCCACGTGAATACTGCTTCTTTTCCCCAGATTCGCTGATCTCGGTGATAACCATTTGCTCGTCACTTCCCATTAGCAAGGTATCAACGATATTTAACTTCGCACCAGGGAAGAATTCACTATCTAGAAAGCCCTGATCGATTATTCCTTTATCGCCAAGGGTTCCGATTACTCCACTATCGTTGAAAACAAAGCGCCAAAAAGATTCTTTATGCTCAATAGACCATCTGTGCAGACTCTGGTAATCACTTACTTGTGCATATTCTTGCAACTCCTTGATTGCTAACTTCTCAGCTGAAGCTGGCTGCCAGAGTGGGTGTTGCATCACTTAAGGGCGGCCCATAACCGCAAATGCGCGCTCGAACACTTCAGCGAATGCAATCGATTGAGAATGTGGCATTAGCCAGCCTTCTCTCCCACGAATGCGACGCGACATTGAATCAGCCATTAATTGGTAGGGGTCACACGGTGCGAAATCTTCAACAGTTACTTTGCCTGCAATTTCTATCTCCAAGGTGCTGGCCTTGTTGTGAGAATTGAAGGCGTCATTACCGGTTAAAGAAACTCGACCTTTTGTTCCCACAACATCAAAGTAAAGAGTGCTTGGTATATTCATAGAAGTTAGCGCTTCTGCATGTGCGCCACCAATATCAAATGAGAGATTTACGGTTTCGTCACTTCCTCCAGGATGCCATTTAACATCGGCTTTAACATTGCTTGCTGGAGCAAAATCCATCAACCAGATTGGGGCTGCCACCGAATATGGACCGAGGTCATAAAGTCCTCCGCCACCTAGTTCGTAAATTGCTCGAATATTTTTGGGATCAAGTCCGTCATAGGTAAAGGCACTCCTAATATTCTTTACTTCACCAATGATTCCTGAGTCAACAATTTCCTTTAAACGCAAAGTACGTGGATGCCAACGATTCCAGCTCGCTTCCATAAAGATAAGTCCAGTTTCATTAGCCACCGCAATTGCCTCTTTTAGTTCTGCAACATCCATTGCGGCAGGTTTTTCGCAGAGGACATGTTTGTCTGCGCGCATAGCTTTAATTGACCACGGGATATGCAATGAATTTGGTAGCGAAATGTATATTGCTTCAACTTTAGGATCGGCAAGTAATTTGTCGTAATCTGTATAAACCAGACCAGTAGGAGATAGAGATTTTCCTCGCTCTAAATCTCTTGATCCAACGGCATAAATCTCAGCTTCTTTAGAATTTAGCAGTGCTGGATATAAGGCGACCTTTGCGATGTTGCCGGCGCCGATAAATCCCCAGCGTACTTTCTCCATATTGGTGACAATACTTGCAAAATTCGCAATCTCCAAGAAGGTCTAAGATGGCTTTTATGAAGAGTCAAAAGTGGAGTGTCCGCGATACTAAAAAATGTATTGTCATACCCAGCGAAATAGATCATAAATACTCGCGCGGGACTCTCGGCATGATCACGGGCTCGGCGCAATATCCAGGTGCGGCCGTTCTGACTACTCGCGCCGCGATCGCAACTGGATTGGGCGTGCTTCGTTTCCACAGCTCATCTGGTTTGGCTCATCTAGTACTGCACTCGACTCCAGAAGTGTTGGTTCAACCCGGAAAAGTTGATGCTTGGGTTGCGGGCTCTGGAATTAGTGAAAACAAATATAGTGATTACACGACCTGGCTGCGGCATCGCTGGTTTAAATTACTCAAGACTCAAACTGTTCCTACTGTTTTAGACGCGGGCGCACTTGACCTGGCCGGAAAACTTTTACAACCAACTTTGATAACTCCCCACGCAGGCGAATTAGCGAGATTGCTAAATAAACGCGGAATTTCGATTACCTCTGAAGCGATCGAAGCAGATCCGCGAAAATGGGCGGTAAAGGCCAGTGAATATCTTGGCGTTGTGGTTTTGCTGAAAGGCGCAAACACGGTAGTAGCTAATGGCAAGTCATTAATCGAACTGCCTAAAGCAACACCATGGCTTGCAACTGCTGGATCGGGTGATGTGCTTGCTGGAATTATTGGCGCACTTGTTGCAACTAATTACATTGAAATATTAAATGATCCAGATCATCTTGCAGCAGTTGCAGCGAGCGGTGCATTCATTCACAACTTTGCTGCGGTAACTGTATCTAAGGATTGCCCTATATCAGCATCTCAAATCATTGATTCGATCCCTTCAGCCTTGCAAAAAATATTAAAGTAGGGGTAGCCCCATAATTCTGGTTTTAAATCAATTCAACTCACGCGGGTAACCAATCAGGGTTACCTTTAGGTGTGAACAAATCCCCAACAGTTTTAGTTGCAAGTGATGATGCATTTGAGTTGGCAACTCTCAGTGCAGCACTTCGCTTACACGCGATAAATGTTGTTGCGGAAGCTCACACTGAAGAAATTGCCCAGAACCTATATAAATTTCTCTCACCACAAGTTGTTCTCGTTGATCTTCAATTTGCCGGTGAAGAAGCGCTCGATTTAGTTAACAAATTTCGCAAAGTAAACCCTGTTCTTGGTGTCGTCTTGATGACAGCTTGTCCAGATCTTCGCCTGCTTGGTTTAGTAGAGAAACAAATACCTTTGGGCTCTCAAGTCATATTGAAGAAGTCTGTATCTGATTTGTCAGTCGTGAGTTATGCGATATCGAATTCTCTGGCTGCGATAAATGAAAAGAAGAAGATGTCTTGGATCGATAGCCATGGTTCGCTGCATGAGAATGCTTTTCGTAGCATCCTTACCGACTTCACTGATATTCAAATTGAAACTTACCGCTTACTTGCAAGAGGTTTAAGCAACTCAGAAATCGCAAAGGTACGTTTTGTCAGTGAAAAATCTGTTGAACAGATTGTTGCCCGCATTGCACAGCATTTACAAGTTGCTCCGGATAGAGCGCAAAACCTTCGGGTCGTATTAACTGGTGAATATTTCAAATGGATCGGCTCACCGCGCCACTAGCCAACCCTTGATTGCCTAACCCAGTAAAGTTTGCGGCATGGATGCGCACCTCTCTCTCGCTGACTTGCGCAGCCGCTGGAATGATGTGCTCGATGATTTAGAGAGCCACGACCGGGTTGCTTGGATCGCATATTTTGATGCTCGCTTGGCTGACTTTGATGGCGTCAAACTCTCACTCGATTTTTCAGATGCACGCAAATTCTCAGGTGGGCATGAGTACTCACCTACTCGAGAAAAGCTGCAGAACTCTTTAATCACATCAATCAAATCCACTTTGAATCTCGAAGTTAAGATCGAGGAAATTTGATGAAAAAAATAGTGTTCTTCATCGTGCTGAGTTTAGGTTTCTTCTCATTACAAGTAATCGCATCCGAAGCTGCTACTTCTAAGATAAGCATGTCGCTAAAGCAAACCCCAGGTGGGGATGAACCAATTGTGACTTTATACGGAACTCTGAAGCCTGCAAAGTCTGGAGTTAAAGTATCTGTACAAATTGAGTTAGATGGAAAGTGGCAAGACACTCGTTTCTCATCAAAAACCGCCCGCGTTGGAACTTGGCAGATAACTGCGGTTGCAACTGCGCTAGATGCCAAAGTTAAATATCGCGCCAAAGCAAAAATTGGCAGTAAATATATTTACTCAAGCTTTAAGTCAATAACCGTTAGATCTATACCTGAGATTTCTAACGCATCCGCGCTAACGGTTATTGATCAATTTGGTCCTGGTGGAAGAATTCATGGCGCCGATATAAGTCGCTGGCAGCATCCAAACGACGCTCCAATAAATTTTGAAAAGATGTATAAGGGTGGAATTAGATTTGTAATCATCAAGGCATCAGATACTCGGGATGAGGCCGATGCCCTTGCGCTTAAATATGTAATAATGGACCGTTTCGCGGCACAAGCGGCGGGTATCTACACTGGGTTTTACCATTACGCGGTCTTGCCAGATGTTAAGACAAATGAGCAAGTCATTGTTGATGCACAGACTCAGGCACAGAAAGCGCTTTGGCGCTTGGGTGCACTGGGTGGGTATAACGAACGCGACATGCCATATGCCTTAGATCTGGAAAACAACTGTGTGCGACTATCTGGAAAGACTTGCGCAAGATATCTGCCAAAATCACAAATAACTTTATGGGCGAAAACATTTTTAAAGATTGTTAAAGAGAAGACAGATCGCACTCCTATTATTTACTCATATCCAAGTTTCTTGGAAGGTGCGATGGTTCGTGATGAAGAGTTGCGCCAATATCCATTGTGGTTGGCTCAATATGCGATCAATCCAGCCGATCCATTGGCCCAGCCCGGGATAAAAGATGGAGGTTGTTACGTCCACTCTTGGACGACCGCAAATTGCTCATCTACTTGGACAATTTGGCAATACTCATCCTGCGGTATCGCTCCTAAATATGGTGTTCCTGGAAGTCGCTTAGATTTAAATGTCTTCCGTGGCAGCCCATCAACTTTTGCAGATTTAATTAAGGGAAGATGGATTCCTGAAGTTGCAGATCAGATGCCCAAGAATGAAGCTACGTCACTTACATATAAAAATGTAAAGTTTTCTACCGCTGATAAACCCGTGAGTTTGGAAGTTGATGTCACCAGACCCGATGGCCGACCAGTAGTAACCGGCACCGTTCGATTCTATGTAAATTCGCTAACGCCGATTAATCCCAAGCCCACCCAAACTGTCGTGCGGGCAACAAGCGGATCTTGGAAATTGAGTATTAGGGGGATTCCAGAAGGTGCGTGGACAGGTGATATCGGATTTGTTGATGCAACCGGTACACACGCTGTGAGCAAATTACCAATTGAGTTTGCTATTGGGCAAGCACTTCCGGTTTCACCAACGACTACACCAAAGCCAACTCCAGCTCCAAGCAAAAAACCTGTGACCGATGGTTGCAAGTATCAAATCAAGAATTAACGAACTTTCGTAAGCAGTTTATTTAAGGCGGCGCGCTCGTTCTTAAGCGACTTGGAGAATTCGGCGGCGGACTTCTTTTTATCTGCCATATCCCAACCTAAAATTGGTGCAATCAGCGTGGCGACGGGAAGAGCTAATGAATCCCCACCATCGCTTGCTTCAAAAGCAATTCGAGTTCTGCGAGATAGAACATCTTCAACGCTTTGAGCACCTTCGTGCGTTACTGCGTAAATTACTTCGGCTTTTATATATGGAAGATCGGGTGATAAATGTTGGGCCAAAGTCTTGTCTTCAGATACAAGTTCAAGTATTTCGCTGATCAAAGATCCATAACGGCTCAGTAGGTGATTGATCGTCGTCTCCGATAAGCCACTAATTTCAGCTAGCTGTGCGCTCTGCTGCTCGAGTGCAAAATAACCATCAGAGCCAATCACTGGCAGTTTCTCGGTCACGGATTCGGCAACGATTCTGCGTAAATCATTTACCGCAAGATCAATAACATCTTTTCCCATAATTCGGTAAGTGGTGTATTTACCACCGGCAATACTTACAAATCCCGGAACAGGGCGATCTACAGTGTGCTCGCGGGATAGTTTGGTTGTGTTGGAATTACTTGCGTTGGCAACTAATGGTCGCAAGCCAGCATAAACACCAATAATCTCGGAAACTTTTATCTTAGGTTGCAAAACTCGATTGGCTTGTTCGACTATGTATTCCACATCTTCTTTTGTCGCAACAGGGCTAGTTCGGTCTGCCTTGTAAGGGGTGTCAGTTGTTCCAACGATCCACTTATCTACCCAAGGGATTATGAAGAGAACTGATTCGGCGGTTTTTAGAATAATTCCGGCATCTGACTTAATCGCACTCTTTGGCAACACAATATGTGCACCTTTACTCATTGCAACTTTATATCCAGGTTTAATTCCAAAGTTTTCATGAAGTTTATCGCTCCAAACACCGGCACACATCACTGTGACCTTTGCGGAGACTGTAATTTTCTTGCCAGAGACTAAATCTCTAACTTTGGCTCCGACAACCCGCTTACCCTCGCGTACTAATTCTTCACATTCCACACGAGTCACCATTACTGCGCCATGTCGTGCCGCGGTGCGCGCTATCGCAAGAGTGTGGCGGGCATCGTCAACTTGCGCATCAAAATACTTAATAGCCCCATTGATCAAATCACCACGTAAAGATGGAGCAATTGCGGCAAGTTTCTTTTCACTCAAATGCTTATGCCAAGGCAAAGCGCGTTGGAACCCACGCAAAATGTCGTATAAAGCTAGCCCTGCACCTACGTAAGTACGTTCGCGATACTTTTCATGAAGTGGATATAAGAATCCGACTGGCTTTACTAAATGTGGCGCTAGCGAAGTAACCATTAACTCTCGTTCGCGCAGAGCTTCGCGTACTAATTTGAAGTCATATTGTTCGAGATATCTAAGTCCACCGTGAATTAACTTGCTGGAGCGACTGGATGTGCCGGCTGCGAAATCTTGATTCTCTACCAGGGCAACTTTTAATCCTCGTGATGCGGCATCAAGTGCGGCACCAACTCCAGTTACTCCCCCACCAATTACCAAAACATCGAAATTTTCAAAAGCTAAAGATTTCAGCGCCGAAACTCGTTGTGTGGGATTTAACTGCGAAGTAAACACGTTTTTTCTGGCCCCATACTGTTTTTTAGGTGGTAGATGTAGGCTTAAGGATATGTCATACATTGCAAGTTTGGATCAGGGGACGAGCAGCACTCGTTGCATGATCTTCGATTCCTCCGGTTCTGTTGTGGCCTCGGCCCAGAAAGAACATCAGCAATTCACCCCTAAGCCAGGTTGGGTAGAACACGATGCTGGCGAAATTTGGTTAAACACGAAAGAAGTCATTGGCAAGGCGATCGCATCGGGTGATATTTCCCCGACAGAGATCAAGGCAATAGGCATTACAAACCAGCGTGAAACCATCGTTGCTTGGCATAGCGACACCGGGGCTGCTTTACACAACGCCATAGTTTGGCAAGATACCCGAACCGCCGATTTTCTCAATCAATTAAGTGATGATGTTAAACGGGATTTAATTCACCGAACCGGATTGGCTATTGCGCCCTATTTTTCAGCGAGCAAAATTCATTGGCTTCTCAATAACGTTGAATCTGTAAAAGAGGCAAAGGCGGCAGGCAAGTTGCGGGTTGGCACAATCGATTCGTGGTTGCTCTGGAACTTAACTGGTGGCATTCATATTACGGATGTAACTAATGCTTCGCGCACAATGTTAATGAATTTGCAGACCTTGGATTGGGATAAAGATCTTCTTGAAATTTTTGGAATTCCGCTAGAAGTCCTTCCCCAAATTAAATCTTCTTCTGAGCGCTACGGATCAACTCGCTCAGATGGGCCCTTTGGGGCAGAGATTCCAATTACCGGAATTTTAGGTGACCAACATGCAGCAATGGTTGGGCAAGCTTGCTTTGAAAAGGGAAGTTCTAAGACGACATACGGAACTGGAAATTTTGCTCTTTTAAATACTGGCACAGAAATAGTGCGCTCAAAGCACGGGTTGTTAACCACGGTTTGCTTCAAGTTTGGTGATCAACCTGCAATTTATGCCCTTGAAGGTTCGGTCGCAGTGACTGGATCAGCAATTCAGTGGCTTCGTGATGAGCTAGAGATAATTACTAACGCTTCTGAAATGGATTCTTTGGCAGGTTCGGTTTCAGATACCGCAGGCGTCTACTTTGTTCCAGCTTTTTCTGGACTATTTGCTCCGTATTGGCGCAGCGATGCTCGCGGTGTAATTGTCGGCTTAACACGATCAGCAACCAAAGCCCACTTGGCTCGCGCCACTTTGGAGGCGATCTGTTATCAAACAATGGAAATTTTGGATGCAATGGCAGCTGACAGTGGAGTGGCTACTGCGCTTATGCGCGTCGATGGTGGAGTCACTGCCAGCGAATTATGTATGCAACTTCAAGCCGATGTAATGGGAATCGAAATTGTGCGCCCACTGATTACAGAAACTACCGCCCTTGGTGCGGCATATGCAGCAGGATTGGCCATTGGATATTGGAAATCAATTGATGAAGTTAAAGCCAATTGGCGTGAATCAAAACGTTGGAAACCAAGTAAAACTGTAGAAGAACGCGCCGTTGGTGCGGCGCGTTGGAAGGCAGCGGTTGCGCGAACTCTCAATTGGGTTGAGTAACCCGTAGAGTTATCCACTATGACCCAGGTAAAGAAAATTGGTGCGGGCATAACGCGCACTGATTTAGCGATGGCCGATGGGCGCACTATTCGTTACTACGACACTCAAGGGCAAGCTCGAAGCGCTAAAGATCAACGCCCACCCGAAGAACAACCGGGGATAGGTGAACTTCGATTAGATCCACTGGTAAATGAATGGGTCGTAATGGCTGCACATCGCCAGGGTCGAGTCTTCTTGCCTCCTAAAGAGTTGTGCCCGCTCTGCCCAACCAAAGGCGATCTCTTAACAGAAGTACCTGATTCAAATTATGAAGTTGTTGTCTTTGATAATCGATCCCCTTCAATGCGCCGCCCAGAAGGTGATTGGGCAATTCCAGATTTGGTCGGAACTGAAACCGATCCTGGTTCTGCAGCCGGCAAGTGCGAAGTTGTAACTTTTACCGACAACCACCAGTGCTCTTTTGCAGAACTTTCTCCGCAACGTGTTCGCGTATTACTTGAGGCCTGGAAGGATCGAGTGCAAGAACTATCCCAAGAGCCCTACATTCATCACATTGCACCGTTTGAAAATCGCGGCGAAGAAGTTGGCGTTACTCTCTCGCACCCGCATAGCCAGATCTACGCCTACTCTTATCTTCCACCACGTGTTCAAAAGATGCTTGCCGTTGCGCAATTACATTTTGAAAATACTGGTCGCATCCTTTTCGATGATGTTGTTGCTCGTGAGTTAAAAGATAGCGATCGCATAATTGCAAAAAATGCATACTGGGTTGCCTTTGTTCCGTACGCTGCGCGTTATCCATTTGAAATTCACGTAGCTCCACTGCAACCCGTTGCCGACCTTGCACAACTCTCCCCCGAACAATCTGATGCCTTTCCAGAAATTGCCCTCGAGGTTATGCAACGACTCGATGGTGTATTTGGCATTGAAATGGCTTACATTGCAACGTGGCATCAAGCTCCAGTGCGCGAAGGTCGAGATTTATTGCGGTTGCATTGGCAGATCACAAGCGTGCGTCGCGCGCCTGGAAAGCTAAAGTATTTAGCAGGTAGCGAGTCGGCGATGGGCGCTTTTATTATGGATCTAAAGCCTGAACAATCTGCTGGACAACTGCGAGATGTAGTTATTCCACCGCTGTAACAGATAAAACTTCAACACCACCAATTGATCCCAGAACTTCTAATAAATCTGTTGGGTCAGATCCTGGCACTGCAACTGTTACATCATCAAAGCCACGGCCACCTTCTGATTTAACAACTACCAATCCTCTAATGTCGCCACCGGCTGCGCCTATGGCCGAAGCCAATAGACCTAAAGCCCCTGGTCGATCAGGTAAGGAAAGTTGTAAACGAAAGAGCGCCATAGGAAAAGGTTACCTTGTTCTAGGTAACAATCACATTTGAGCCCAATAGCAATTTGCTAATTAAATTGCTGGAGCAGAGCCGAGTGTGACTTTGTAGCTCTTGCTCGATCCATCAGGCAGCGTTAGGACCACTGTTATAACAGCACTGGGTGCATACGAACGTATCTTTACGATCGCAGCATCGCGGTTTGAGATCTTAACTCCATCGATTGAAGTGATGATTGATCCAACGACGATTCCTGCTTTGATTGCACCTTCGCCAGGTGTCAGCTGAATAATTTTCGCTTGAGTTTCTGCCGATACATCATCAAAAACGACGCCGAGCACTGGTCGAGTTGATTTGCCGGTTGCAATAATTTCTTCGATAACTCGTTTTGCTTCATTGATTGGAATTGAGAAACCAAGTCCGATGCTTCCACTGGCTGCGCCTGAAGATAAGGTTGCGATCGCTGAGTTAACGCCAATAATTCGGCCTTGTGCATCAACTAGCGCACCACCTGAGTTTCCAGGATTAATTGCCGCATCAGTTTGAATAGCGTTGACATATGAAATTGAGTCAGAAGTACCAGCCGTAACCGGGCGATTAAGCGCTGAAACAATTCCTTGCGTAACTGTATTGGCCAGCCCGAGAGGCGAACCGATAGCTAGAACTTCATCTCCAACGCTAACTTTAGATGAATCACCTAGAGAAATTGCGGGCAAGTTTCCTTTTTTGACTAGTAACACCGCGATGTCATAAACACGATCACGTCCGACAATTGTGGCTGGAATATCTGAACCATCAGCAAATTCAACTCTAATTGTG